>NZ_JBFBAF010000035.1:0-99819 GCF_040682095.1 Amycolatopsis sp. NPDC051372
GTGGCCGACGAGGGCCGCGGCGTCGTGCTCTACATCCGCGGCCACGAGGGCCGCGGCATCGGGCTGCTGCACAAGCTGCAGGCCTACCAGCTGCAAGACGCCGATCAGGACACTGTGGACGCCACCCTCTCGTTCGGTGTCGCGGCCGACGCACGGGATTACGGCACCGGTGCCCAGATCCTGCTTGATCTCGGCATCCGCAGCATGCGCCTGCTCTCCGACAACCCCGGCAAACGCGTCGGCCTGGAGGGCTACGGATTGCGTGTCACCGGACGGGTTCCCTACGGCGAAGTCACCCCCGGCCGGGGGTAGCCCCTCGGGCGTGCACGACCTTTACTGGTCGCCAACCCCCAAGGAGAACTCGTACGACCAGTGTTGTTCAGCACGACTCTCTCATCAGCGAAAAGACCTTCGACCGGCCGGCCGGGCGGACCGTCCCGATCGCCGACCCCGGTGCGTGGGCGATCCTGGCCTTCTCCGCCACCTCGCTCATGCTCGGCCTCTACAACGGAAACTTCGTCAACACCGCCGGTGCCGCCCTCGTGATCCCGGTGGCCTTCTTCTTCGGTGGCGCGATCCAGATCATGGTCGCCGTGCTCGAAGTGGTGCGCGGCAACGTGTTCGGCGCCGTCGTGTTCGGCAGCTTCGGGCCGTTCTGGGTCATCTACGGCTTCATCCAGACGACGTTCGAGGAGAAGGTGGTCGAAGCCGCGACCAAGGCGAACGTCGATCCCGCCGCCGCGGTGTCGAGCGGACTCACGGTGTTCCTCGCGATGTTCGCCGTGCTCACGTTCGTCTTCCTCGTCTCGGCGCTGCGGACGGACGCGGTGCTCGTCAGCGTGCTGGTGCTGCTTCTGGCGGCACTGGTGCTCCTCGTGATCGGCGTCCACAGTGGAAGCGAGGGCTTCGTGCAGGCTTCCGGGTACGTCACCGTGGTGTTCGCCGTCCTCGGGCTCTACCGGGGCACGGCCGACATCATGACCGCGACCTACGGTCGGCAGGTGCTGCCGGTCGGCAAACTCGGCTAGTACAGCCGGACGGGGCCACGACAGTCGTGGCCCCGTCCGCTCACAAGAGACCGTTCAGCCGTGCCTGATGAGCGGCGGCTGTTCGGTTGTGGACTTCCAGCTTGCGCATCGCCGATCGGAGGTAGGCCTTGACGGTCTCCAGGCTCAGCCCCAGCCGGGCGGCGATCTCCAGGTTGCTGGCCCCCACCTCCGCCAGCCGCAGCACGTCGATCTCCCGGGGCGCGAGCGACGCGGACGCCGCGATCTCGGCCCGCACGGGTTCACCCGTCAGGTCCGCCTGGATCCGCTCCAGCCGCGCACGCAGCTGCGGATCGCTCGTGTCACGGATGAGCGCGGCGAGCTCGGCGAGCGCGCCCCGCGAGCGGACGGCGGCATGACCGGGATCGCGGCGCAGCTGTCCCTCCACATCGAACTGAAGTTGATCGGCGACCACCACGGCACTGCGCACAGTCCGGTCGCCGATCGGGTTGCCTTCCCGGACCGCGCCGTATAGAACCCCGCGCACCTCACCCCGGACCAGCACGGGTACGGCGAAGACCGACGTCAATCCCTCCTCGCGCACCACGACGTCGTACTCGTGGGTGATCGCCATCGTGGACGCGTAGTCGTTGACGCGGAACGGGGTCCGGCTGCGCAGCACGCACCCGCCGAGCCCTTTCCCGGGCTGCACGACGAGCCCCCGCAACGCATCACCCGAGTTGCCCATCAGGCGGTCGAGCACCAGGTGAAGGCCGGAGGCGCCGTGGCGGGTGGTGCCGCCGAGGGCGATCGGCAGGCCGGTCACCTTCCGCAGCCGCTCCAGCCGCTCGGGCAGCAGGTCGTCGATGATGCGCCGGATCGCGCTCCCGTCGTCCACTGTGGCCGGCGGGGTGGGACACAGTGGACGACGGGAGCGCAGTTCGGGTCCGTTCATGTCCGCCTCGTCACCGTCACGCGTCGGTGGTGAACACCATGCATGAGCTCGTCGCGTGCGCGAGCAGCCGATCCTTCGCGTCGCGGATCTCGGCGTGCGCCAGCGCGGTCCGCCGGCCCCGGTTGATCACGTTGCCGGTAGCACGGAGCGCGCCGATGTCCGCGGTGAGCGGTCGCAGGTAGTGCACCGAAAGGTCCAAAGTGGTGTAGGTGCTCCCGACCGGCACCGTCGTCTGCACGGCGTAACCGGCGGCGCTGTCGAGCAGCGTCGCGGCGACCCCGCCGTGGACGATGCCGATCGGGTTGTAGAGGTGCTCGCCGACCTCGCCCACGAGCACGGCGTGGCCGGACTCGATCTCGGCGAGGCGGAAGCCCAGTGTCGCGGCGATCGGCATGATCCCGGACTCGCCGGCGTCGAGCAGGTGCCGGCTGAACTCGAGCCCGTCCATCTCGCGGCTGAGTTTGGCCATCTCCTGGGGGTCCACCCAGCTGTATGTCCGAGTGCCTTCCATGGCGGGATCGTACCTCCGATTTAATAGGACGACCTACTATTGGTCGACATACCTTCTTCACCGGGGCCCCGGGCGCACCCCGGGCCCCGCCCTTCGAGCGAGCGCGTCAGAGCCCGAGCTCGCGGGCGATGAGCATCTTCTGCACCTCGCTCGTGCCTTCGCCGACCTCGAGGATTTTGGCGTCGCGGTAGTACCGGGCGACCGGGGCTTCGTTGATGAACCCCATGCCGCCGAAGATCTGCGTGGCGTCGCGGGCGTTGTCCATCGCCGCGTTGGAGGAGATGAGCTTGGAGATGGCGGCCTCGCGCTTGAACGGCTCGCCGCGCAGCATCTTCGCGGCCGCCGCGTAGTAGGCCAGCCGCGCGGTGTGCGTGCGGGCCTCCATCTCCGCGATCTTGAACTGGATCGCCTGGTACTTGCCGATGGGCCGGCCGAAGGTCTCGCGCTCGTTGGCGTAGCGCACGCATTCGTCGACGCAGCCCTGCGCGAGCCCTGTGGCCAGCGCGGACACCGCGACCCGGCCCTCCGTGAGGATGGAGAGGAACTGCGCGTAGCCGCGGCCGAGGCCGCCGAGCAGGTTCGCGGCGGGCACGTGGACGTCGTCGAACCCGAGCTCACGCGTGTCGGAGGCGGCCCAGCCGACCTTCGAGTAGGGCTTGGACACACTCAGGCCGGGCGTGCCCGACGGCACCATGATCGTCGAGATCTCCTTGGCGCCCTTGTCGTCCGTGCCGGTCACCGCGGCGACGGTGATCACACCGGTGATGTCCGTGCCGGAGTTGGTGATGTAGGCCTTCGAGCCGTTGATCACCCAGTCCTCACCTTTGCGGACAGCGGTCGTCCGCGCGCCGCCGGCGTCGGAACCGGCGCCCGGCTCGGTGAGGCCGAACGCGCCGAGCATCCGCCCGGTGCACAGCCGGGGCAGCCATTCCTGCTTCTGCTCCTCGGTGCCGAACCGGTAGACCGGCATGGCGCCCAACGACACGCCGGCTTCCAAGGTGACCGCGACCGACGAGTCGATGCGGGCCAGTTCCTCCACGGCCAGGCACATTGCGAAGTAGTCGCCGCCCATGCCGCCGTACGCCTCGTCGAAGGGCAGGCCGAACAGGCCCATTTCACCCATCTTCGCCACGATCTCGTAGGGGAACTCTTCGCGCATGTAGAACTCGCCGATCACCGGCGCGACCTCATCGCGCGCGAACGCGGCGACCGTCTTGCGCAGTTCTTCGTATTCCTCGCTGAGCCTGTTGTCGATCACGATGACTCCCTCGAGTCCAAAGGACAATTGTTCGTTCGGCGTCACCTGGTGGCCGAGGCGGACCGCTGAACCCGGCGATTTTCCGGGGCGGTGATCGTGTGTGCGGCACTCTCGTCGCTTCGGTCACGAGCCGCGCCTGACCGGCGCACACCTGCTCGTCGAGACCCGTTGTTAGCGGTCGTTAACAACGTCGATGTTAGCGCTCGCTAACCGGGCTGTCCAGGTGACGTACAACGCTCTCCTCGGAATTTTCCGTTGGCAGGCAAGGGGAATGATCGCGATCGTGGCAGAGCTGCCGGAGGCCGACAACGCGGTTACCCCCATTCAAGGGTAGCGGCGAGGCGTGCGCCGATGCATAGTGGGGGCAAGCGTAACGTTGTTCCGTATCGACGTTCCGTAACTTCGGTTCACACCAGGGAGGCAGAGTGTTACGATCGTGCTGTGCCCCGGGTGAAGCAACGCACCGAAGCGCTGCGCGAGCGCGGGCTGGCCAGTGCGCTCGCGGTGCTCGCCGAGGAGGGCGTGGTGGGGCTGACCACGCGCACCGTCGCCCGCCGGGCCGAGGCCTCGGTCCCGGCCATCTACGAGGTGTTCGGCGACAAGGCGGGTCTCATCCGCGAGGTCTTCTTCGAGGGCTTCCGCCTGCTGGGCGACGATCTGGCGGCGCTGCCGGCCACCGACGACCCGCTGGATGCCCTGCGGCACCTCGCCGAAGCCTTCCGGCACTTCGTGGTCGCGAACCCAGTGCTGGCCGAGATCATGTTCTCGCGCCCGTTCACCGACTTCGATCCCACGCAGGACGAGGACAAAGCCGGCGTCAAGGTGCGCAAGATCTTCGTGCACCACATTCGCACCGCCGTCGACGCCGGCCTGTTCGCGGCGGACCCGACGGACATCGCGCACGTGTTCTTCGCCTACGTCCAGGGCATCGCGGCGGCCGAGAGCGCGCACCGGCTGGGCGGCTCGAAGCAGTCGGTGGACCGCCGCTGGCGCCTCGGGCTCGACGCGTTGATCGCCGGCCTCGGCCAGGCGCCCGCCCCCGCTCGTCGTCGTGCCGGGACTCGCGCCAAGAAGGCCTGAGCACCACCGCGCTTCCGGAGTCCGAGCTCACTCTTCCCCCAGGGCCCAAGCCCGTACTAGCACGTCAGGAGATTTGTCATGGCCAGCAGTGAACCCCGCCGGCCCGGGCTCGACACCCCGCCCGACCTGCTTGACTTCACCCCGAGCGAGGACCAGCGGTTGATCCGCGACACCGTGGCCGAGTTCGCCGCCGAGCACCTGCGCGCGCGGGCGGGTGAGGCCGACGCGGGGTGCGCAGCGCCGGACGACCTGCTCACCAAGTCCGCCGAGCTCGGCCTCAGCCTGCTGGGTGTGCCCGAGGAACTCGGCGGGGTCGCGACCGCGCGGTCCGCGGTCACGGCGACCCTGGTCACCGAGGCCCTGGCCGCCGGCGACATGGGGCTGGCCGTGGCGTGCCTCGCGTCCTCCGCGGTCAGCACGGCGCTCGTGCTGTGGGGGAGTGGCGAGGCGCAGACCGCGTACCTGCCCGCGTTCGTCGGCGACACCGTGCCGGCCGCGGCTCTCGCCATCCTCGAGCCGCGTGCCGTGTTCGACCCGTTCGAGCTGCGCACGGTGGCCCGCCGCACGCCGGGCGGGTTCGTCCTCGACGGCGCCAAGTCGCTGGTGCCGCGGGCTGCGCAGGGCGAGCTCTTCGTGGTCGCGGCCGAGCTGGACGGCCACGGTCCCGCACTGTTCGTCGTCGAGGCGAATGCGCCGGGGACGAGCGTCGAGCCCGAGCCCGCGATGGGCCTGCGCGCGGCCGGCACCGGACGGCTGGATCTGGCGACGGTGCACGTGCCCGAAACGGCCCTGCTGGGCGACGCCGACCCGGCCGCCTACACGGAGTGCGTGCGGCTGTCGCGCCTGGCCTGGTGCGGGCTCGCGGTCGGCACGGCGCAGGCCGTGCTCGACTACGTGATCCCGTACGTCAACGAGCGCGTCGCCTTCGGCGAGCCGGTGAGCCACCGCCAGGGTGTCGCGTTCAAGGTCGCCGACGTCGCAATCGAGCTCGAAGGCATGCGGCTGGCCACCTATCGCGCGGCCGCTCGCGCCGACGCCGGCCTGCCGTTCGCCCGTGAGACCGAGCTTGCCCGCCGGTTGTGCGCGGCCAAGGGCATGCGCATCGGCAGCGACGGCGTGCAGTTGCTCGGCGGGCACGGCTATGTGAAGGAACACCCCGTCGAACGCTGGTACCGCGACCTGCGCGCGGTCGGGGTCGCCAGCGGTGTCCTGCTCGTCTGAACCGGTACGCAAGGAGCAAGCCAGTGATCCACCTCGAAGTGCCGGCCCGGTTGTCCACAGTGGTCGACCAGGCCCATCTCACCGCGGAGAAGCTGCTCCGGCCGGGTTCCCGCCGCAACGACCGCGACGAGCACACGCGTCCGCCGGAGCTCGACGCGCTGACGCCCCTCGCCGACGACCTGAATACCGCGGGTGGCGGGCAGGTGGCCACCGGGGAAGTCCGCAATGGACGCAACCTCGCCAGCGTGCTCGGCATCATGGAGCTGTGCTGGGGTGACGCGGGAATGCTGTTGTCAATGCCGCGCTTGGGCCTCGGCAACGCCGCCATCGCCTCGGTCGCGAAGGGCGAGCAGGCGAAGCGGTTCGCGGGCAAGTGGGCGGCCATGGCCATCACCGAGCCGGACACCGGTTCGGACTCGGCCGCCATCCGCACCACGGCTGTGCTCGACGGCGACGACTACGTGCTCAACGGCGAGAAGATCTTCGTCACCTCCGGCGAGCGCGCCGACGTCGTCGTGGTGTGGGCGACGCTCGACCGCGCGCTGGGCCGGGCGGCGATCAAGTCGTTCGTGGTCGAGAAGGGCACGCCGGGGTTCGAACTCGTGCGGCTGGAGCACAAGCTCGGCATCCGCGCCTCCGACACCGCGCACCTGCGCCTGGACAACGTGCGGGTTCCGCGCGAAAACCTGCTCGGCGACCCGGAGATCGACGTCGAACGCAGCTTCGCCGGGGTGATGCAGACGTTCGACAACACCCGTCCACTGGTCGCCGCGATGGCCGTCGGCGTGGCCCGCGCCGCGCTGGACGAGACGCGCACGCTGCTCGCCGAGGCCGGCCTGACCATCGACTACGACCGGGCCGGCCCGCGGCAACCCGCGGCCGTCGCGACGTTCCTGGACCTGGAGGCCGACTACGAGGCGGCCTACCTGCTCACCCTGGAAGCGGCGTGGCTGGCGGACAACGCCCGGCCGAACTCGATGCACGCGTCCATGGCCAAGGCGAAGGCCGGCCGCAGCGCGACGGACATCGCGCTGGGCTGCGTCGCGCTCGCCGGCAGCCTCGGCTATTCGGAGGACTCGCTGCTGGAGAAGTGGGCGCGCGACGCGAAGATCATGGACATCTTCGAAGGCACGCAACAGATCCAGCAGCTCATCGTGGCGCGCCGGCTGCTCGGCAAGTCGTCCGCCGAACTCAAGTGATCGGAGTGGATCATGCTCTCCTACGCCCGCGGCGCCGACCGCCCGGCCCTGCTCGAAGAGACGATCGGCGCGAACTTCGAACGCACTGTCGCCGCGCACGGTGACCGCGAGGGCCTCGTCGAGTTCGCGACCGGGCGACGCTGGACCTACGCCGAGCTCAATGCGGACGTCGACGCGCTTGCCCGGGCGTTGATGGCGGTCGGGGTCGAAAAGGGCGACCGCGTCGGCATCTGGGCGCCGAACTGTGCCGAGTGGACGATCACGCAGTACGCCACCGCGAAGATCGGCGCGATCCTGGTCAACATCAACCCGGCGTACCGTACACACGAGCTGGCGTACGCGCTCGAACAGTCCGGTGTCACGCTGCTGATCTCGGCGAGCACGTTCAAGACCAGTGACTACGGGGCCATGATCGACGAGGTCCGTGCCGGCACCGCGCTGCGCACCGTCGTGTACCTCGACACCGACGACTGGCAGCAGCTGCTCGACTGCGCGACGGGTGAGGAGGACCTCGCCGGGCGCCTGGCCTCGCTCAGCCCGCACGACCCGATCAACATCCAGTACACGTCGGGCACCACGGGCTTTCCCAAGGGCGCCACGCTGAGCCACCGCAACATCCTGAACAACGGCTTCTTCGTCACCGAGACGATCGGCTTCACCCACGTTGACCGGCTGGCGATCCCGGTACCGTTCTATCACTGCTTCGGCATGGTGATGGCCAACCTCGGCTGCACCACGCACGGCGCCGCGATGGTCATCCCGGGCCCGGCGTTCGACCCGGCGGCCACATTGCGGTCCATTCAGGACGAACGCTGCACGGCGGTGTACGGCGTGCCCACGATGTTCATCGGCATGCAGGCGCTGCCCGCGTTCGCGGAGTACGATCTGAGCACGCTGCGCACGGGGATCATGGCGGGCGCGCCGTGTCCTGTCGAGGTGATGAAGCGCTGCGTCACCGAGATGCACCTGGCGGAAGTGTCCATTGCGTACGGGATGACGGAGACTTCGCCGGTCTCCTGCCAGACGCTCGCCGACGACGACCTCGACCGGCGCACCGCGACGATCGGGCGCGTGCACCCGCACGTCGAGATCAAGATCGTCGATCCGGAGACCGGTGAAACCGTGGAACGCGGGACGCCGGGCGAGTTCTGCACGCGCGGCTATTCGGTGATGATCGGGTACTGGAACGACCCCGAGCGCACGGCGGACGCGCTCGACGCCGACGGCTGGATGCACACCGGTGACCTCGCCGTGATGCGCGAGGACGGGTACGCGCTGATCGTCGGCCGGATCAAGGACATGGTGATCCGGGGCGGGGAGAACGTGTATCCGCGCGAGATCGAGGAGTTCCTCTACACGCATCCGGACATCGAGGACGTGCAGGTGGTCGGGGTGCCCGACGAGCGGTTCGGCGAGGAGCTGTGCGCGTGCGTCAAGGTGCGGGCCGGCGCGGCGCCGCTCGACGCCGACGCGATCCGCGCCTTCGCGAGGGGAAAACTGGCGCACTACAAGATCCCGCGGTACGTGCGTCTGGTGGAGCAGTTCCCCACGACCGTGACCGGCAAGATCCGCAAAGTCGAGATGCGCGCGGAATCGGCCGAGGCACTGGGGCTTCCGGTGCTGACGCTGTGAGGTTCCATGGCGCCTGAAGCCGACCTCGCGGCGCGGATCGTCGTGCGCGAACCTTCTGCCGAGGACGGTGAACCGGTCGGCAGATTCCTCATCGGACTGTCGCTCGCCAGCCGGTACCACCGGTTCTTCTCCGGCATCCGGCACATCTCGCCGGCTCTGCTCACGACGCTGACCACGGTCGCGCCCGGCCAAGTCGTGCTCCTCGCTCTCGACGGGGAGACCGTGGTCGGGCACCTGATGGCGACCGAGCACGACGGTGACGGCGTGGACATCGGCATCGTCGTCGCCGAGGACTACCAGTTCCGGGGCATCGGCCGGAAACTCCTGCGGGAGATGGCGAACGCCCTCTCCGACGGCGGTTCGACGCGGGTGCGGTGCGATGTGCTCGGCGCCAACTACTTCGTCCTCGACTGGCTTCGTCGCCGGCTTCCGGACATCCGGTTCGTGCGGCACGGGGAGACGATCACCGTCCACGGAACCCTTGCCGCGCCCGAAAACCGACGCCCTCAGGCGTGACGTACACCGACAGCGTCATCTGACGCTCGCGCCGAAGATCACTGTCCACATAGGTTTTCCGAGTCAACGAAAACGCGCGATCCACCCAAGGAGTTCCGATGATCAACCGGAGGCAGTTCGGCCAGGCCTTCGCCGCGACAGCGGCGGCCGCGTCGCTGGCCGCGTGTTCCACCGGACAGAGCGCGCCGGCCGCCGCGCCCGGCGACGACCTCAGGGCGGGCTCCGGCAAGAACACCTCGCTCGGCCCGATCAAACAGGTCAAGGCCGGGCTGCTCGACGTCGGGTACGCCGAGTGGGGCCCGGCCACGGGCAAGCCGGTGATTCTGCTCCACGGCTGGCCGTACGACCCGCACAGCTACGTCGACGTCGGCCCGCTGCTCGCCGGCGCCGGCTACCACGTCTTCGCACCGTTCCTGCGCGGCTACGGCCCGACGACGTTCCTGTCCAAGGACACCGTCCGCAATGGACAGCAGGCGGCGGTCGCGCTCGACATCGTGGCCATGATGGACGCCCTGCACCTCGACAAGGTGATCCTCGGCGGCTACGACTGGGGGGTGCGCACCGCGGACGTCATCGCGGCGCTGTGGCCGGAACGCGTCAAGGCGATGGTGGCGGTGAGCGGCTACGGCATCAACAACCTGGCGGTCAACAAGGAGCCGCTGGCCCCGCTGGCCGAATACGGGTGGTGGTATCAGTACTACCTCGCCACGGATCGCGGCGAGCTGGGCTACGCGAAGTACCGGCACGACTTCAACAAGCTGATCTGGAAGAACGTCTCTCCGAAGTGGCACTTCGACGACGCGACCTACGACCGCACAGCGCAGTCGTTCGACAACCCCGACCACGTGGCCATCGTCGTGCACAACTACCGCTGGCGCCAAAGCCTTGCCCCGGGCGAACCGCAGTACGACGTCTACGAACAGAAACTTCAGGCCTCGCCGAAGATCGGCGTTCCGACGATCACGATCGGCAGCGACTTCGACGCCGCTGCGGCCGACGGCAAGGCCTATCGCGACAAGTTCACGGGCAAGTACGAGCACCGCACGTTCACCGGGATCGGTCACAACGTTCCGCAGGAAGCCCCGCAGCCGTTCGCCAAGGCCATTGTGGACGTCGACCAGTTCTGACCGGCCCCGTCAGGAGACCGGCTGGTGGCGTTCGATCACCGAGGACGGCGGCGGGCTCGTCTGTGTCGTTCCGGAAGGTATGCCACTCGCCGCGGGGTTGGACGATCCGTTCGCCGGCGTTGGCGTAGATCTCGGTGTCGTTGGAGATCTCGCTGATCCGGTCGGAGTCCGACATCGGATGATCGTCGGCGAACACGGGAGCCGAGCCGGCGGAAAGTCCGTTGAAGGAGAATTGTGTAGTTCTGCGGCGCGAGTTGTGCTCCAGACGGTCGGAGACCGGTGTGGGACTCGCCACGAGCGGGCCGGTGAAAGGGCCGGGCTTGCGAAGATCGGCCCGTGAGCACAGGACTTCTCGCTGCCGAAATACCAAGTCTCCGCGCTCTGTGGCACTCCTGCGCTCGGAGAGCGGACGGTCCTGACCGCGACCTGGTGATCGCGGTGGTGGCCGGGCATGGTTGAGGAGTTCCGGCTGCGGTCGGTGGCCGTCGCGGTGTACGGGCCCGCCGCGTTGTTCGGGCTGGCGGAGGGGTCGATGCTGCCGGTCGTCGCGCTGAGTGCGATCGACCGCGGGGCCACGACGTCGGTGGCGGCGTTGATCGGGGCGTTGCTCGGGATCGGTTCGCTGATCACGAACATCCCGGCGGGCATCCTCGCGACCCGGGTCGGTGAGCGGAAGTCGATGTTGGTGGCGGCCGGGGTCACGGCCGTCGGGTTGGCGCTGTGCCTGGTCAACATCGGTTCGGGGCAGTCCGCGTTGCTGGTCTACGGCGCCGGCGTGCTGCTGATCGGCGCCGCGAGCGCGGTGTACGGCCTGGCGCGACAGTCGTACCTGACCGAGGCGGTGCCGCTGCACATGCGGGCGCGGGCGTTGTCGACGCTCGGCGGGACGATGCGCGTGGGGCTGTTCCTGGGTCCGTTCGCCGGGGCCGCGGCGATGCAGGTCTGGGGGCAGGCCGGCGCGTACTACCTGAGCCTCGTCGCGGTGCTCGCCGCCGGGATCGTCGTGTACCGGGTGCCGGATCTGGAGACGACCGAGGAGCACCGCGCGGCCGCGGCGGCGATCACGACGTGGGGGATGGTCAAGCAGAAGTGGCGGGTGTACGCGACGCTCGGCGTCGGCATCCTGCTGCTGTCGGGGATCCGGCAGACGCGCCAGACCGTCGTTCCCCTGTGGGCGGCCCACCTCGGCCTGTCGCCCACGGTCAGCTCGGTGATCTACGGTTTCGCCGGCGCGATCGACGCGCTGGTCTTCTACCCGGCGGGCAAGGTGATGGACCGCCGCGGCCGCCGGTGGGTCGCGGTCCCTTGCACGTTCGTGCTCGGTGCTTCCTTCGTCCTCATGCCGTTGACGCACGGGCCGGTTCTGCTTGCCCTCGTGGCCATGGTGATGGGATTCGGCAACGGCCTCGGCTCGGGCATCGTGATGACGCTCGGAGCCGACGTCTCGCCGACCGTCGGCCGCCCGACGCACATCGGCATCTGGAACGAGCTGGCCGACGTCGGCTCCGGCCTCGGCCCGCTGCTGCTGGCCGGGGTGACCGCGCTGGCCGGGCTCGGGCTGGGGATCGTCGTCAGCGGCCTGGTCGGCTTCGCGGCGGCCGGGGCGCTGTGGGCGTGGATCCCGAGGACGGTGCACCGGGTGCGAAGAGTCGCCGAGCGGACGTGATCGCCGCGGGGCTCAGGCGTCGAACCACTCCTCGGCGCCGTACCTCGCCACGCGCGCCTGCGCCCCCGCGAGAACCCACGACGGGGTGGCGAAGAAGTGCCCGTTCAGCATCAAGACGATTCCCTGGACCACGATCAGCCAGGTGCGGGCGGTCATCGAGCGCAGAACCCACCGCGCACCATCGCCGAGCGCGACGGCGCACGCCGCGAACGTGCCGCGGCGACCACGTCGAGTACCAGGCCGGCGACGAGGAACGCGCTCCACCAACCGCTGCTGTCCCCGACTTCGGCCACCCCGAAGCCCGCCGCCATCAGGGCGGCGGGGACCTGCAGCCACAGTCCCCACCGCAGGACGCGGATCGTCGGTGGTTCGTCGACAGCCACTGTCCTCAACCGATCATGAAGTGGCACAACGGCATCAGCGCCCGTCCGAATTCGCACAGCCCGTGCGGCAGACCGCGCACCCCAGAACCGCTCACGTGCGAAGGTTATCGCCGGAGTGACGGAAAACGGGCTGACCGTGAGCGAAACCGGTCAGCCCGCTGTCCCTTCCGTCCCAAGTCGGAGAGAACACCCCGCGTCAGAAGCCGGGGAACACCCGGCGCAGGTCATCGAGCGAGAGGGCGCCGTCGACGGTCACGCCGGTGTCGTACGGGGCCTTCAGGCGGCCGCTGACCAGGCGGATGAAGGCTTCGGCCGGGCCGTCGAACGTGGCCGAAGGCGATTCGAGGTGGTCCACCACCGTGACGCCTTCGTCGATCACCAGGCCGGCACCCGGGATGGCGACGGACGCCGGCTTGCCGAGCTCGGCCGGCTTCGCCAGGAAGCCCAGCATGAAGCCGATCGGGCCGGTCATCAGGTCGACGAGGACCTCGGCCGAGGCGGCTTCGACGCCGGCCTTGGGGTCGAAGGTCACGCGCACGTCCCACGAGTGGTTGGCGACCTCGTTGAGGCGCATGCCCAGGGCGGTCAGCAGCGAGACCGGCTCGGGCAGGAAGCCGAGATCGACGGTCAGCGACGAGCGCTGCTCGGCCGTGAGGGCTTCGACGGTCTCGAGCCAGCGGGCGTTGTGCTCCAGGAAACCTTCGGCCTGCGCGCGCGGCGCGGACGCGTCCCAGCGGGCCCAGATCGTCGGGTTGTCTTCGGCCGCGACCGTCTCGCCGGCGGCCCGGGCGATCGGCGCGCGGCCGATCTCCGCGCCACTTCCGAGGTGGGACAGGGCTTGCGCGACGGTCCATTCGGCAGCGCCGCTGGTGGTGGCCAGCTGCTCGTCGGTCAGGGTGCGGACGAGGGCGGCGAGCGTGTCGTGCTCGGTGCGCAGGGCGGTGATCGTGCGGTCCACGAGTTGGCTCATGCCACGCTCAACTCCTGAACGGACGGCTGTGTTCCGCTGATCACCGAGCGGCGCACTCCTTTTTCCGCTCGCGGTACGCGCGCGTCGCCATCTGGCCGCTGCACGTCGTGCTGCAGTACAGCGCCGAGGAGTTGCGCGTCTTGTCGAAGAACGCCGTGTAGCACGTGTCGTTCTTGCACACCTTCACCCGCGGCCACGCGCCCCGCGAGGCGAGGTCGGCGACCGCGCTGAGCAGGTGCGAGAACGACCGGTCGACGCCGGTGCCAGTCGGGTGCAGCTCGCACCCCTGGGCCGTGACGACCGTCGTCACCGGAAAACGCAGGGCGGCCCGCTGCAGGTGGGCTTCGGATTCGGCCGGCGCGGCTCGAGGACGTGGACCCGGCCGAGTTCGACGGGGTGCTGATCCCCGGCGGCCACGGCCCGATGCAGGACCTGGCCGTGAACGCCGACGTCGCCCACGTGCTGGCCGCGCTGCTGCCGGACGAGTCCAAGGTCGTCGCGTCACTGTGCCACGGCCCGGCGAGCTTCTTCTCCGCCGGCGACCCCGAGGGCGGCTGGCTGTTCAAGGGCCGCAGGCTCACCGCGTTCACCGACGAGCAGGAGCAGCAGGTCGGCCTCGCGCAGAACGCCCCATGGCTGCTGGAGGAGCGGCTGCGTGGCGCCGGCGCCGAGTACTCCTCGGGCCCGGCCTGGGGTCCGTACGTGGTGGTCGACGGCAACCTGATCACCGGCCAGAACCCGGCCTCGGGTGAGCAGGCCGCCGAAGCGCTGCAGAAGGCGCTGGCCGAGCGCGGCTGAAACCGTGTGGGCACCCGCGCGCTGCCCGGGGAGCCTTGACAGTTCTGAGTGATACGACGCAGAATGGCGGCGATCTGAGTCGCACGACTCAGATCGCGGCGCCGGCTGTCCTGCGTGGACGTTGTCGGTCCTCGACGTGCCGACGACCACAGGAGGAACCGTGCAGGAGTCAGACTGGAAATCCGTGCTCGACGCGGCGAGCAACGCCGCGCTGGAGTACCTCGGCTCCTTGCCGGACCGGCCCGTGTTCCCGACCGCGGACCACGCGACGATCCGCGCGGCGCTCGACCACCCGCCGACGGCGCGAGGGATCGACGCGGTACGCGTCGTCGACGAGCTCGCTCGTGATCTCGAGCCCTACGTGGCCGCGCAGGCGAGCGGGCGCTACTTCGGTTACGTCGTCGGCGGCCTGCACCCGGCGGCGTTCGGCGCGGACCTGCTGCTCACGGCGTGGGACCAGAACGCTTCGCTCTACCCCTCGACGCCGGGTGTCTCCGTGGCCGAGGAACTCGCGGCCGAGTGGCTGGTCGACCTGCTGGGGCTGCCCGGCGAGAGCTCGGTCGGGTTCGTCACCGGCGGGCAGATGGCCACGTTCACCTGCCTCGCGGCGGCCCGGCACCAGGTGCTGCGCGACGTCGGGTGGAACGTCGAGGCGGACGGTCTCGCCGGCGCGCCGCGGATCACGGTCGTGGTCAAGTCCGGGGCGCACTCGACCGTGCTGCGCGCGCTGCGGTTCCTCGGCCTCGGCGAGCGGGCGCTGGTCACCGTGGCGTGCGACGACGAGGACAACATGCGCCCCGACGCACTGGAAAAGGTGCTGGCCTCCGTGCACGGGCCGACGATGATCGTCGTCGAATGCGGC
The DNA here is from genome assembly GCF_040682095.1 of Amycolatopsis sp. NPDC051372. Classification (NCBI taxonomy): domain Bacteria; kingdom Bacillati; phylum Actinomycetota; class Actinomycetes; order Pseudonocardiales; family Pseudonocardiaceae; genus Amycolatopsis; species Amycolatopsis sp. NPDC051372. The sequence goes on from NZ_JBFBAF010000035.1 coordinate 15,165, forward strand.
AACGTGAACACTGGCAGCTTCGACGACTTCGCCGCCGTGGCCGACCTCGCCGAGGCCCATCGTGCCGCCGGCAATCCGACGTGGGTCCACGTCGACGGCGCCGTGATGCTCCTGGCTGCCGCGGCGCCGGCCATGGCGGCGCGCACCGCGGGCCTCTCGCGCCTCGACTCGTGGTCGACCGACGGGCACAAGCTGCTCAACGTCTCCTACGACTGCGGAATCGCCATCTGCGCCCACGCGTCCGCGCACCGGGCGGCCATGAGCGTGCAGGCGGCCTACCTCGAACAGGGTGAAGGCGGCCGCGACCCGATGGACTGGGGACCCGACTTTTCCCGGCGGGCGCGACGGCGTCGCCGGCCTGGTCGAGCGGACGATCGGGCTGGCCCGCCGTTTCGCCGACCAGCTCGGCGCGAGTGGTCAGGCCGAGATCGTGAACGACGTCATGTCCAATCAGGTGCTCGTGCGCTGGCTCGCGCCTGACGGCGACCACGGCCGGCTCGCCGACGCCGTCATGGCCGGGGTTCGCGCCGAGGGCAAGGCGTTCTTCACCGGCACCACCTACCGCGGCGAGCGGCTCATGCGCATCTCGGTTTCGGACTGGGCGAGCGACGAGGCAGACGTGGATCAGGCCGTCGAAGCCCTGCTGCGTCACGCGCGACTGGCCGTCTGAAGCTCAGGCGCGCCGGCTCTCCACGAACGCGCGCACTGACTTCAGCTGGGCGGCCAGCTCGCGGCCGTCGGCGTCGGCGCGTGCGATGGTGAGCGTGCCGAGCACGGTGGCGGTGAGCAAATCCGCGAGCACGGCCGAGTCAGCGGTGGATTCGCCCAGCTCACGGCCGCGTTCGAGGGCGGCAAGGAACCCCGCGCGGAGCTGCTCGCGGTAGCGCCGGGTGGCAGTGGCGACGTGCTCGTCGACCGGCTTGGACATCGCCGTGGTGGCCAGGCAGCCGAAGCCCGCGTTCGGGCCGTCGAGCACGGATTCCAGGCGGGACAACGCTTCGAGCACGTCTTCGGTGCCACGCTCGCCCTGCTGAAGTGGTGCGAGAACGTCTTGCATGAGCGCGAGGTACTCGTCGACGGCTTCGCGGTAGATCTCGATCTTCGTGCCGAACGAGTTGTACAGGCTCGACGTGGACAGTCCCGTCGCCGCGGCCATCTGCTGCTGGGTGACGCCGTCGAAGCCGACGTGCCAGAACAGGGTCATCAGGCTGTTCAGGGCTTCGTGGCGGTCGAAGCCGAGCGGCCGGCCCGCGCGCGGCGATTCTGAGTTCACCCACTCAGTGTTCGTCGCCGGCGGGGGATTTTCAAGCCCACGGGCCTGCGGTGGTACCCGCTGGGTATCACAGAGGGCGGAACAGGTCTTGGACGCGGCTCGCGCGCCCGGCGCACAGTCGAGGTGATCGACGACGGGAGCGAGATGAGCAGGGAACCCGGGATGGACCGCGGCGCGGTGCTGTGGTCCGAAGTGGAGAGTGCACGGGGGTCGCGGCCGCTGCTGGTGATGCTGCACGGCTGGAGCTACGACGAGACGCACCTGCACCGGCTGATCACGCCGCTGCTGCCGGCGGAGGTCGTGGTCGCGTCGGTTCGGGCGCGCATTCCGGAGGCCGGCGGGTACGCGTGGTTTCCCAGCCAGGGCAACCCGATCGGCGACCCTCAGTCGCGAGTGGCCAACGCGGCGACGCTCGATGTCCTGGCGTGGCTGGAGACGATCGACGCGCCGTCGATCGGGCTGCTCGGCTTCTCCCAGGGCGGTGCCATGGTCCACCAGCTCATGCGGCACGCGCCTGTGCGCTTCGAATACGGCGTGAACCTGGCGGGTTTCGTCGTGCGGGACGAGCAGCCCGGTGACGAGCTCTTGAGCACCACACGGCCGCCCGTCTTTTGGGGCCGGGGCCGGGAAGACGGTGTCATCCCGGCTGCGGCGCTCGCCCGGACGGACCGGTGGCTGGCGCGGCACGCCACCGTCGAGAACCACGTCTACCCCGGCCTGGGCCACGACGTGCAGGGTCAGGAGATCGAGGACGTCGCGGCTTTCGTCGGCGAGCAGATCCGTTAGACCTCAGGATTTTTCCTGTACCACCAGTGTTCGAGGAGGCACACCCATGCGTCACGACATTGAGTTCGACGCCGAAGGAGCGTTGCTGCGCGGCTGGTTCTACGAGGCCGAGGGGGTCGCCGGGCCCGCGCCGTGTGTGGTCATGGCCCACGGCTGGAGCTCGACCAAGCGCATGTACCTCGACCGGTTCGCCGAGGTCTTCGCCGCCGGCGGTCTGTCGGTGCTGTTGTACGACAACCGCGGCTGGGGTGATTCGGAGGCGGCACCGGGACAGCCCCGGCACGAGATCGACCCGTGGGTGCAGGTCGGTGACTACCGGCACGCGATCACCCACGCGCAGAACCGGCCCGATGTGGACCCCGGCCGGGTGGGGGTCTGGGGAACCAGTTTCTCGGGCGCGCACGCCTATGTCGTCGCGGCGATGGACCGGCGCGTGAAGGCTGTGGTCACGCAGGCACCATTCGTCAGCGGCCGCGCGACCTACGCGAACCTCGCGCGGGTCGACAACCAGGTCGTCGGGCCGGATGTGTTCACGGCCGACCGCCGGGCTCGCGCTCGCGGGGAAGCCGCCGCGACGATCCCCGTCATCGGCACCGACCCCGGGCAGCTCGTGGGACTGCCGACGCGCGACTCGCACGAGTGGTTCACCCATGCGCGCGGAGCTGGATCCCAGCTGGCCCAACGAGGTCACGCTGCGCAGCCTCGACAACTTCTATTGCTACGAACCGGCGAAGTACCTGCCGGAGGTGACGCCGACGCCGCTGCTGATGATCGTCGGCAGCGAAGACGGCCTGACAGGCGGCAACCTCGCCGCCGTCGCCTATTCCGGCGCGGCCGAGCCGAAGGACATCGTGTTCCTGCCGGGCGGACATTTCGACGCATACACGGGCGAGGGCTTCAAGGTTGCTTCGCAAGCGGCGCGGGACTGGTTCGTGCGGCACCTCACCGCGCTGTGATACCCGGAAGATATCACAGCGACCGAAAGAGGTCTTGGACGTACACCTCGGCCTCGACGCACAGTTGTTCTGTATCCATTGTGAGCAAAGGGAGTTGTCATGAGGGTCTTCTTGACCGGCGGATCCGGCTACATCGGACAGGCCACGATCGCCGAGCTGGTGAAGCAGGGGCACGCAGTGGAGGCGCTCGCCCGCAGTGACCGCGCGGAGGCGACGGTCGTGGCGGCCGGCGCCACCGCGGTCCGCGGCGGTCTCACCGATCTGGCCGTGCTGAAGGACTCCGCGGCCCGCGCCGACGCCGTGATCCACCTGGCGCAGGCCGAATCGGGCGACGAGGACCTCGCCGCCGCCACGGCGATGCAGGACGGCGTCGGCACCGGCACCTACGTGCACACCGGCGGCACCTGGGTCTATGGCGACACCGACGGCGTCGCCGACGAGTCCGCGCCCTGGAACCCGCCCGCCGCGGTCGCGTGGCGCAAGCCGGTGGAGGACGCCGTGCTGGCCCACGGCGGACGCCCCGTCATCGTGCAGCCAGGCCTGCTCTACGGCGGCGACAACCGCCTGATCGACGCCTTCATCGTCCAGCCCGGCAAGAAGAACGGCGCCATCCCCTACATCGGCGACGGCGCGAACCACTGGGCGCTCGTCCACATCGACGATCTCGCCCCGCTCTACGTCGCCGCCCTCTCCGCGCCGGCGGGCTCGGTCTACGTGGGCGTCGGCGGCGTCAACCCGACCGCCAAGCAGGTCGCCGAGGCGTGCGCTCAAGCCGCGGGCCTCGCCGGCAGGACCACGTCGATCCCGCTGGAACAGGCGCAGGCCGAGATGGGCCCGATCGCCGACGCGTTCGCGCTCGACCAGCAGCTGACGCCGGCCAAGGCGCAGCGTGAGCTGGGCTGGCAGCCGCGGCACACCGACCCGTTGGCGGTCTTCGCCCAGGGCTGATTCCCGTAACCCCGGCGATGGTCTTGCTCAGCCGGACCACCGCCGGGCTCGCCGTGATCGGCTTGGCATGGGCCCAGCGCGTCGACGGGGATGGCGGAGGTGGGCGAGGCCGTGGGGTCGTACGAGGTGCGGGTGACGGACGCGGTCGCGGGCGCGCCGGAGGACCCGACGGGGTTCTGGGTCGAGCACGTGCGGGACAACCACGGTGCGTTGCACGTGCGGTTCGCCGAGCCGGTGGGGTTCCGCGGGGGCACAGTCGTGCAGCGGGCAGGGGAGCAGCAGCTGGTCGAGTTCTGGTCCGACGCCGTGGAGTCCTCCGCGCGCCTGCCGGACGCCGAGCTGCGCGTCTACGCCGTATGCGGACACCTGCCCAACATCGAGCACGCGCAGCGGTTCGTGGAAGACGTCTTGGCCTTCTTCGCACGCCGGTACCGCAAGCCTGAGTAATCGATCGGCCTCACCGCGAGCGCCGCCGAGCTGTCTTCGGCGGCGCTCTTCGGCGTGTCCGGGCTCGCACCTCGAGGCCTACCCCGGCGATTGACTCCCGATCTCCGCGTCTGCTCTACTGTTCAGAGATTAGTTCTGCTCTACAGAGTTTTGGTTTGAGGAGAGTCGACGATGACGGATCAGTCCGGCACCCTGTCCGACGTGCGGCGCGGGATGATCCCGGCGCACATCTACAACGACCGGGAGATCTTCGAGCTGGAGCGGGAGCGCGTCTTCGGCCGGGCGTGGCTGTTCGTGGCCCACGAGTCGGAGATCGCCAAGCCCGGCGACTACGTGGTGCGCCGCGTGCTGGACGACTCGTTCATCGTCACGCGCGACGAGAAGGGCGAGATCCGGGCGCACTTCAACATGTGTCTGCACCGCGGGATGCAGGTCTGCCGTGCGGAGATGGGCAACGCCTCGCACTTCCGGTGCCCCTACCACGGCTGGTCCTACCGCAACGACGGCCGGATCGTCGGGCTGCCATTCCACCAGGAGGCCTACGGCGGCGAGGCCGGGTTCAAGCGCAAGGGCCAGCGGCTGCTGCCGGCGCCCAACCTCGACACCTACAACGGGCTGATCTTCGTCTCGCTCGACCGGGAAGCCCCGCCGCTGGTGGACTTCCTCGGCGATTTCCGCTTTTACCTGGACTTCTACACCAAGCAGAGCCCCAGCGGCATCGAGCTGCGCGGCCCGCAGCGCTGGCGCGTGAAGGCCAACTGGAAGATCGGCGCCGAGAACTTCGCCGGCGACATGTACCACACGCCGCAGACGCACACCTCCGTCGTGGAGATCGGCCTCTTCCGCGAGCCGAAGGCGGAGAAGCGCAAGGACGGCGCCACGTACTGGGCCGGCAACGGCGGCGGCACCACCTACAAGCTGCCGCCGGGCGGGTTCGACGAGCGCACGCGCTACGTCGGCTACCCCCAGGAGATGGTCGACCGCATGAAGGCCAGCTTCTCGCAGGCCCAGCAGCAGGTGATCGGCGAGGACGGCTTCATGATCTCCGCCGCTTCGGTGTTCCCGAACCTGTCGTTCGTGCACAACTGGCCGCGCGTCGCGGATTCCGACGACGTGCTGCCGTTCATCTCCGTCCGCCAGTGGCAGCCGATCAGCGAGAACGAGACCGAGGTGCTGTCCTGGTTCGCGGTCGACGCGGAGGCGCCCGAGGAGTACAAGGCCTTGTCCTACAAGGCTTATCTGATGTGCTTTGGGTCCACCGGCATGTTCGAGCAGGACGACGTCGAGAACTGGGTCTCGCTCACCAACACCGCCGCCGGCTCGATGGCGCGGCGCCTCAAGCTCAACAGCCGCATGGGCATCCTCGAAGACGACACCGAGGTCGTCCCCGCGCTCACCCCGGAGCAGTTCCACGGCCCGGGCATCGCGCACACCGGCTACGGTGAGTACAACCAGCGCGAGCTGCTCAACCGCTGGGCCGACTACCTCGAACAGCCGACGAAATCGGCCACCGCCCTGGAAGTCGGCGCGCCGGCCGAGACCGCCGAGGCGGTGCAGGCATGACCACCGGAACTCACTCCAGCCGTTCCGCGCTCGGGGCGAACGCGTCCCGCATCCTGCGCACCGGCCGGCCGCTGCCGTTCGACGACGCCCGCCACCTACAGGCGCACCAGTGGCTGGTCGACGAAGCGTGGCTGCTCGACGCGCAGGACTACGAGCAGTGGCTGACCACGCTCACCGAGGACATCCACTACCTGATGCCGGTGCGCGTCACCACCGCGCTGGGCGCGGGGTTCGACACCGCGCCGGGGATGGCGCACTTCGACGAGGACAAGTACTCGCTGTCGCGGCGTGTCGCGCGGTTCATGACCGAGCACGCCTGGACCGAGGACCCGCCTTCGCGCCTGCGCCACCACCTGTCCAACGTGCGCACGTTCGCGACCGAAGACGACAACCACCTCGTCGTGGAATCCGCGACGCTGCTGTTCCGCAGCCGCGGCGACGTGCTGTCCGGCTCGATCGTCTCCGCCGGCCGCGAGGACCTGCTGCGCCGCGCCCCCGACGGCTGGCAGCTCGCGCGGCGCACGATCCTCGTCGACGATTCGGTGATCCGCATGCAGAACCTGGCGATCTTCCTGTGAACCTCTCCTGGGAAGGCGAGGCCGAGGACGCCCGCGCGGCGGCCGCGGCTGCCGCGGAACACGACGAACTGGTCGCCCACACCACGGGCGAGGTGATCCGGCTCGGCAACGAGTTCGCCGAGATCCTGGTGCGGCGCGTCGACACGCGCAACGGCGCCCGGCTGCTGATCGAGTCGCCGAAGTCGGGCCAGTGGGTGTCGTTGTGCCCGCTGGAGCTGGAGGCGCTGACCTGGCAGAACACCGAGACGTTCTCCGCCATGATCGGCCACCCCTTCGGCCCGCTCGTGGCCTCCGAATCCACCGACCCGGGGGAGGACTCGTGACCGGCTGGCTGGAAGGCCGCCGCGCGCTCGTCGTCGGCGCCGGTTCGGGCATCGGCCGCGCGGTCGTCGACGCGTTCCTCGCCGAGGGCGCGCGCGTCGCCGTGCTCGAACGCGACGCGGCCAAAGCGGCGGCGCTCGAAGCCGAGGTCCCCGATGTGCGGGTCACGGTCGGCGACGCGACCACGCGAGCGGCCAACGACACCGCGGTCGCCGCCGCCGTCGCCGCGTTCGGCGGTCTCGACGTGCTCGTCAACTGCGTCGGTGTCTTCGACTTCTACCGCAGCATCGAGGACCTCGACGCCGATGTGCTCGACGACGCGTTCGACGAGATGTTCCGTACCAACGTCAAGAGCCACCTGCATTCGGTGAAAGCCGCGCTGCCGGAGCTGAAGCGCTCGGGTCATGGCGTGGTGCTGCTGACCGAGTCGACGTCGTCGTACTACCCGGGCCGCGGCGGCGTGCTGTACCTGTCGTCGAAGTTCGCCGTGCGCGGGCTCGTCACCGCGCTCGCGCACGACCTCGCGCCGGAGATCCGCGTGAACGGCGTCGCGCCCGGCGGGACGCTGGGCACCGACCTGCGCGGCCTGCCCAGCCTCGGCACCGCCGAGCGCAGCCTCGGCGACGCGCCGCGCCGCGCCGAGGAGCTCGCCGCGCGCGTGCCCTTGCACGTGGCGCTCAGCGGCGAGGACCACGCGTGGAGCTACGTGTTCCTCGCCTCCGACCGCGCCCGCGGCATCACCGGTCAGGCCGTCCACCCCGACGGCGGCATCGGCGTTTCCGCGCCCCGCAAACGATCCTGAACCCGAAACGGAAAGACCGATGGCCAAGCTCACCGCCGACACCGACCTCTGCCAGGGATACGGCAACTGCCTCACCACCGCCGACGACGTCTACGACATCGACGACGACGGCAAAGTCGTCCTGCTGACCGAAACCATCCCCGAGGCCGACCGCGCCCGCGTCGAAGCGGCGGCGCTGAGCTGTCCGGTCAAGGCACTGGGAGTGGTCGACGGATGAGCACGGTCGTGATCGTCGGCGCGTCGGTGGGCGGTGTCCGTACGGCCCAGGCGCTGCGGGCGAACGGCCACGACGGCCGGATCGTTCTCGTCGGAGCCGAACCCCATCTGCCCTACGACAAACCGCCGCTGTCCAAGCAGTTCCTCGCCGGCGCGTGGGAGCACGACCGGCTGGCGCTGCTCACGGAGGAGGAAGCCGCCGCCGACGGCATCGAGCTGCGGCTCGGTGTCGCTGCGACGGGCCTCGACCCGGTCGCGCGCACCGTCGAGCTGGCCGACGGGACGAGCGTCGGCTACGACACGCTCGTGATCGCCACCGGCGCTACCGCGCGACCGTCGCCGTGGGCCGCCGAATCCGGGGTGCACGTGCTCCGGACCCTCGGCGACGGCACGGGCCTGCGGGCCGCGCTCGCCGAACCGGGGCCGCTCGTGGTCGTCGGCGGCGGATTCATCGGCGCCGAGGTCGCGGCCACCGCGCACGCCGCCGGCCGCGCGGTCACGGTCGTCGATCCGCTGCCGGCGCCGATCGCGCGCGTGCTCGGTGCCGAGGTGGGCCGGCTGGTCGGCGACGTGCACCGGCGCCACGGCGTCGAGACGCGCTTCGGCACCGGCGTCCAGGCGGTGTCCGGGCGGGTAGGCGCGCTGGAGGTCGCGCTCACCGACGGGACGGTGCTGCCCGCGGGCACGGTGGTCGTCGGCATCGGCGCGGTGCCGGCGGTCGAGTGGCTTGCCGATTCGGGGCTGGAGCTGGACAACGGCCTCGTGTGCGACGAGTTCTGCCGCGCCACCGGGCACCCGGAGATCTTCGGCGTCGGCGACGTCGCCCGCTGGTTCCACGCCGGCCACGGCGAGCACGTGCGCGTCGAGCACTGGACCAACGCGGTCGAGCAGGCGGCGTGCGTGGCGCACAACGTCGTCCACCCGGAGGAGCCGGTGCAGTACCGGCCGACCGAGTACGCGTGGAGCGACCAGTACGACTGGAAAATCCAGATCGCGGGACGGCCGAACCGCGCGACCGGCTTCGAGCTGGCCGGCGATCCCACCACCGACCCACCGCGGTTCGCCGCGCTCTACCGCGACGAAACCGGCAGGCTTTCCGCGGCCGTCACGGTGAACTGGCCGAAGCTGCTCGTCGCCGCGCGCCGGCTCATCACCGCCGGAACCCCCTACGAGGAAGGACTTTCCGTGCTGGACAAGCTGATCGCCCCGGTGAGTGCGGCATGACCGAGTTGCAGCAAGAACGGCAGCTCGTCTCCGACGCCTGCCGCGTGCTCGCCGCCCGGGGGCTGGCGGAAGGGTTCCTCGGCCACGTTTCCCTGCGCATCGACGACGAACTCCTGCTCGTCCGCTGCCGCGGGCAGCGGGAGCGGGGGCTGGCGTGGACCACGCCCGAGGACATCCGGCTGGTCGACCTCGACGGCGCAGCCGCGGCGTCCGGCGAGCTCGACGGCTGGTCGGTCCCCAACGAGCTGCCCCTGCACACCGAGGTGCTGCGCACTGATCCCGCGGTGAAGGCCGTGGTGCACGCGCACCCGCCGTCGGTAGTCGCGGCGGACCTGGCGGGGCTGGCGATCCGGCCCATCGTGGGCGCCTACGACATCCCCGGAGCCAAGCTCGCGGCCGGCGGGGTGCCCGTGTACCCGCGTGGGGTCCTGGTCCGCAACCGCACGCTGGCGAAGGAAATGGTGGCGGCGATGGCCGGTCGGCCGGTCGTTCTGCTGCGTGGGCACGGCCTCACGAGCAGCGGAGGTTCGGTGCAGGAAGCGGTGCTGCGCGCGCTGTCCGTGGACACGCTCGCTCGGATGGCGCTGGACGTGGTGAGTGCCGGCGGCCGGCTCGCCGACCTGCCGCCGGAAGACCTGGCGGAGCTGCCGGACCTGGGGCCGGCCTTCAACGAGGGCGTGGCCTGGCGCCACGAGCTCGCCCGGCTCGGCTAGTGCACCGGCTGTCAATGCAACAGCGGCGTGGCTTCGGCGACCGTCTCCTTGAGACGTTCGCCGATCTGCCGGACCTCGGCGCGGGACAGCCGCCCGACCGGCAGCGAGACGTTCAGCGCGAGCCGCGCGGGGAGGTTCCCGGCGGGGAAGGCGACGGCGACCGACGCCACGCCTTCCTCGCTCTCCTCGCTGCTGGTCGAGTAACCGCGCCGGCGCACGCTCTCGATCTCCAGCTCCAGCTCGCTGCGCGTGCCGATCGAGTTGGGCGTGAGCGTCTCCAGCTGCTCGTCCGGGTACATCCGGTGCAGGTCCTCGGTGGACAGCTCGGCGAGCAGCGCCTTGCCGGTCGAGGTGCAGTTGGCGGGCATCGCCTGGCCCAGCCGCGAGGCGACCCGGACCGCGCGCGGGCTTTCGATGGCCTCGATGAACCGCACCGCGGTGCCGTCGAGGATCGCGAGGTGCACGGTCTCGGCGAACTCGTTGTTGAGCTTCTCGAGGAACGGCCGCAGCGTCTCACGCACGTCGAACCGCTGCAGGATCGCGAAGGCGACGGCCGTGAGCGAGGTGCCCGGCCGGTAGGTCTTCGTTCGCGCGTCCTGCCGGATGAAACCGCGGTACTGCAGCATCGCCAGCAGGCGGTGCGCGGTGGAAGAGGCGACACCCAGGTACTCGGCGACGTCCGTCATCCGCAGCTCGGGGCGATCCCCCAGCAGCAGGAGGATCCGAAGCGCCTTGTCGACCGAGTCGATCGGGTACTGCGGTGCGGGCGAGTGCGCGCCGGCGGGGTCGAGAGCGGGCTTCTTCATAGCAGAATCGTACGGCAAACGGCGAACCCGGCGGGGCGCGGTGATCACCGCGCCGCGGGCGGTCCGCACCGGGAACGTCTGCCCGGCAGCCAAGAACTCGAGAACGACGCACCTTTGCGGGCAACGGAAAACGCCCTCCGCAACCGTGTCGAAACGTTGGGAACGCACGGCGAACCTGTGCCTTGACCCGGTTCTCAACCTCTGTTAGACAGAGCGCACTTCTTCATCGCAGAAGACTGGTGAACCATGACCATTGCTGTTCAGTTCTCCCCGCCGCCGAGACCGTCCCCACCACGGCGCCGCTTCGGCTTCGTGTTCGCGGCTCTCGCACTCGCCACGGCCGGCTGCTCCGCTTCAGCCGTTTCAGACGACTCCGCCTACACGCTGGGCCTCATCACCAGCCAGACCGGCACCGGCAGCCAGCTCGGCGTCGGCGAGCTGCAGGGCGCGCAGCTGGCGGTGGACCAGATCAACGCGCGCGGCGGCGTCAACGGCAAGCCCCTGCGGCTGCGCACCGCCGACGACCAGAGCAATCCCGCGCAGGCCGTGCTGCAGACGCGCAAGATGCTCGGCAGCGTCGACGCGCTCGTCGGGCCGTCGCTGTCGGGCCCGTGCCAGGCCGTGATCCCGCTGGCGTCCAGCGCGCAGCTGATCGACTACTGCCTTTCCCCCGGTGTGAAGCCGAAACCGGACTCGTACCAGTGGTCGGCCAGCGCGCCGACCGACACGCTCGCCGAGCGGCTGCTGGCGTACTGGAAGAGCCAGGGCATCACGCGCGTCGGGCTCATCTACACCACCGACGCGAGCGGCCTCGACGGCGCGCACGCGATCCAGTCGGCCGCCGCGCACACGGGTGTTTCCGTGGTGGGACAGGCCAGCTACAGCCCCACGGCGGTGTCGGTGACCTCGCAGCTGCAGGCCACCACCTCGGGCCGGCCTCAGGCGCTGGTGGTGTGGAGCAGCGGCGCGGCCGCGGGTGTCGCGTTCAAGGGCATCGACCAAATGGGACTCAAGCTCCCGGTCGCGACCACCGACGGCAACCTCACCTACGCGTTCCTGCGCCGCATCGCCGACTACACGCCGGACACGTTGCTCATCCCGGCCACGCGCGACTTCTGGTGGCAGCAGCAGAACCCGAGCATCCAGGTGCAGCAGCTGGAACGCGGCTACCACGACGAGTTCCGCGCCCGCTACGGCGCCGACCCCGACTTCGGGCCCGGCGTCGCCTACGACGGGGTGCTGCTCGTCGCGCAGGCGCTGGAGAAGGCGCACGGCAACGTCGCCGGAACCCGTGACGCACTGGAGAGCCTGCGCGGGGTCTCAGGTGTCGTCGGCACTTATTCGTTCGCCCGGGACAACCACCGCGGGATCGGCGCCGACGACGTCGGCATCGTGCGCGCGACCGGTGGCCGGCTGACCTTCGTGGGGAGATGAGCACGGCCATGTCCGGACTGATCCAGGTCATCGTCGGCGGCCTCGCCGACGGGGGCGTGTACGCGCTGATCGCGCTGGGCGTTTCGCTCATTTACTCGATCAGCCGCATCATCAACCTCGCCCAGGGCGGGTTCGTGGTGCTCGCGGCGCTGCTTGCCGTGTCGATCCAGCAGTGGCTGGGTGTGCCACCGCTGGTCACCGTGGTGATCGTGGTGCCGCTGTTCGCGTTGCTCATGGCGGTGGTCGAACGGCTGGTGATGGCGCCGGCCGCGGCCCGCGCGACGCCGGACCGGATGCTGCTGGTCACCGTCGGACTGTTGCAGGCCATCGGCGGGCTGCTGCTGCTCGTGTGGGGCAACCTGCCGTACACGATGCAGCCCTTCAGCGGCGACACCGCGATCACGATCGGCGGCGTCCGCATCGTGTCGCAGTACCTGTGGATCATCGGCGCACTCGTGGTGACGGTGGCCGCCCTGTGGTTCCTGGTGCAGCGCACGAGCCTCGGGCTGACGATGCGCGCCACGGCGAGCAACCCGGAAGCCGCCGCGCTGCAAGGGATCAACGTCGGGCGCATCCGGCTGATCGCGTTCAGCCTCGCCGGCGCGATGGCGGCGCTGGCCGGCACCACGGTCATCCCGGCAACGTTCCTGCAGTTCTCCACGGTGACGCCGTACGCGGTCGCCGGGTTCATCGCGGCGGTCGCGGGCGGCCTCGGCAGCACGGCCGGTGCTGTGGTCGGCGGCCTCGTTCTCGGTCTGCTGCAAGGACTTTTCAGCCGCTACACCAGCGGCGACCTCGCGCAGGTGATCGCGATGGCCGTGCTCATCGTGCTCCTGCTCGTGCGACCGACCGGGCTGCTGGGCAAGACGAGCGAGGTGCGCCGATGACCACGCAGGAACAGACCACTCCCACCACCGCAGCCCGCCCGCAGGCCGGCCGCGGTCGGTCACCGCAGCGGCTGGTCATCGCGGCCGTGGCGGTGGTCGTCGCCCTCGTGCTGCCGTTGCTGGTCCCGGGCTGGCTGGGCCTGCTCGTGATCGCCGGGATCTTCTTCCTGATCGTGCTCGGGCTCAACCTGCTCATGGGTTACGCGGGCCAGGTCTCGTTGGGACAGACGCTGTTCATGGCGATCGGCGGCTACGGCGCGGGCCTGCTCACGCTGCGCTGGCACTGGCCGACGCTGGTGGCGATGATCGTGATGGCCGTGGTCTCCGCTGCGGTCGCGGCCGGGCTGGGCACCGTGTTCCTGCGGCTGCGCGGCTACTACCTCGCGCTCGCGACGCTGGGGCTGGCCGTGATCACCGAGTCGCTCGCGTCCGGGCTCACCGGGTTCACGGGCGGGCCCTCGGGCCTGGTCGGCGTGCCGAGCCTGCGCCTGGGCACGTTCGACGTCTTCAGCGACCAGGCCAACTACTACCTGCTGCTCGTGGTGTGCGGGCTCGGCGCGTGGTTCGTCGGCAACCTGCAGCGTTCCCAGACCGGGCGGGCGCTCTCGGCCATCGCCGCCGACCCGGCGGCCGCGACGATGCTCGGCATCAACGCGGCCCGCTACAAGACCAGCGCGTTCGTGGTCTCCGCCGTCTACGCCTCGCTCGGCGGCAGCCTCTACGCGTTCTACCTGCGGTTCATCTCGCCGGAAGTGGTCGGCGTGACGGTGGCGCTGAGCATCGTGATCATGCTCGCGCTCGGCGGCGCGCGCACGATCGTCGGGCCGCTGCTGGGCGCGCTCGTGATCCAGGGGCTGCCGGAGGTGGGGCAGAGTTTCGCGTCCTGGTCGCCGTTCGTGGCCGGGGTCGTGCTCATCCTCGTGATCACCTACCTGCCGCGCGGGATCTGGGGCGCGATCAAGAAAGCGGTGCAGCGATGACCACCGAGACCCCGTTGCTGGCCGTGCACGGCCTGACCCGCCGCTTCGGCGGCGTGACCGCGGTCGACGACGTGAGCTTCACCGTCGCCCCCGGCACCGTGCGCGCGATCATCGGTCCCAACGGCGCCGGCAAGACCACGCTGCTCGACCTCATGACCGGGTTCACCGCGCCCGACGCCGGCCGCGTCGAGTTCGCGGGGCGTGACATCACCGGCATCCGCCCCCACCGGCTGCCCACGCTCGGCCTCGCGCGCACCTTCCAGTCGGCTCGGCTGGTCGGCACGCTGACCGTGCGTGAGAACGTGATGCTCGGCGGCTACCGGTTCACCCGCGCGCGGTTCCTCTCCGACGGCCTGCGCCTGCCTGGCACCCGCCGCGAGGAACGCGCGCTCGGCCGCCGCGCCGACGAGCTGCTGGAGTTCCTGGAGCTCGGCGCGTTCGCCGACAGCCTCGCCGGCGAGCTGCCCGCCGGCGCCCAGCGGCTGGTCGAGGTCGCCCGCGGACTCGCCGGCGGACCGACGTTGCTGCTGCTGGACGAACCGGCGGCCGGGCTCGACGACACGGAGACCGGTGAGCTCGCGGCGGCGCTGCGGGCGGTGTGTGCGGGCGGCATCTCGCTGGTGGTGATCGAGCACAACATCGAGCTCGTGATGACCGTGAGCGACCACGTGACCGTTCTCGACGCCGGCCGCGTGATCGCCGACGACGTGCCGCAGCGTGTGCAGGCCGACCCGGCCGTGATCGAGGCCTACCTGGGAGTGAAGCCATGAATCTCACCGTCCGCGGCCTCGACGCCCGCTACGGCTCCACCCGCGTGCTGCACGACGTGTCCTGCGAGGTCCCCGACGGCAAGATGGTCGCGATGATCGGCGCCAACGGCGCGGGCAAGACCACGCTGCTCAAGTGCCTCGCCGGGCTGCACCGGCCGTCCGCGGGGGAGGTCACGCTGGGCGGCGAACCGGTCGCCGGGCTCGCCGCGCACGAGGTGGCGCGTCGCGGCGTGTGCCTGGTCCCGGCCGGGCGGCAGCTGTTCGGCGACTTGACCGTCGCGGAGAACCTGCAGGTCGGGTTGCACGGCACCGGGGTGCGCGGCACCGCGGCGACCGAGCGGCTGGAGCGCGTCTACGGCATGTTCCCGATCCTGCGCGAGTTCGCCACCCGCCAGTCCGGGCTGCTGTCCGGCGGGCAGCAGCAGATGCTGGCCATCGCGCGGGCGCTCGTGCGGGAGCCGAAGGTGCTGCTGCTCGACGAACCGTCGCTGGGCATCGCGCCCTTGCTGGTCACCGAGATCCTCGGTGTGCTGCAACAGCTCGCGCGCGACGGCGTGACGATCCTGCTCGCCGAGCAGAACGCCGCCGCCGCGCTCGGCATCGCCGACCACGGCGTGGTGATGGAGAACGGCACCATCACCCGCACCGACACCGCGGGGGAACTGCTCGCCGACGAGGACGTGAGCCGCCACTACCTCGGCACCGCCCGCGACGCCGTCGCCGTGGGCCACGCCCGCGCGTTGCCCGCCGGGTTGCGTGAACCGCTGCAGATCACCTAAGACTGTCCACAGTAGAGACTCAACGAGGAGCTCCCATGAAGATCGTGCTCGTCCACGGCGGGTGGCAGGGCGGCTGGGCGTGGGACGACGTGGCCGAACAGCTGAGTGCCGCCGGTCACGAAGTGTTCGCCCCGACTCTGCGCGGCCAGGAGGACGGCGACGTCGACCGCTCCGGCGTCACGCTGACCACCATGGTCGACGACTTGATCGATCGGATCGAGCGCCACGGCTTCGACCGGTTCGTCCTCGTCGGCCACAGCGGCGGCGGCCCGGTGATCCAGCTCGTCGCGGAACAGCAGCCCGCACGCGTGGAACGCACCGTGTTCGTCGACGCGTGGGTGCTGGCGGACGGCGAGTGCATCAACGACCTCCTGCCGGACGAGCTCGTCGACGCGGTCACCGCGCTGGCCGGGCAGAGCACCGACAACTCCGTCACCCTGCCGCCCGAGATGTTCCTGGGGGCGTTCATGCAGGACGCCGACGAGACGCTGGCCGCGAGCGTCGCCGCACGGATCGTGCCGAGCCCGCTGGGCTGGCTCACGGAACCTGTCCGGCTGTCGCGGTTCTTCACCTCGGGTGTCCCCAGCAGCTACGTCTTCCTGCAGCAGGACCAGGCCGTGCCGAAGACGGCCTACGAGCGGTCCGCCCACCGCCTGGCCGACCCGCGCATCGTCGAGTGTCCCGGCAGCCACGAGGCCATGCTCACGCACCCGGTCGAGCTCGCGAAGGCGTTGCTGGCGGCCACCGCGTGAGGCACCGCACCGGTTTCCTGGCGCCGCTGTACTACGACGAGCTGCGGCCGGATCGCGCCCCGGCTCACACTGTCGTCCTCGTGCACGGTGGCAGCGTGACCGGTGCGTGTTACCTGTCGACTCCGGACGGTCGCCCGGGCTGGGCCCACACTTTCGCCGAGCACGGCTACCGGGTGCTCGTGCCGGATTGGCCCGGCACCGGGCGCAGTACGGCGCTGCCGCCGGACGAGGTCTCGGGTGAGGTCGTCTGCGCGGCGCTCGGGGCGTTGCTCGAAGCGCAGGACGGGCCGGTGGCGCTCGTCGTGCACTCGATGTCGGGGCCGTTCGGGTTTCGCCTGGCGGCCACGCAGGGGGACCGGATCGCCGCGCTGGTCGCGCTCGCGCCCGGCCCGCCCGGCGACATCCAGCCGGAGCCGGCGGTGCTCGACGAGACTGAAGACGACGTTGAGATCCAAGGCCTGGCCCTGCGGTGGCGGCTCCCGAAGCGGGGCCTGTGGTGGCCGGACGACGCGTTCGCCCGGGCGAAGCTGATCGGGGCCAGCACGCGGTTCCCGGCCGCTGCGGTGGCGACATACAGCCGGCAGCTCGGCCCCATCCCCGCCGGGCTGCTGGCGCAGCGCCAGAACGTCCGCGGCAGCCAGCTGCGCGGGGCCGGTCGCTTCGACGGCAAGCCCGTGCTGGTGCTCACCGGCGACCGCGACACGGACCACCCGCGCGCGGCCGACGGCGCGACGGCCGAGTGGCTGTCCGCGCACGGCGCCGACGTCACGTACCGCTTCCTCGACGATCCGGAGCACACAGGCAACGGCCACATGCTGATGAGCGAGGACAACAGCGAAGCGCTCGCGGAGCTGGTCGTCGGGTGGCTGGACCGGGTTTTCTGAGCGCGCCCGGTCTCAGGCGAAGCGCTGGGCGTCGGCGTGAGGCAAAACGGCCAGATCTTGGTGTTCTCGCAGTGCGGGCCCTCGGGCCGTTCGGTCCACTGGCGCGTGAGCAGCGCGTTGTTCGCCGGCAGCGCCGACACGGTCCGCGGCCAGATCGAGCGGTTCTACGATCGCGTCGGCGGCTTCGGCCACCTGCTGCTCATGGGCCAGGCCGGGTTCCTGGCGCACGAGGAGACCGTGCGGGGCATCGAGACGTTCGCCGGCGACGTCAAGCCGAAGCTCGCCGGACTGTCGACGGCGACCGCGGGGGCGAGCCGTGGCTAGCGGCGTCGTCGGCGCGGACGAGCTGCGCCGGACGTGCGGGGCGTGGCCGACCGGCGTCGCCGTGGTGACGAGCGCCGGCCCGGGCAGCGCTCCCGTCGGCCTCGCGGTGAACTCGTTCACGTCCTTGTCGCTCGACCCGCCGCTGGTGTTGTTCTGCGCCGGGCTGTCGTCCACGACGTGGCTGCACATCCGTTCCGCCGGCCGGTTCCTGGTGCAGATGCTGGCCGCCGACCAGCACGACGTCGCCAGGGTGTTCGCGCGCTCCGGCGGGGACAAGTTCAGTGGCCTGGCCTGGCATTGGCGCGACGGGCTGCCAGAGCTCGACGGGATCGCGGCGGCGCTGAGTTGCTCGATGGACGGCGTGTTCGCGGGCGGCGACCACGAGATCGCCGTCGGCCGCGTCGAGGCCGTCGAGACGTTCGACCGGCGGCCGCTGGTGTTCCACGACGGTGGCCTGCACGCCCTGCCGCTCGCCCGGGCGAGCTGAGCCGAGGAGACGGTGTGAACTCGATCAGGTTCTGCGTCCTGCCGGTGTCAGATGTGGCCACTTCGAGGGCCTTCTACGCCGCGCTCGGCTGTGTCGAAAGCGGGGTCGACGGCGACCGGTGGGCCGTGATGTCCTCCGACCACAAGGAGAACCACCATGTCGTCCGTCCTCATCACCGGCGCGTCCAAGGGCATCGGCCGCGCCATCGCGATCGAGCTGGCCGGGCGCGGGCACCGCGGTCGTGGTGGTGCAGTTCCACGCGGACGAAAGCCACGAGTGACACCAGGAAAACCACGTACACCGCGATGATCTGTGCGGCCGCGTAGCCGACGGATCCGCCTTCGATGATCGCGTACGTCGCCGACGCGACGACGATCGTGCCCAGCACCACGCCGGCCGGGTCGAGCCGCCGCGTGGGGTGCTTGCTCTCCGGGACCAGCATCGGCGTCAGCGCGATCGTGACGATGCCGAGCACGACGTTGGTCAGGAACACCGCGTGCCAGCTCGAGTGGTCGAGGAGGATGCCCGCCACGGGCGGGCCGATCGCGAGGCCCAGCCCCGAGCAGCTCGCCCACACGCTGATCGCGCTCGTGCGTTCGCGCGGATCGGTGAAGGAGTGGCTGACGATCGAGAGGCTGGCGGGGAGGATCGCGGCGCCGCCCACGCCCATGAGCGCCTGCGCCGCGATCAGCAAGCCCGCGCTGTCGGAGAAGAACGCCAGCGCGCTGCTCGCGGCGAACACGACCACCCCGGCGAGGAACACCGCGCGGCGGCCGATCAGGTCGCCCAGCGTGCCCGCCGTGAGCACCAGGCTCACGACGACGAGCGTGTACGCGCTGCTGACCCACACCAGCTGGGCCGACGACGTGTGCAGATCGGACTGGATGGCCGGCAGCGCGGAGATCATCGAGGAGACGTTGACGAACGCCATCATCACCCCGAGGCAGACCACCGCCAGGGCCCACCATCGGCCTCGCGCAGAAGCTTCGGGTCTCACGGTCCCTGACCTGGTCACGGACACCTGCTGACTTTCCAAAGGCATAGCCAGGACGCTAACAGCCTGACTATGGTCAAAGCTAGACAGGTACAGTGACTGTCATGGCACACACACAGGAGTCCGAGGCGGACCGTCCCGTGGTGACGCGCGTCGGCCGGTTCGTCGACCGCGATGCGTGGACTGCCGAAGGCTGGTGCAAGATCGAGCGCGCGCTGGAGCTCGTCGGCACCCGGTCGGCGATGATCCTGCTGCGCGAGGCGTTCTACGGTGGCCGGCGCTTCGACGAGCTCGCCCGGCGCACCGGCCTGAGCGACGCGGTCGCGGCGAAGCGGCTCAAGCAGCTCGTCGACGACGGCCTGCTGCGCCGGCAGCCCTACCGCGAGCCCGGGTTGCGCACCCGCCACGAGTACGTGCTGACCGAGCAGGGCCGTTCGTTGTTCCCCGTGGTGGTCGCGATGATGAACTGGGGCGCCACTTTGGCGGGTCCGACCGGCGGCGTCGAGCTGGTGCACGCCGGCTGCGGCGAATCGCTCCTCGCCGCCGTGCGCTGCGCGGCCGGCCACGACGTCACCATGGAGGAAACCGAGGCGCAGATCTCCCGCGGCGCCAAGCGGGCGCGGCGAGCGTAGCTTTCCCCGGCTGTCGAGTGTGGACTGTTGCGGTGCGCTCATGACACCACCCGCCGACGCCGGGCGCGGGAAGCCCGCAGGGTGGCGATGTTGCCGCAGACCTTGACGTCGTGCCAGACGCGGCTGTTGTTGCGTGACCGGTCGTAGAACGCGATCGGGCACGCGGCGCCGCGGCAGGTCTTCAGGCGCCGCCACTCGTCCAGCCGGCCGGCGCGGTGGATCTCGAGCAGCACCGCACCGTCGACGAGCTGCCACCCGCTCCCGGCCGGTTCGAGGTCCAGCCGGCCGTCGGTGGTGGTGCCCGCGGTGAGCGTCAGCCCGGACAACGCGGGCGGCACCGGCTCGTCCTCGGTCCGCACGAGGGCCGTGAGTTGTTCCCGGAGCTGCCGAAGCTCGTCGACATCCGCGGTCCTGAGCCGAACCCGGCGTCGGCGATGTCCTTCGGCTTCAGCCCATTCCGCGATCGCCGCGGCCGCCCACCGCTGCGCCGAGCCCACTGTGGACAGCAGATCGACGAACCCTTTCCGCGGGCTCGGCCGGGTGTTGAGCAGGTCCTGGACGAGCGCCGGCCCGGTCGGCGCGGCGGCGATGCCGAACCGCTCGCCGGCCGGCCAAGCCGTGGCGGCCCCTCGCCGCTCAGAAGACACGACGAAACGCACCGATCACGTCGGCCGTCATCCGCTGCGAGACATCGGCCTCGGCCACGAACGTGGACCCGTGGAACGTGCCCGGGTACAGGTGCAGCTCCGCGGGCACGCCGGCCTGGGCCAGGCGGCGCGCATACTCCAGGGCTTCATCGCGTAGCGGATCGAACTGGCCAGCGGTGACGTAGGCCGGCGGCAAGCCCGTCAGGTCCGTCGCACGCGCGGGCGCCGCATACGGCGACACGTCCGGTCCACCGGCCCGGTCCCCCAGGTAGAAAGCCCAGCTCTGCTCGGCATTCCGCCGATGCCAGACCGGAGTGTCCACATAGGTCCGCATCGAGTCGGTCAGCAGCCGGTCGTCCAGCTCCGGGATCCCGAGCACCTGGAACGCCAGCGCCGGCCCGCCCCGATCCCGCGCGAGCAACGCGACCGCGGCGGCCAGACCACCGCCGGCGCTCTGCCCGGACACCGCGATCCGCACCGGGTCGTCCCCGAGCTCGCCGACGGACTCCGCCAGCCACACCAAAGCCGCGTAACAGTCGTCGAGCGCGGCGGGATACGGGTGCTCGGGCGCGAGCCGGTAGCCGACGGACACGACCACCGCGCCCACCGACCGGGCGAGCGCGGCGGCACCGCCGTGTTCCGTGTCCAGGCCACCGGTGACGAACCCGCCGGAATGGAGCTGCAGGATCGCCGGCACCAGCCCGTTCTGCTGCTCCGGCCGGTAGACGCGCACCGGCACCGCGGGCGCGAGCGGGCGGCCCGGCACCTCCCGGTCCTCGACGGTCAGCCCGTCCAGCGACGGCTCCGGCCGCTGCGCCAGCAACGAACGCTCAACCGCGCGCGCCTTCCCGGGGTCACCGACGTCGATGTCCGGGATCAGGGGCAACCAGGGCGCGAGCTCCGGATCCACCGCGTAGGACAACGGACTCTCCTCGATCGGTCAGGCCGCCCGCGTCACGGTGCGGGAACGAAACGCGGCCCGCTGGTCGCGAAGTCGGCGCGGTTCTCGCGGACGAAGTCCGCCACCGAGAGCGGCGGGCGGCCGGCGATCTTCTCGACGACGTCGTTCGTGCCGGAGAACACGCCGTTGCGGTAGTCGATCGCGACGTTCGAGAGGTGCTGCACGAGGTGCGCGTCCGCGCCCTTCTCGAGCCCCGACGCGGAGAACTCCTCGACGCTGATCGGTTCGTAGTGCACCGGGTGGCCGAGTTCCGTCGCGATGGCCTTGGCGATGTCGTGGTGGTTCATCTCGACCGGACCGTGCAACGAGTACGCCGCGCGGTTGTGCGGCTCGGGCTGCAGGAGCAGAGCGGCGATCACGCGCGACTGGTCGGCCGCGGCGATCGGCGCGTGCCGGCCCTCGCCGAACGGCAGGCGCAAGTAACCCTCGCCGTCGCGCTTCTCCCACCACAGCTTGAGCCACTCGGCGAAGAACGTCGGCCGGATGTGCGTGGTGAGCAGATCGGTCCGGTCCAGCAGGCGCTCGCACAGCCAGTGCTGCCGGGCGGCGTTACTGCCGGCCTCGCGCCGGGCCGAGATCTGCGACATGTTCACCACCGAGCGCACCCCGGCCTCGGTCGCCGCCTGGGCGAAGATCACCGTCGACTCCACCAGGCCCGGCAGGATCGGGTGACAGAAGTACGCGCCAGTGACCCCCTGCAGCGCGGTGGTCATCCCGTCGAGGTCGTGCAGGTCGGCCACGACCACCTCGGCACCGGCCTTCGCCAGTGCGTGGGAGCGGTCGTCCTCGCCGTGCACCATCGCCCGGACGCGGTGGCCGCCTTCGAGCAGCAGCTTGAGCGCGCCGCCCCCGGTCTTGCCGGTCGCGCCGGTCACCAGGAACAGCCTGTCGTCGTGGGACACTGCAGCACCTTTCGAAATGCCGGAGCTCATCGGGACAGACCGCGGACGAAGTGCGCGATCGCGGAGCCGATCAGGTCCGGGCTGAACTCTTGCACGAAGTGGATGCCGGGCACCGTGAGCTCGGTCTGGTTGGGCCAGGTCCGGCAGAACTCCCGCTGGCGGGAGCTCAGGATCGCGCCGGGTTCGGCGTTCACGAACAGCTTGGGCACGTCCGAGGGGCCTTCCGCCGGTCTTGCGAGCAGACTCAGACGGCGGCCCTGTCGTCGACGTCATCGACCAGGTTGCCCTTCATCAGCCACACGGGACCTTCGGCATACGTGCTCGCCTCGGCGAAGAACGCGCCGAAGTACGGGCCCTGTGCGTGGGTGTTGAACGCGTCGACGTCGGCGTAGACCTCGTTGAGGTAGAAGACGTCCGGGTTCTCCTCGTCCGCGATGACCTCGAATCGGATCGAGCCGGGCTCGTTGGCCAGGGAGTCGACGCCGGTTTTGCAGGCCACGCGCACGAAGTCGTCGCGGCGGTCCGGCTGCACGGTGAAGGAAACGAGGAACTGGTACATCACTGGTCCTCCTGGGAATCCGACAAACACTGACAGAGGCTGAGCAACAGAGGCAACCGAAGTTCAGTCAATGAACTGCGGCCGACCGTAGCACAACTCCAGTTCAGTGAGCGAACCAGCGGAGTAGACTGCCCGTATGTCCCTTCCCAGCACTTACGCGGATCGCAACTGCTCCCTGGCGCGGGCACTGGAGATCGTCGGCGAACGGTGGACCTTGCTCATCGTGCGTGACGCGTTCTACGGCGTGCGCCGCTTCGGGGACTTCGCCACCCAGCTCGGCATCCCCCGCGCCGTACTGACGGCCCGGCTTAAGCTCCTCGTCCGCGAAGGCGTGCTCACGCGCAACGACAGTGCGGGCACCGTCGAGTACGTGCTCACCGACAAGGGCGTCGCGCTCTGGCCGATCGTCCGCTCGCTCATCAACTGGGGAGACGACTTCTACTCGCCGGCCGGGGTGAAGCGCGCGCTGCGCCACGACGTGGACGGCGCGCTGCTCGACCAGGAGGGCCGGTGCGAGAAGTGCGGCGAGCTCGTCGCGGCCGGCGACACCCGCATCGAGCCCGGCCCCGGCTTCAAGCCCACCGAGGCCGAGCTCGACCCGGTGTCCGCCGCGCTCAACGTCCCGCGGCGGCTCCTCGAGCCGATCTCGGCGTCGCGCGGCTGACTACCCGTTGATGGGCTGACTACCAGTCGAGGGGCACTGCCAGGAAGGGCTTGTCCTCCGGCGCCACCTTGCGCGCCTCCAGCACCTGCTTCGCGGGCGCGCCGGCCGGGACGCGCAGCGGCGGTTCGGGCTGCTCGATCGTGTCGGCGACCGTCGCGGCCACCGCCTCCGGCGTCACGACCTCACCGCGCAGGACCGGGAGTTCCTGCTACAGCGCCGAATAGCGATCGTCGTCCCTCAGGTGCACCTTGGCCCGTTCGCCGCCGCCCGAGGAGACCGCACCGGGCTGCACGAGGTTCACCTGGATGCCGAAGTGGCCGGTCTCGATCGCGAGGGTCTCGGCCAGCGCCCCCAGCGCCCACTGGGTCGCGCCGTACGGGCCGATCATCGGCAACACCATCCGGCCCTGGATGCTGGAGACGAAACGAACACCAGCCGGCCCGAACCGCGCTGCATGCTGGACCTGCGGCTGTTCAAGAGCCCGTCGTTCGCGGCGGTCATGGGCGTCGCGACCACCACGATGTTCGGCTTCGTCGGGATCTCGCTGGTGAGCGTGCTGTACCTCGAACGCGTGCAGCACCTGGGCGCGCTGGCCACCGGCGTGCGGATGCTGGTCATGTTCGGGACCTACATCGTGGTCAGCGCCGTGGCGGCCCGGCTGGTGCGGCGCATCGGCGTCGTCATCATGCTCACCGGCGGGCTGGTGATCATGGGTGCCGGGGCGCTGCTTCTGCTGGCGACGGGGCCGACGTGATCGCCACCGCCCGCCGTCCGGAGACGCTCGCCGACCTGCCCGTCGACCAGCGGCTGCGGCTCGACGTGACCGACCAGGAAAGCGTCGACGCGGCCATCCGCGAGGCCGGCGAGAGCGACGTCGTGGTCAGCAACGCCGGGGAAAGTGTCCGCGCGCCGCTGGAGAGCGTGCCGCTCGACGAGGGCTGTTCGAGCTCAACACCCTCGGCGCGTTGCGGGTGGTGCAGGGCGCCCTGCCGGCCATGCGCCCGGGGTTCGGGCAGGTGTGGCCCGGCCTGCTGATCGTCGGTATCGGTTCCGGTTTGCTGGTGGCGCCCTCGACCGCGGCCGCGGTCAACAGCGTGCCCGCGCAGCAGGCGGGCATGGCCAGCGCCGCGGTGAACATGTTCCGGCAGCTGGGCAGCGTGCTCGGCCCGAGTGTGCTGGGCACGATCGTCACGACCGAGTTCCCGAAGAAGCTGTCCGAACGTCTCCTCGACGCCCGGGTACCCGCCGGGGTGACACGCCAGATCGTGGACGGCGCGAGTCACGGCGGCAGCACCGCCGGAGTTCCGGCTTCCCTGAAGACCACGGTCGCGAGCTCCGCGGCCTCCGCGTTCACCGATGCCGTCCACTCGGGACTGCTCGTCGGCGGCATCGTCCTCGTGGTTTCGGCCGTGCCGACCGTGGCCTTCGTGCGGCACGCGGCCGCCCGCCGTCGCGCGGAAGGAGTACCGGCATGACCGGTTCGTTCGCCGTCCTGGACTTTCCCGCCTGGCATTCGCTGTGGGGGCCACGGCCGGCTCGTCGCGATGGCCGGACGCCGGTTCGGCCCACCGGGCTGGGCTGAGGTGAGCGCCGTCTGCACGCACCCTGGCCATCGGGGCCAGGGACTTTCCCGCCGGCTGGTGTCCGAGGTGATGGCCGGGATCCGCCGCGACGGCAACCGGCCGTTCCTGCACGTGATGCACGAGAACAAGATCGCCGCGCGGATCTACGAGCAGATGGGTTTCGTCCGGCGCGCCGATCTTCTGCTCACACCGGCAGTTCGCGGTTCCGGGACCGTCGGACAGTTCTCGTGCTTTCCGGTATCGGCCCGATATGGCACCGTTCGCCGCGGTCGACGACGTCGACGATCCGGAATCCTGGAACGCACTCGAATCCCGGACCCTTTTCGCGGGCCACCGTCGACCTCGGCGGCTACCTCGGGATCAGACGCGGCCGGTCGCCCGTCCGCCGGAGTTCCCGAGCAATAGGACACGAAGGCCTGAAGATCACATTGGGGGATGGCAAAAACTTTTCCACGCCGTAGTAGGTTTTGTTTGCGACCGATGCCGGTGCGCCCAGAGCGCGCGCCGGCATCCTGCGGCTTCCCGGACGCGCGGGTCAGAGGTATCTGTCGTAGTCCGGCTGCTCGGCCCCAGAAGTAGCCGGGGCCGAGCTCTTCGCCGAGACGGGCCTTGATGCGCGAGTAGGGGCCCAGGTCTCGGGCGGCAGGTCGTCGAACGCCGCCTTGGCGCGGTTTCGCAGTGTGGTGAAGGGCTGGGTGCTGTTGAAGAAGCTCTTGACCGTGGTCAGGCGCCCGGTTTCGTCGGTGGTGGCGAGGAGGATCTGCCGGATGGGCTCGCCCTCGATCTCGCCGGCGAGCATCAGGCCCTCGGCGCGTTCGCCGGTGAAGCGCTCGGTGATCTCGGCGTTCCCGACACCGTTTGTCTCCGCGGCGAGCCGGGCCGCGGACTGCTCGCGGGACAGGCCCGGCCAGTCGGTGACCGCGCTGTCGAACACCGCGTCGGGTGCCGGCGGAAAGCAAGCCGCCGCCGTGAGACCCGATTCGACGAGGCTTGCGAGTGAGGCCGGCACAGTCAGCTCTTGTCCACCAGCGCGCGGAACTGTTCGACCACGTCGGCCCGCTCGTCCCGCGTCGCGCCGGCGGGGGTGATGGTGAGAGTGGTGACTCCGGCTTCCTGATAGGCGGCGATGCGCTCGCGGACGTGGCTTTCGGGGCCGATCAACGAGATCGAGCGGAGCAGTTCTTCCGGGACCGCCGCTTCCGCTTCCTGCTTCTTGCCGGCCAGGTAGAGGTCCTGGATCTTCTCCGCTTCGGCCTCGAAGCCGTAGCGGCGCACGAGGTCGTTGTAGAAGTTGCGGCCCTTCGCGCCCATGCCGCCGATGTACAACGCGAGCGACGGGCGCATCGCGTCCAGCATCGGCCGGGGGTCGTCGGTGATGCGGAAGACCGCCTGGGCCTCGATCTGCAGTGGGGGCAGGTCGTCGGCGCGCTTCCCGGCGCCGTCGGCCAGCGACCGGCCCCAGACGTCCTTCGCCTTCTCCGGCAGGAAGAAGAACGGCTGCCAGATGTCCGCGAGCTCCGCGGTCATGGCGACGTTCTTGGGTCCGATCGACGCGATCAGGATCGGGATCCGGCCGCGCACCGGTGTGTTGATCAGTTTGAGCGGCTTGCCGAGGCCGGTGCCTCGTCCTCCGGCAGCGGGATGCGGTAGTGCTTGCCCTGGTGGACGACGCGTTCGCGCCGCCAGACCTGGCGGCAGATCTCGACGACCTCGCGGGTCCGCCCGAGCGGCGCGGTGTACGGCACGCCGTGGAACCCTTCGATCACCTACGGTCCCGAAGCGCCGAGGCCGAGGATGAACCGGCCTTCGCTCACGTGGTCCAGGCCTGCCGCGGTCATCGCGATCAGGGACGGCTTGCGCGTGTAGATCGGCAGGATCGCCGAGCCGATCCGGATGGTGCTCGTGAGCGCGGCGAGCGCACCGAGCTGGCTCACCGCGTCGAACGTGTACACCTCGGCCACGTAGGCGATGTCCGCGCCGGCGCGTTCGTACGCG
The DNA here is from genome assembly GCF_040682095.1 of Amycolatopsis sp. NPDC051372. Lineage (NCBI taxonomy): Bacteria > Bacillati > Actinomycetota > Actinomycetes > Pseudonocardiales > Pseudonocardiaceae > Amycolatopsis > Amycolatopsis sp. NPDC051372. The sequence goes on from NZ_JBFBAF010000035.1 coordinate 42,032, forward strand.
ACGACGTCGTCGGCCAGGTCGCGGAAGCTGCCTTTCGCGCTGTACTCGTTGTAGATGCCGACAAGCACGGTCTCGCCTGCTTTCCTGCTCCGGTGAAGTTGCTGCGTGCCCTCAGGGTTGCGCAAGGCAACTCACTCGTCAACCGCCGGTGTGACTTGGGTTCGATCGATGCGGCACCGGCGCGGTCGTCCCGTAGACTACACCTGACTGCGCAAAGGCCTAGCCAGAGTTTGGCCCGTTTTCGAAGGAGCACGTGCATGAAGCCAGCCCTCAACCGGCGCGTCGCAGTGACCGGGATCGGTGTCGTGTCGCCGGCCGGCATCGGCGTGAAGGAGTTCTGGGACGGGCTGGCGCGTCCGGCCGCCGCGGCGAACGTGCGGCGGCTCAGCGGCTTCGACCCGCGGCGCTGGATGTCGCACAAGGTGGCGCGCACGGCGGACCTCGCGACGCAGATGGCAGTCGCGGCCGCCGACGAGGCGCTGGCGGACGCGGGGCTGCTGACCGGCGAGATCGAGCCGGCGGTGACGGTGCTCGACGCCGAACGCGCCGCCGTCTCGCTCGGCACGGGCATCGGTGGCGTGTCCACTCTGGAGTCGCAGGCCGGGGTCCTGGCCGCGCAGGGCGAGCGCAGGGTGTCGCCGCACACCGTGCCCATGACGATGCCGAACGCGGGCGCCGCCGCGCTCAGCATCCGCTACGGCTTCCAGGGCAGCGCGTCGGTGATCACCACGGCCTGCGCGGCCGGCACCGACGCGATCGCCGCGGGCGCCAGGCTCATTGCTTCGGGGGCCGCCGACCTCGTGCTCGCGGGCGGCAGCGACTCGAGCCTCACGCCCGTGTGCGTGGCCGGGTTCACCAACATGCGCGCGCTGAGCCGCAGCGGGATCTCGCGTCCGTTCGATGTGGACAGAGACGGCCTCGCCGCGTCGGAAGCCGCCGGTATCCTCGTGCTCGAGCCGCTGGAACTCGCGTTGGAGCGCGGCGCGAGCATCTACCTGGCCATCGACGGCACCGCCTCGACCGCCGACGCCTACCACGTCACCGCACCCGCCCCGAACGGCGCCGGCGCCGAGCGCTGCATGCGCATGGCGATCGAGGACGCCGGTTACACACCGCAGGACATCACTCACATCAATGCCCATGGCACCTCGACGGCCCTCAACGACGCCGCCGAGGCCCACGCCATCCGCCGCGTCTTCGGTGCCTCCCGGCCGCTGGTGACCAGCATCAAGGGCGCCACCGGCCACTCGTTCGGCTCGGCCGGTGCGGTGGAGGCCGTCGCTGTGGCGCTGACGATGGCGCACGGGCTGATCCCGCCGACGCTCGGACTGTCCACACAGGACCCGGCGCTCGACATCGACGTGCCCCGCGAACCCACGCCGTGGACTCCGGGACCCGTGCTCTCCAACAGCTTCGGCTTCGGCGGGCACAACGGCAGCCTGGTGTTCTCGCCGGTCGCCTGACTAGTGCCCGGCTTCGGGCCGACGGAACCGCCAGGACGCGCGCGGACGTGCTCTGCCGGACGTCGCCGTCCTGGTTCTCCGTCTTGTACTTGTACGACATCAGCACGGTGGCCCGCGAGGGCCGCGACCGCGAGAAGGTGAGCTTGTCGATCTGCCCCTCGACGCGCAGCGCATCACCCGCGCGGGCCGCCGACGGCCACGCCAGGTCGATGGCTGCGCCGACGATGCCCGTGGCGAGCGGCAGGGCGGAGGTCACCAGCAGGCGCATGGTGATCGCCGCGGTGTGCCAGCCGCTCGCGCCGAGCCCGTCGAAGAACGTGTCCCGCGCGCCGTCGGCGTCAAGGTGGTAGAGCTGCGGGTCGAACGTCGTCCTCGTGGAACACCGCGGCCATGCGCAGGATCGTCATGTCCAGTCCGGCCCACCGCAGCACTTCCTCCGACAGCCACTGGCCCCGGCCAAGGTGGCTCGGATGCGTGCGCGTCGACGGGCCCATCGACATCACTACGGTGCGCGGGTTTCCGCCCGTTTCGCGCACCGCCTCCGCGTAGTTCGCCGCCGCCTGGACGATTCCCGCGTCGACCGGGTAGGTGAGGTACGCCTGCGCCACGCCGTCCAGCGCCGGCACCAGGGTCCGGTAGTCGTTCAGATCGCCGACCACGACCTCGGCCCCGAGCGCGGCCACCCGCTCGGCCCGCTCGTCGTGCCGGCGGACCAAGGCCCGCACCGGAATCCCGCTCTCCAGCAACCGCCGCACGACGTGCGCGCCGGTGCCCCCCGTGCCGCCGGTCGCGCCCGTGACCAAGACCGCGTCCGAACTCATCCCTGCTCACCGTTCCGGTTTCCCCTACTGTGGGGGACCTTCACCACCGTCCCAGAGTAAGTTGGAAAGGACAATCCATTGTGGCACTGGGGATACTGTGGCACTGAGGGTATTGCGGCGACGGGGATGCGGCGTCCGTCCGATGAGGACACCGCCCTAGCCCCTGATCAGATTTGCCGCCTTCTCGCCGATCATGATCGACGGCGCGCTCGTGTTGGCCGACGGCACCACCGGCATGATCGACGCGTCGGCCACCCTCAGCCCGGCCACCCTTGAAAAAGATCGCCACCTCGCCGGCACTGGTCAGAGACCGGACGAGATCAACTTCTTGTTCATCCACACATTTCGCCAGCGACATCGCCCTCGGTTCGGCCGTGTCGAGACCGAGGGTTCCGCCGGCGGCCTCGTGAGCGGCTGATTGGCGGGCGGGGGAGGAGATGGACCACACCGACCCCGAGCGCACGGCAGACTGGCTGCACCGGCTGATCGAGGGCACCCTGGTGATGGGAACGATCCAGGACGACCGGCATCGCGCGTTGCGCGCGACTTGGCCGGCCTCGTCGTCGGGTGAGGAGGGGCGTCATGGCGGTAATCGAGGATGTTCGTGCCCTGGGCTCGGGGCTCGAGCGCTCCTATCCGGTCTACGTGCGCGGCCGGTTGAAGTTCCGGGTCAAGCAGATCGTCTATGTCGCATTCTCCCTCGACGAGACGGTGATGGGGTTCGCGTTCCCGAAGGAGGAGCGCGCCGCGCTCGTCGCCGGCGAGCCGGAGAAGTTCCGGCTGCCGTCGGAGTCGGACATGCGGTTCAACTGGGTCCACGCCGAGCTCGCTGCGCTGGACCCGGCCGAGGCCCGCGAGTTCGTCGTGGACGCGTGGCGGATGGTGGTCCCCCAGAAGGTCTCCCGGGCCTACGACCTCTCCCATCCCGATGGTCCGGGATGACGGCGCCCGCCCCGTGGTTGACGATGAGTTCGACGGGCCGGCCGGGCCGATCAGAAGGAGCCACCGCGGAAGGGCGCCTGCCTATGCAGCTGACGACCCTCACGAGCGCCTCGCTCGACGGAGCGGCCTCGGCTACGGCCTGGCGTGCGTCGAGCTGCGCGAAGGCTTCGAGCAGCTTCACCCGATTCGACGCCCCGTGCATGATCTGGCGGCGCCGGGCCTGGCGGCATCGAGGGACCGCTGAATAGCGTCGCCGGCGACCTCGCGACTGCGCAGCCTGCTGCCCAACCTTCACCATTACCGGCCCCGTCGCCCGGCGTCCGAAGCTGGTCATGATCAACGACCCCGGACCGGCTACCCGTCCGATCCCTGCCGATGAGAGCGCTGTGCGGTACGAGTGGCGGCACACAGGCCAGGTCACTCTCGACGCTGACAAACACTTGGCGCCTGCCGCGCCCTGTCCTGGATCATCACCCCCTCCTGGCGGGCCCGGCTCTCGACACCGACCTGCGCGGTGATCACCGCGCTACGGTGTCGCCGTCGGCCCCGCGCCATCGGTTGGGCCGGTCGGTGCTGGACGGAACGAACTCGGAGGTCGCGGTGCGGCTGGTGTCGGTGAACGCGTTCAACCTCTACGACGGCGACACCCCGGCCGCGGAGGAACGGTTCGCGCGCCTGGAGGCACTCGTGCGCGGGCTCGACGCGGACGTGCTCGCGGTGCAGGAGATCGTCGCCCGCGAACCCGGCCCCCGCGACCCCGACAAGCGAGACCTCGCGACGACGCGGCTGCGACGACTGGCCAAGGCCGTGGGCCGTCAGTGGAAACACCGCGGCGAGCCGATGCTCGCGCTGCGCGGCGACATCCACCACACCGCGCTGCTCTGGCGCGACGGGATCACCCCGGTGCCCGGCACCATCGGCCGCTTCGAGCGCGCCGACGCCGGGATGTGGCACTCGATGGTCACCTGCGTCTTCGACCTCGGCGGCCCACGGCTGCGCGTCGGGTCGGTGCAGCTGTCCCGGTTCGACCAGGCCTGGGGATGGTCGGACGCCGTGCAGATCCTGCGCGCCATGCACTGCGACGACGTACCCGGGTTCATCGGCGGGGGCTTCAACGGCGTCGGCGCCACCACGGTCCCGACCCCCAAGGGCGACAGCCACTTCTACGACCACGACCCCTACCTGCACCAGCCCTGGCACCCCGACCACGCCTACCAGTTCGACGAGCACGGACACCTCGACCGCCGCGTCGCGATCCGGCTCGAGCACCTGGGCCGGATGCGCGACTGCGCCCGGATCACCGGCGCCCCTTGGGCCGCCACCACCGGCTTTCACCCGAGTGATCACCACCCGCCCCGGCGCATCGACCGCTGGTACGCCACCCACCACGCGCCCGACGCCGCCGTGCGCAGCGTCCACGTCGTCGACCACGCCGCGGTCGGCCAGTGCACCGACCACGCGCCCGTCATCCTCGACCTGGACCACACCGCCATTCCACGGTAGGGCCCGGCCATCGGCTCAGGTGACCACCCCGGTCGCTGGCCGGAAAAGGATCTGATCTGAATCGTCGAGTTCGACGAACTCTTTCAGGACTGCATTTCTGTGATTCTGACGGGCAGTGTCGATCGCGTCGAGGATCAAGTGCCGATCGTTGGGGCGGAGATACAGGTAGTGCCCGGCGTCAGGCAGGACGTCGACCTCAGCATGGGGGAGGAGTCTCCTGAGGTTCGCCGCCGCGGCGGGGTCGTGGACGATGCTGCGACCGCCGAACAGCTCTAGGACGGGTACCTGGATCGCGGGGAGGGCGTCCTTGCGTGGGCAGGTTTGGAACGGGACCCGGGCGCGGTAGGCGCGGATCCCGGCGAGGATGACTTGTGTCAGCTCGACGACCGTCGTGGGGTTTTGGGGAACGCCGTGTCCGCCTGAGCGATGAAGAGCCGCTGCACCCCAACCTTTCCCCTGCCGACGCTGTCCAGTTGCGCCACCAGAAGGTCGGCGGCGGCGTCCAGCCCGACGCCCGAGACTGGCGGCGGCCCCGTGGCGTAGGCGACCGGGTCGAACGGACGTCGGCCGGCGGACGCCGGAGACGTCGCGTGCAGACCGTGCGCCGCCATGTCGACCGCGACCGCGGTGCGGCCCCGCCCTACCAGCTCGGCGATCACCTCCGTCCAAGCCCACGCTCCGTGGTAGAAACCGTGGAGCAGGACGACCGGCTCGTTCGGCATGAATCCTCACCCCGACCCAGGGGGTTACCCGGGCATTCCGCCGGACGGTAGCGGATTCGCGACCGTCGCGGTCACTGTCATACGACTGCCGCCGCGGCTCCTGTCCAAGGCTCACTGTCCACTCGCGACCCATGCTGATTCCTACGGTCCGGGTACGCCGTTGGGCGAGCCGCTCAGTCTCTGCTTCGTTTTCCGGCACCTCGTCGCGGCGCCGTGGTGGGTCGGCGTTCTGACCTGTCCGGTTCAAGTCAACTGACTGTGCGGACGGCCGCGGCTCATATCGATCGCAGCCGGCCGCGAAGACCGGCAGCTGCGGAACGGGACACGGCGCGTGAGCCGGGTTGCGCGCGCGTGCATCGTCACTCGCGGCCGACCTGCGCAAACACCGAAACCTGTCGAACGACTGTCCGAGGCGGCGCAACGGCGCCGACTCCCTGTGGCCATCCGACGGAAGCGGGCGAGCAGAGCGGGACTGGATCCTGAGAACCGGCCCGATGCGTGCTCGGCCCGCATCGAGGCGGCTTTCGAGGAGCGCCGGTCAGGCCTGCTCCAGTGAAGACAGCGTCCTATTCAAGGGAAGATTCGCATGAATGATGTCTCTGCCAACGAGGCCGACACGATTGTGCTCGTTCACGGTCTCTGGGTGAATCCACGCAGCTGGGAGGGGTGGAAACACCATTACGAGGCTCGGGGATACCGGGTGCTCACCCCGGCCTGGCCGGGTCTCGACCGCGAGGTGGAGGAGCTTCGGCGTGACCCCGCGGGTATCGCGGGAGTCGGCCTTCGCGAGGTGGTCGACCACTACCAGAGCATCATCCGCGCGCTGGATCGACCGCCGATCATCATGGGCCACTCGTTCGGCGGCACTGTCGTGCAGCTCCTGCTCGATCGCGGGCTCGGCAGCGTCGGCGTCGCGATCGACTCGGCCGCCGTCAAGGGCGTCCTGCCGCTGCCGCTGTCGACCCTCAAGTCGACCTGGCCGGTCCTGGGAAACCCGGCCAACAAGAACAAAGCGGTCTCGCTGACGCCGGAGCAGTTCCACTACGCCGTGACCAACACGCTCACCGAGAGCCAGTCCGCCGCGCGCTACGAGCGGTACGCCGTGCCCGGCTCGGCCCGGGTGCTGTTCCAGGGGGCGTTCGCCAACTTCAACCCCCGCGCCGTGACCCGGGTCGATTTCCGCAAGCGCCAGGCCCCGCTGCTGTTCATCGCGGGGGAGGCCGACCACATCGTGCCGCCCAAGGTCAACAAGGCCAACTGGCGTCTCCACCGCAAGTCCGCGGCCGTCACTGATTACCGTGAATTCCCCGGACGCTCGCACTTCATCATCGGCCAGGACGGCTGGCAGGAAGTCGCCGACTACGCGCTGAACTGGGCCGAGGAGCACGCCGCCGCCCGCGTGTGACTGTCGGCGCCCACGCCCGCCCCGGGCACCACGCCGGCACCGGGCTCACGGGTCGCCCCCGGCCCCACCACCACAAACCCCCGCACGGCGGACACGTCTGCGGACAGCAATGACAATTGTTTCGAACAAGGAGAAACCGTGCGTAACCGTCGTGTTTTCCGCTCCGCCGTCCTCGGCGTGACCGGGATCGCCCTCGCCGCCGGCCTGACCACGCTGGCGTCGGCCGCACCGTCCCCCCAGACCGCGCCCGTCGCGCTCGCGCACCCGGCCAAGGCTCCGAAGCCCACGATCGTCCTCGTCAACGGAGCCTGGTCGGACGCGGCCGCCTGGGGCAGCGTGGTCAAGCCCCTGCAGGCCGCCGGCTACCCGGTCGTCGCCCCGCCGACGGCCCTGCGCAGCGTTTCCGGCGATTCCGCCTACCTGGCGGCCTACCTCAAGACCATCCAGGGCCCCATCGTCCTGGTCGGACAGTCCTACGGCGGATTCGTCATCACCAACGCCGCCACGCACAACCCCAACGTCAAGGCCCTGGTCTACATCTCGGCCTTCGAGCCGGCCGAGAACGACACCGTCTTTGACCTGACCAAGCAATTCCCGGGCAGCCAGATCACCAGCGATCCCAACGCGCAGGTTCCCACGGCCCTCAGCCCCGTCCCCTACGCCGACACTGAGGGCAAACCCCAGGCCGATCTGTACGCCAAGCCGGACCAGTACCGGGACCTGTTCCTGAGCAACCGCGTCTCCGTGGCCACCGCCGCGGAACTCGCCGCCACGCAGAGCCCCATCAACTCGGCGGCCCTGAGCGACCAGTCCGGCGAGCCGGCCTGGAAAACCATCCCCTCGTGGGCCCTCGTCTCCGACGCCGACCACGTGATCCCGCCGGCAGCCGAGCGCTTCATGGCCACTCGCGCTCACTCCCACATCGTCGAGGCGAACACCCCCCACGCAGCACAAGTGACCAACCCGGGGATCGTCATCGACCTCATCGAACGGGCCGCCGCGGCCACCCGGTGACGTGAACCGGACGACACCGCAGGCCAACTCAGCGGTGTCGTCCGGCGCCGGCCGATCATCGTGTCCGGACTGTAAGACGAGCGGTGTGACTCCCTCTCATGGAGGTGCACTCGATGACCGAGATGGTGTCTGGCCTGGAAAGAGCTGAGGAATGGTGCGATCACTGTCCAAATCGGCTAAAACGAGCACCATCCACATCGAATCCGGAACGGCGAGGTCGCGAACCGGCCGATCATTCCGGCGTTCGTTCGGAGGAACCAGAACCGGCCCCACCGCGCCACGCCCGTGGCGAACTGCCGTAGGCACGGGAAAAGGCCCGGCTGAAGGCGGCTTCGGAGGTGTAGCCCACGCGGGCCGCGATCCGGCCGACCGGGTCGGCCGTGCCGCGCAGCAGGTGCGCCGCGTGGCCCAGGCGGCAGCGCAATACGTACGAACCGGGCGTTTCCCCGACCGACTCGGCAAACCGCGTCGCGAACGCCGAACGCGACAGCGACGTGAGCCGCGCCAGCTCGTCGACGGGCCAGTGGCGACCGGGGTCTCGGTGGATCGCGGTGAGGGCCGGTGCGAGCACCGGATCCAGGGCCGCCGTCAGCCAGCCGGCGCCCCGCGCATCGCCGGACGCGGCCCACGACCGCAGCGACCAGATGAAGAGCAGATCGAGCGCTCGCGACACCATCACGCGGGCGCCGGGTGCCTGGTGAACCACCTCGGACACGAGCAGCTCACTGATCGGCGCGAGCCACGCCGCGGATCCCGCGTCGCCGCGGATCACGATCGCCGGCGGCAGAACACCGAGCAGCGGTGCGGCGACCACCGTCTCGACGAGGAACTCCCCGGTCACCCAGCGGGCGTGCGGCGCCGCTCGGACGAGGTGGGCATCACCCCGCACGAGCAGCGCGAGGTCCCCTGCGCCCAGTTCCACGGTGGGTTCGCCCGCGACCTCGACGCTGAGCCCGCCCTCCTCGACCATGTGCAACAACCTGGCCCCCGCGGGGTGCTGTGCACGCGGGCTCGACCGGCGCCGCACATCGCCACCCTGCAGGTGAATCGCCTGCAGCACGTCCGAGAGCGCATCGTGCTCGCCGGCGGCCGGCGGCTGTGGAGAATCGGCAAAGTCTTCCGGATCTTGAGTCATGTTTTCGGCTCCGACCTCCTTCTAAGCTGCGACGGCGACGCGCCAGTGGTTCCGCACGAGCGGACCCAGGGCTCCCGACGGTGGAGGTTACCCCCAACATGTCTGCCACGCAGACCATATGAGATTGGATCATTTCAGCGGATTCAATCCGGTTTCGGATGATCTGGCCGTGGATGGTATGGTCGCGCGGTGTCTCCGAAGAACGAGCGCCGTGACGCGGTGCCGCCACCCGACGCCACCTCGGCGATCGGCGACCTGACCTGGCTGGCTCACCGCGCGGCGGCAGTGCTCGGCGACGCGTTCAACGAGGTCTCGCGGGATGCGGGGTTGGCGGATCTGCGCGACTGGCTCGTTCTCGAACTGATCAGCAACGGTCCGGAGCGGACGCAGTTGGAGATCGCCACGGAACTCGGTGTCGACAAGACCACGTTGGTGTCGATTCTCGACCGCATGGAGCTCGACGGGCTCGTCGTCCGCGAACGCTCGGCCCGTGACCGGCGTGTGCGCATTCCCAGGGCAACCGCGAAAGGCATCGAGGTGAAGGAACAGGTCGCCATCGCTCGCGATACGGCGGTCATGCGCCGCCTGTCCTCGATTCCCACCCGTGACCACGCGAAGTTTCACGCGATGCTGTGGAGCATCGTCCAAGATTATTGAACACCCGAACGCGGAACCACTGCTTTAACGCCACGTTTGCGCAACGGCTGACGTCAGCACTCCGCGCCGCAGGAGTGAAGGATCGCCTACGTTGACAGCCAGAGGTACACACCGGCGAATCGCTTGTGGACAGTCCGGCCCGCGAGGCCGGGCGCCGGGCCGGGAATTCTCGACGGGCCGCGCAAGCGGGGGAGCGTGACCCGGTGGGCGACAACGGCCTTTTCGAACACGGTGGTGTCGATTCCCTGGTGGGACGCGGCGTGGCGCTCGAGCGCATCCGCGGCTTCCTCGACGCCACGGATCGTGGTGGAGCGCTCCTGTTGTCGGGGGCGGCGGGGGTGGGCAAGACCGTACTGCTCAATGCTGTGGCGGAAGCGGCGGCCGCGAGTGGCTCGCGGGTCCTGCGTGCCGCCGGTGTCGAGTTCGAGGCCGACGTGAGCTATTCCGGACTCAACCAGGTCCTCTTCCCCTTCTACGAGGCGTTCGGGGAACTCGAGACGTCGCATGCCGATGCGCTGCAAGTCGCCCTGGGCTTCGGGAGCGGAGCACCGCCGGAACGGCTCGTCGTGTCGAACGCGACTCTCATGCTCCTGCGTCACGTGGCCAAGGCCGGCCCGCTGCTCCTGATCGTCGACGACCTGCCGTGGCTTGATCGGGCCAGCGCCGCCGTACTGGGCTTCGTCGCCCGCAGGCTCAACGGCACCCGCGTCACCTTCCTCGGCGCCATGCGCTCGGGAAGTGAGACCTTCTTCAACCGCGGTGGCCTGCCCGAGTACGAGGTGCCGCCGTTGGACGGAGAGTCCTCACAGCTCCTGCTCAACACTCGATTCCCGACGCTGGCCGCCCGAGTGCGTCAGCGACTGCTGTCGGTGGCCGAGGGAAACCCCCTGGCCCTGCTCGAGTTGCCCACGGCGCTGAGCGGGGAGCAGCGCGTGGCCCTGGAGAGCCTTCCGGCGGTACTCCCGCTCAGCCAACGGCTCCGGGCGCTGTTCGTCTCCCGGGTGTCCGTCCTCTCCCTCGCCGCACGGCGGCTGCTGCTGCTCGCGACGCTGGAGGGAACCGGCAATCTCGCGGTCCTGCAGGCATCGGCACGGCAGGCCGGCTACGAATCAGACCTCGAAGACCTCGCCTCGGCCGAGCAGGATCGGCTGGTGGCTTTCGACGACGGCACGCGCCGGCTCGTTTTCCGGCACCCCTTGATCCGCTCGGCAGTCGTGGATGCTTCCACGAGTGCCGAGCGCCGAGCGGCTCATCGAGCGTTGGCCCAGGTGCTGGTCAGCCACCCCGAGCGGCGGGCCTGGCACCTCGGCGAAGCTTCCGTCGAGCCGGATGAGCACGTGGCCGGCCTGTTGGAACAGGCGGCGCGTCGGATCGCAGGCCGCGGAGACGCCGTCGGAGCGGTCGCGGCGCTGGTCAGGGCAGCCGATCTGAGCCCCCACGCCTCGAATCGCGCTCGCCGGCTCGCCGAGGCCGCCTACATCGGCGCCGACGCGACCGGGCAACTCCGCAACGCCTCGGAACTGCTCGAAGGCGCCCGCTTGGCCGACCCGGAGCTGAAGGGGTCCCTCCACTTCGCGGCGGTGGCTGCCTTCTTGATCATCAACGGCGACGGGGACATCGACACCGCCCACCGACTGCTGGCCGGCGCCGTCGAGTCCGGCACGCACCGCTACGACGCCCAGGACGGCGCCCTCATCGACGCGCTCCACCTGCTGCTGCTCCTGTGCTCCTTCAGCGGCCGCGCGGAGCTGTGGGATCCTTTGTACGCGACGCTCCGACGCCTGCGACCGGAGCCGCCCGCCCTGCTGTCGGTGGTTGTCAAGGCCAGGTCCGACCCAGCCCGTTCCGGTGCCGCAGCACTGGAACAGCTGGAATCCGTTCTCAGCGACTTGCAGAAAGAGACCGACCCCGGCCGGATCGTTCGCGCCGGCACCGGCTCGCTCTACCTCGATCGCCTGGCGGATGTCCGCGAGCCGTCCTGGCGAGTCGTTCTCCAAGGGCGCGACGGCGGTCCGGCGCGCCCGCACATCGGCGCGCTGTTGCACCTGTGCCTGGACGATTACCTCACCGGCAGGTGGGACGAATGCCTGGAACTGGCGGATGAAGGAACCCAGGTGTGCCAGGACTCCGGGTACCACTTCTTCACTTTCTACTTCTGGTACTGCCGAGCCGTCGTCGCCGCGGCCCGCGGCGACGACGAAGCGGTCGACCGCCTGACCGACCAGATCATTCGCTGGGCCACACCCCGGGGAGTGGGGGCAGCAGTGCACTGCGCCCGGCACGTCCGCACAGTGGCCGAATCCGGCCGCGGTGACTTCGAAAGCGCCTACCAGAACGCGACGGCGATCAGCCCAGCCGGTACGTTCGCCTCCCACGTGCCGCATGCGTTGTGGGTGGCGCTGGACGTCGTCGAAGCCGCGGTACGGACCGATCGGCACAGCGCCGCCGCCGCTCACGTGCGGGCCATGCGGGAGGCCGACATCGCTGCGCTGTCCCCGCGGCTCAGCCTGCTTGCCGCCGGTTCGGCGGCGTTGTGCGCCACCGACGACACCGAGGCGGTGCGCCTGTTCGAGGAGGCGCTGGAGAGGCCGGGCGTCGAAAGGTGGCCGTTCGATCTGGCCCGGGTGCAGTTGGCGTATGGGGAACGGCTGCGACGCGCCCGGGCGAACGCCGACGCCCGAGAGCCGCTGCGTCTGGCGTACGACGCCTTCACGCTGCTCGGCGCCGTACCCTGGGCGGACCGTGCCGCCAAGGAACTCCGTGCCACCGGATGGGGCGCACCGAGAACCACGGCGAGCGGCGAAGTGCTCACGCCCCAGGAGCGGGAGATCGCGGATCTCGCGGCTTCCGGCTTGAGCAACAAACAGATCGCCGAGCGTCTGTACCTCTCGCACCGGACCATCGGCGCACACCTGTACCAGATCTTTCCGAAGCTCGGGATCACCTCCAGAGCTGCACTTCGCGACGCGCTGGCGGCTCTGGAGAAATGACACCGCCACAGTGATGAACGACGAGTCGGCGAACCCCTCGTCAACCGCGCCAGGTGGACCGACCTACCACACGGCGCCCTGGCCGGATGCGGCGCTGGGCCGGCCGGGAGCGATCCTCAGTGGACGGGTGCCTTTGGGGCTGCCGACGACAGCCGCGATGGCCTGGGCCGCGATGGCGACCTCCGCGCCCGTGAGCGCGTGCTCGGCCAGCTTCGAGTCCACCCGGTGGACCAGGCCGGGGTATCGGCCTTCATAGGCTTGAACCGTCTCGGCGTCGTCCGGATGGACTGTGCGAACGCGCGGGCCGGTCTCGGGGACCAGGAAACGAGGGACGACGATCGTGGTCTCGACCCCGAACTCGGTCAGCTCCCGGGCGTAACTCGCGGCGAGATGGTCGATCATCGTGACTGCTTCGGAGTGCAGCGCGAGGTAGGGAGCGCCCTCGGCATCGTGGTTCGCCGGCACCACCCACACCAGCAGGCCTTCCTGCCGCTCACGCATCTGCGGCAGCACGGAACGGTTGACGCGCTGCGTGGACAGCACATGCGCGTCGTAGATCTGCGCCAGCTGGTAAGGGGTGAAGGATTCGAGCGGCCCGCGGGGCACCGGGCCGATGGCGTGGACCACTGCGTCGATTCTTCCGGCTTCCGCCAAGATGTGACCGACCGCGGTCGAGACCGAGCGCTGGTCGGCCACGTCCAACGAGATGGGGCGCAGGCGCGCGCCGTGGCCGCTGGGCTCGGCGAGGCGGCCGGCTGGGTGGACGACAGCCGGGCTGATCCCCGCGTACGCGGTGTGGCCTGAACCGGCTAGCGCATTGGCGGTGGCGGCTCCGAGCTCACTGGAAGCCCCGGTAACAAGGACGATCTTTGACATGCTGCTCCTCGTCACCCTTCGGCAGATCATGGAAGCGGCGCGGCGACCGAGAACGGCGGGCGCAGGCCGGCTCACCATTCACCAGCCCCCGCTCGGCTGTCGCATCAGTGTCGGCAGGACGGAATCTCTTCGCATGAGTCGAATGACTGTCAGCGAGACTGTGCCTCATTGATCGGCCCTGCGCACGTGAAATGCGCAGGCAATGCCGATTGCACGGTGACGGATACGGGGATGTCCGTCGATCGCCGGCCCCGGTGGGCCCTCAATCGGTTCAGCGTACGCGAAGATCATCGTGAAATCTGAATTCGTCACCTCGTCCTGACTGCGCCGACCTGCGCATAAAGCGGTGGCACGGAGGAATGACTGCCTGGTGCGGAGTGTCGCGCTGCCCGGCGGTGGTCTTCCGACGGAAGCGGCTCCCCGCCGATCCACGAGAGGCTGTCGGACGGCGCCAGGAAGCGAATTCCCCTCGAAGAGCGCGGAGCCACCGCGCAAGAAAGGCAAGACATGGCAGCGAGTTTTGTGCAGGCACCCGGCGAGACGGTGGACGTCGGCGGAACGCCGTTCGCGTACCGCGAGTTGAGGCCGACCGCCGGCGTGCCGCTGGTGTTGCTGAACCACATCACCGCGGTGCTGGACGACTGGGACCCTGCCCTGGTCGACGGCTTGGCAGCTGAGCGACGCGTCATCGTGGTGGATCTCCGGGGCGTCGGCGCCTCCGGTGGCACCACCCCCGACAGCATCGAGGCGATGGCCGCCGACACCGTGGCCTTCCTGGAAGCTTTCGGGCTGGACACGGTCGATCTGCTGGGCTTTTCCCTGGGCGGCATGGTGGCCCAGTCGGTCGCCCAGCAGCGACCCGATCTGGTCCGTCGGATCGTTCTGGCCGGCACCTCGCCCGCCGGTGACGAAGGGCCTGCCGGTTGGGGCGCCGGGCTGCAAAGCGCCTTCGGACGGTCGGCCACTGAAGGCAAACACCCCAAGTACTTTCTCTTCTTCTCGCCGACGTCCCGCGGCGAGGCAGCCGCGAACGCGTTTCTCGCTCGCCTGGACGAGCGCACCGAGGACCGCGACACGCCCGTGACGGACGAGACGATCGGTGCCCAGTTGACCGCGGCCACGAAATGGGAGCAGGGCACCTCACCCGCCGGTCTGGCCGACGTGGACAAGCCCGTCCTGGTCGTCAACGGCGACAACGACATTCTGGTGCCGACGATGAGTTCGTTCAACCTCGCGCAGCTACTGCCCGACGCCACGTTGAGCATCTACCCCCACGCGGGTCACGGTGGGATTTTCCAGTACCACGAGCTGTTCGTCCAGCAGGTGCTGGAGTTCCTCGGCGAATGACAGGCCGCCACGGTGCCGTCGGCGATCGGCACCGTGGCCGCTCTCACCGGTCCCCCCGCCCCCTGTCGAGCACCAGCCATGACCATCGAAGGACGGCAACGCCATGTCCGCCAGCGATTCCCACTCCATCCAGACCTTCCCGCACGAGGTGGTCCGCCTGACCATCCCCGTCACGACAACCTTTTCGGATTTCCGAGACAGCTACGAGCGGGCGGTACCGGCGCTTCAGGCAGACCGATACGAGCAGTTCAAAAGGGAACAGGCCAGCTGGGGCCTCGTCCGGCAGGCCACTGAGGAAAACGCCCCGCACAGCTTCATCAGGTACTGGGGCACCGATGTCGCGTCTCTGATGGAGTTGGCCGCCGAATCGCGCCCGTGCGTGGAGTACCTGATGGGCAATCACGTTTTCGCCCAGCGCATGTTCCGGCACGACCCCGCGGTGATGCTCTACGCGCCGTTGCGCACCGCGATCTACGTGGACCACGACGACCGCACCTGGTTCACGATCGATCAGCCCAGCACCCGATTCGACAGTTTTGACGACCCGCGGATCTCACAGGTGGGGCGCGAACTCGACGCCAAGCTGGCCGCCCTCCTCGAGCACCTCGGCCTGCCGGTGCCGGCCGAATTGATCGCTGACGCCCACAACAACTGACGATCAGCGAGCAATCCGGACCGACCCTGCGCGCAGGGCGCGGGCTTTGCGACGACCAGGAAAGCCGTTGCGGCGGTAGGTGCGTACGCAGCCGGCACCGCTGACGAGGTGGCGAATCAGATCATTCAGTACGGCTGGGAGACCGAAGTCGCACTCGCGGCGGGCTGAGGCCACCGCCAAGATCATCCCGCGGTCGGCAACGCGACAGCTAGGGCGCGACTCGGGCACGTAACCGACCATTGTGGACGGTTAACGAATCGAAGAATCTCTTCCACCTAAAACAAATCCCCAGGCCGGAAGCGATCCGAACCTGGGGAATGAGGGTGCGCCATCAGGGACTCGAACCCCGAACCCGCTGGTCAAGGGGTCGGAACCTTGGTGTGTCGGATGGTGTCGAGTGATGCCGGACGAGATCGTTTCCGCTGCTCAGCGTCGGCTGTGGTCGCATGCTGGTGTCGGCAGGTGTCGTCGAGTGTTGTCGCGGTTCGGGCTTCTCGGGCTCGCCGGTGCCGGACTGTATCGTGGAGTTGTAGGTGCCGTAGGCGCTTTCCCTGGAACGAAAGGCGAGCATCGAGGTGGTTGTTCGCGACCGTGCGGCGCTGATCGCAGTTCGCATAGTCGGCAGGGTTTTCGTCGGCACACTGGTGCTGGCGGTCGTCGTTGGTTCGGCGCCGGCGTTGAACGTGTTGCGGGTGACGGTGGCAGCGTGCCTGGCTGCTGGTGCTGCTGGCGGTCGTGCTGTTCGCGACCCTGGCCCCGGACGTCGCCGCTGCCCGCGGCCGGCCGGTGCGGCTGATCGGGTTCGGTTTCTCGCCCTCGTCGGCGCTTGCACCGCTGAAGCCGCGCAGGCGGTCGGGGCACTGCTGCTGCTCGGCCTCGCCGCCCGCGCCGGAGCGGCCGTCCGGCTGGCCACTCGCCCCTACCGGGCACTGGGCCCGTCCGTGGTGCTGGCCGTCGTGGACATGTGGGCCGACCTGATGTTGAGCTACACAGTCCCGAACCTGCTACCCAGCTTCGCCAGCCGGCTTCGCCCATCCGTGACAGCTCTTTTGGTGCTCCTCGTGGTGTGGTGGAGCGGTAGGCTCCGTCCATGGACGAGACTCCGGACATCAAGCCGCGCAGTCGCGACGTCACGGACGGCCTGGAGCGCACCGCCGCGCGCGGGATGCTGCGGGCCGTGGGCATGGGTGACGACGACTGGGTGAAGCCCCAGATCGGTGTCGCTTCTTCGTGGAACGAGATCACGCCGTGCAACCTGTCACTGGACCGGCTGGCGAAGGCAAGCAAGGACGGCGTGCACGCCGCGGGTGGCTACCCGCTGGAGTTCGGCACGATCTCGGTGTCCGACGGTATCTCGATGGGCCACGAGGGCATGCACTTTTCCCTGGTGTCGCGTGAGGTGATCGCGGACAGTGTGGAGACCGTGATGCAGGCCGAGCGGCTGGACGGCTCGGTGCTGCTGGCCGGCTGTGACAAGTCGCTGCCGGGAATGCTGATGGCGGCCGCCCGGCTCGACCTCGCCAGCGTGTTCCTCTACGCCGGTTCGATCCTGCCCGGCCGGGTCACGCTGTCGGACGGCGGCGAGCGCGAAGTCACGATCATCGACGCGTTCGAGGCAGTCGGTGCCTGCGCCAAGGGTCTGATGAGCCGCGCGGACGTCGGACTGATCGAGCGCGCGATCTGCCCCGGCGAAGGCGCGTGCGGCGGGATGTACACGGCGAACACGATGGCCAGTGCGGCCGAGGCACTGGGTATGTCGCTGCCCGGCAGCGCGGCTCCGCCGGCGACGGACCGGCGGCGTGACGGGTTCGCGCGGCGGTCCGGTCAGGCGGTGGTCGAGATGCTGCGCAAGGGGATCACCGCTCGGCAGATCATGACCCGGGAGGCGTTCGAGAACGCGATCGCCGTGGTGATGGCGTTCGGCGGCTCCACCAACGCGGTGCTGCACCTGCTCGCCATCGCGCACGAGGCAGAGGTACCGCTCAGCCTGGACGACTTCGCGCGGATCGGTGCACGGGTGCCGCACCTGGCCGACGTGAAACCGTTCGGACGGCATGTGATGACCGACGTCGACCGCATCGGCGGCGTGCCCGTGGTGATGAAAGCGTTGCTGGAAGTGGATCTTCTGCACGGCGATTGCCTAACCGTGACCGGGCGTACGGTCGCCGAGAACCTGGCCGAGGTCGCGCCGCCGGCCCCGGACGGCACGGTGCTGCGCGCGATGGCTTCGCCGATCCACCCGACCGGCGGCATCACGATCCTGCGTGGTTCCCTGGCGCCGGACGGCGCGGTCGTGAAGTCCGCCGGTTTCGACTCGGACGTCTTCACGGGCACCGCCAGGGTGTTCGATGGCGAACGCGCCGCGATGGACGCGCTGGAGGACGGCACGATCATCGCGGGCGACGTCGTGGTGATCCGCTACGAGGGCCCCAAGGGCGGGCCGGGGATGCGGGAGATGCTCGCCATCACCGCGGCGATCAAGGGCGCGGGGCTCGGCAAGGACGTCCTGCTGCTCACCGACGGCCGTTTCTCCGGCGGCACGACCGGCCTGTGCGTCGGCCATGTCGCCCCGGAGGCAGCCGACGGCGGGCCGATCGCTTTCGTCCGCGATGGCGATCCCATCAGCCTCAACGTCGCGACCGGCATGCTGGACGTCGGCGTGGATGCCGCCGAGCTGGCGGCCCGCCGCGCGGGCTGGACGCCACTGCCCGCCCGCTACACTCGCGGCGTGCTGGCCAAGTACTCCAGGCTCGTCGGCTCGGCCTCCCAGGGCGCTGTCTGCGGGTAACGCAGACAGGACTGCGCCCGGCGATCCAGGCGGGACTGCGCCCGGCGATCCGGCCGGGCGCAGCGGCCATGCCCAGACTTCCTTCAGCACCCGCAGGATGTTGCCGTCCAGCACGGCGCGATCTCACTGTCGGAGAGCCCGTCTCGGACCAGCTCCCCACAGATGTTGCCGAAGCTCTCCGTCGGGTTCTCCCATCCGTCCACATAGGGCACTTTCTCGTGGAGCGGTCCGCCTCCTGTCGTCTTGCCGAACAGCTGCCCGAACAGGTGTGCAGGCCGACGTGGTCGCCGTAGAGGGTGTCGGGCCCGAACGCGACGTGCTCGATGCCGACCAGGTCTGCGCAGTACCGGAAATGGTCCATGACCGAATGGATGTCGTGCAGGGGATGGCTATGCGACAAGGTGGTGTGCGGCGCCGCGGACATCCCGATCACCCCACCGGTCTCGGCGACGGCACGTAACACGTCCCAGCAAAACTCGCTGTTCCTCGCTGGACATCACCATCGGCTCAGCCCTCGGGTTCGGCATGCCACACCCAGGCGATGTTCGTGGCGCTCGCGCGGGCCAACTCGTTACGGGAGCGGCCGTCGGCGCCGGCGACGTTCGTACGGATTCGTGGCGTGATGCATGCGGCGTAATGCGACCCGGGTGAGGCTGATCAAGCGGAATCCGGCGCACTTGGTCGAGTTGCCGCCGGGGCGGCGGCCGCGGGCGGTGGTGTGTACGGATGCTCGGTCTGCGGCGTGCTGAGGCGGCGGGGCTTCGGCGGTGTGGTCTTGATCTGGATGTGGGGACCGTGCAGGTTTCGCATCAGGTGCAGGACCGTGGCGGTCGGACTGTCGTGTGCCCGCCGAAGACTGAGGCGAGCGTGCGAACGTTGGCTTTGGACCACGTCCTGAGGCGTGCGTTGCGGAAGCTCGGTACTCGCACCGGTACGGGTCAGCCGTGCGGATTCGTCTTTTCTCGGCCGGGCGGACGACCGTTCAGCCCTTGCTACCTGACGCACACGTTCACCCGGCTTGTCGCGGAGGCTGGGTTGCCGCCGATCCGGCTGCATGATCTCCGGCACGGCGCGGCCAGTCTCTCGTTGGCTGCGGGAAACGACCTCAAGGTGGTGCAGGCGCTGCTCGGGCACTCGAGCATCGTGCTCACCGCCGACACCTACACGAGTGTCCTGCCGTGCCTGGCGCACCGGGCCGCCGAAGCGACCGCTACCTTCGTGCTGGCCGCGACGCGCCACGATGCCGTAGCACTTCGGCACAGCCGCAAGCAACGTCGTCAGCGAGGGAAGCGCAGGTCCCGGAAAGATCGTGCGTTCAACGGCGGGCACATTCGGTCTCACGCCGGTCCCATCACACGTCGATGGCCACGCCGCACGTCTCGGGCACGGTCGCGCTGATGCGGCAGGCGAACCCCGGCCTCAGCGTGGACGAAACCCTCGACGTCCTCGACGGCACGGCATTCTCCGACGACCGCTACGGCGCACTTCCCAACACCCGCTACGGTGCGGGCCGGATCGACGCGTACGCGGCCGTCGCCGAAGCGTCGCTCACCAGCGGCGTCAGCGGCACGGTGATACCGCTCGGCGGTTCGGTTGTCTCAGCGATGAGGCATTGGCGCTGGCAGCGTCGTTGGCGGCGCGTGCTGAGGCGGACCCGACAGACGTGGACACGCGAGCAATCGCCGGCTTTGACGACGTCCGGGACTTCCTGCACCTTTGGTGACTCGGGCTGCGCGGCATCTCTGAGGTCGACTTCCTGGCGGCCGTCGATCGGGTGGAAAGCCGGGGCCAGCATCCGGGATCGACTACGACTCCCGTGCGACATCGCTCGTGCGACTACGTCATCAGCCGCGAGACCCTACAGGACCGATGGCGACTGCAGCTTGATCAGCGGAAGTCGCGGGACGCGGCCGCGAGGCTTTTGAGGTCGAGCGGGGTGACTTGGTCGGCCAGATGGGTGCCGACCGGATCCGGGATGCCGCCCTGCGGCGCCGGGAGCTCGAGCGAGAGCTCGGCGCCGTGCCCAGTGCGGATCCCGAGATCGCGGCCGGCCTCGGCGAAGCGGACCGCGCCGGACATGCCGTCGTGATCGGTCAGCACCACCGCGTCCAGATCCAGCCGCACCGCCTCCTCCACCAGCGCCTCCGGGGAGGAGACACCGTCGAGGAACGAGAAGAAGGAGTGGGTGTGAAGCTCGGCGTAGGACACCCGCGCGGTGCCGGCCTCGGCGGCCGGGTGGCGCACCAGACCCTCGGGCGGGCGGTAGCCATCGCGCTTGCGCGACCACGCCGGCGAATCGCCGCCATCCCCACGCACCGCCGACCCGCTGCGACCGGACGCGATCCGCTCCAGCTCCGACCACGGCATCGGCGGGTTGTTGAACGCCACGACGAACTCCCACGACTCGTGCCGTGGGAAGGCCGATTCCGGGCACCACCAGCTTGCACATCTCGAGGACAACCTGGCTGCGGCGGAGGTTGCTCTGTCCGACGAGGATGTCGCCGCGATCACCCGTCTCGCCCCGGAATCGTAAGCCGTGCGACGTACATCGCGCAGAAGGCGGGCTGCCGCCGCGGCTGCGGGCTGCGCCGCAGTGCCGGCCGCCGTGAGGACAGTTGGCCAAGCCGGAATCATGATCTCGACAGTCTCCAACCCGGGTGTGCTCTAGGCATTTCCGTGGGCTTGGGCCTCCGCTGTGTCTTGACCGCCCAGTTGAGGAACCCGCACAGCTGTTGTTTGGCGCCTGCGCTGAGGGGCCCGTAGTGGCTGTCGAGCGCGGCCTGAGAGAGCCGGTGCAGTGCCGTGCCAGCACCGGTACGAGTGCTTCGAGCTCGGGCCGGACGGTGCCAGTCTCGTCTTTGAGCCGCTCTCGGGCGACGTCGTCGAGCCTGCATCGCACGCAGACTTTTCGCCGGTAAAGGCGTCCTTGGGCCCCGCATCGGATGCATTCGAAGCCCGCTGGCGCGCGATCATCAAGGAGCACTACGGCGTCGCCGGGGGACGATCGCCGCGCGGTCGATGTTCAGCGACCTGTTCCTAGCCGGCAGCCAGCTGTGGCGGTTCCGCTCGTACGGTCACCCGCACCTGCGTGCCTTGTCCCTCGGCGTCGGCTTGCGTGGCGGCCGCCGCGGTCGTGGTCATCACGCTGGCGTCAGGGGCTTTCGACTATCCGGGCGACCGGGTGAAGTGAACATGTTTCGTCCCCCCGCAATGACGCGGCGGATCTCACGCGTGGTACGCGCGGCCGGAACGGTCGCGATCGTGACCATCCTCGGCTCGGCCGCGGC
Source organism: Amycolatopsis sp. NPDC051372 (assembly GCF_040682095.1). Lineage (NCBI taxonomy): Bacteria > Bacillati > Actinomycetota > Actinomycetes > Pseudonocardiales > Pseudonocardiaceae > Amycolatopsis > Amycolatopsis sp. NPDC051372. The sequence goes on from NZ_JBFBAF010000035.1 coordinate 63,637, forward strand.
CATCCCACTCAGTGCCGCGGCCGCAGCAACGGCGACTGGAGTGACGTGCCGAGAGGTCACCGTCCCGGTGACCTACATCGGCCGCGCAGGCGACATCGCGGGCACGCTATGCACACCACCCGGCGGTTCCATCAGCTGGGCCAAAGCCCTGTCATACACGCCCAAGCCCCGAGCTTGCGGACGATCACCTTGGTCGGCATCTTCGACCGCCCGATGCAGTCGGCGGATCCCCCCGGCCTCCGCCTCGAGCCCTCGGGTTTTTCGCCCGCCGACAAGGATTCAGCTCTCAGGCGTCGTCGACAACACTCGGTAGCGCCTGGGAGCGATCCCGGTCGTACGTTTGAAAGCGTGGCTAAAGGCGCTCTCCGAGGAGTAGCCGAGCGAGGCGGCAAGCGAACTCACCTGTACGTCCTCCTCGCGCAACGCGCGCATGGCCAGGCGCATGCGCCACTGGTGCAGGTAGGTCAGGGGCGGTACGCCCGCCGTCGACTTGAAACGCGCGGCGAATGTGGTCCGGGACATCGCCGCCGACCGTGCGAGGTCGTCCAGGTGCCAGGGTCGGCCCGGATCCGCGTGCATCAAACGAAGCGCCGGTGCGAGGCGTTCGTCGGCAAGGACCCGGATCCACCCAGGGGGGAGAGCGACGGACTCGGCCAGGTGGCCGCGCAGAACCTCGACGAACAACAGTTGAGCGTATTGCTGCGCGGCGGCGGTGGCACCGGGTCGGAGACTCGCCATTTCCTGGGCGAGCCGGTCGAGCAGCCAGCGCACGGCGGGCGCTTCGGCCCCGCTCGCGCGGATGTGCATCGCGGGCGGAAGGGCGGTGAGCAGCAGGTCCTCGCCGCCCCGGTTGACATCGATGTGGCCACCGAGGACGAGGACCTCCTGATCATCACCGATGCGCACCACAGCACCGGGGTTTTCCTCGAAGAGGTCTGTCCTGTCTGTCGGCTCGAGCGCCGGATCGCTGGCGAGCGCGACCACCTGCCGGTCGTTCAACACGGCCACGTCACCCTCCTCAAGCCGGAGCGGATTCTGCACTCCGTCCGAAGTGAGCCAGCAGGATCCGAGTACGACGGCGATCAGCTTCAACCGGGCCCGCGGCCAGAAACCCAAACCCCAGGCACCGCCGATCGAGAACCCACCCGAGACGACGCAGCGTGCGTCGATGTGTGCAAGCGCATCAGACAAGGGGTCAGCAGCCATAGCCGTACTATGGAGCAAGTAATGCGGACTCTCAAGTATTCATAGTCCTAGGTTGCGGTGGCAGGCTGGAGAAAACCTTCGTTAGACGTGGAGAGATTCATGCCCAGCCCACAACAACCGATCGGGTCCGCCTTCGGCGCCGCATCCACCGCCGCCGATGTCGTCCGGGGTATCGACCTGTCCGGGAAGGTCGCCATTGTCACCGGCGGCCACTCCGGCATTGGCCTGGAGACCACACGTGCGCTGTGTTCCGCAGGCGCGACGGTCGTCGTCCCGGTGCGCTCGCCAGAGCGGGCCCGGACCGCTCTCGACGGAATCGACGGCGTCGAGATCGACCGGCTGGATCTGGCAGACCCGGCTTCGGTGGACAGGTTCGCCGAGGGGTTCCTCGCATCCGGACGGCCCGTGCACATGCTCATCAACAACGCCGGGATCCAGGGCGTACCCCTGTCACGTGACGGGCGCGGCTGCGAGGCGCATTTCGCGACGAACCACCTGGGGCATTTCCAGCTCACCACACGGCTTTGGCCCGCCCTGCGCCGGGCCGGCGGTGCACGGGTGGTCAACGTCTCGGCATGGATCAACCGGATTGCGCCGCTTGCCTTCGACGACATCCACTTCGAACGGCGCGATTACGACGGCCTGCAGGCCTACGGCCAGTCGAAGACGGCCAACTGCCTTTTCTCGGTGGCGCTGGACGAACACGGCGCGGGCGAGGGCATACGCGCTTTCGCCCTGCACCCGGGCCTCATCGTCGGCACCAACCTCAGCCCCTGGATGACGCAGGAACAACTGCGATCGATGGGCCTCATCGACGAGCACAGCGCACCCGTCATCGACCCGGAGAGCGACCGCAAGACACCGCAGCAGGGAGCGTCGACCACCGTCTGGTGCGCGACCAGCCCGCAACTCGACGACATGGGCGGCGTCTACTGCGAGAACAACGAAGTGTCACCGCTGGTCTCGCCCAGCCCAGAGGATGCCGCCCTGATGACCGGACGGACCCAGACGCCTCCCGGTGTGGTGCAGCACTCCATCGACCCACACGCCGCCGCACGCCTGTGGGAGCTGAGCGAGCAGCTCACCGACACCAAGATCTAGTGCCCCTGCCGGCACCGAGGACTGTAATTCGCTCACGCCCGGCACACACATCGCGTCGGCCGGAGGCCCGGGTACCGGGAGGTCTCCGGCCGACAGCGGGTCGGTGGCATGTTGTTCTCGATGGAGCACGAACCGCCACAGATGGCCGCTCAGGGATTCGACTCGGTCGTCGACATCTCCTCCGGCGCCGGCCTGCCGGTTAGCCCGGCCAGGCGGATACTCGGTGTCCGAGAGCCGCCGAAACGCGATCGTCTGACTGTGCTTGCCCAGCCGAGCTTCGTCGCCAGACCACGTTAGCCCGTTGACGGCGGATGCACCGCGCAGGCGGGGCCACAGAATCACGCCGGTGACGCCGGCAGAAAAGGACTATCCCCGATGACTGATCCCGACGTTCCCACGGGCGAAGCAGCCGACAGGCTCGCCATCCGCGACCTGGTCGACGCATGGGCACACTGTGCCGACCGCCGCAAACCGAAAGATCAGGCGGCGCTTTTCGTTCCCGATGGGACCGTGGACGTTTACCAGGGAGACCTCGCGACATCCGAACCGGTCCAACGTCTCCGGGGGCACGCTGAACTCGCCGAAGCCTTCGCCACCCTCGACAACTATGATGTGACCACTCATTTCAACGGGCAGAACACCATCGCCCTCAACGGCGACCGCGCCACCGGCGAAAGCTATTGCCTGGCACACCACCTGTTCCTCGAAAAAGGTCAGCGCACCCTGATGGTCATGTCCATTCGATACCTTGACTCCTTCGCGCGGTACGAGGGCCGCTGGCTGTTCGAGGAGCGGAAGCTGGTCATCGACTGGACCGACAAGCGGTCATCCGCGGAATAGCGACGGTACGGACCGACTGCGGTCTCACCGCTTATACCGGATGGGCACAGCACCCCGCCTCGCGCCGTGATATCCCCTTGATCAGCCAGGGCACCGGAAAGTCGCTCGCCTCGCCCAAATTTCCCAGCCAATCACTCCGCGGCGCGTCACGTCGACGCGAAGGACCCCGTCGCCAGCACCAGACCCAACCCAGTTCCGTGACCGTCTCATTTGAGCATGCCGACGGACACCGCCGGGCGATTTCGGCCCAGTCCAGCGCGAACAGTGACCGAAGGTAAGCAATCTCACAATGCTTCACCACGTTGCCTGCCGACAGCTACGTCGAGTTGACGTGCGACGAGTTGTTCCGTGGTGGTCTCCTGTTTTGCTTCGAGGACAGGGCCCTCGTCATTGATTACTCGTCCGGCTCCGCGGCCGGGGCGATGCATTTGTTCGAACGGTGCGGTATTCGTTGGTTCTGCAGGCGGTCCACACCGGCGGCGAACACATCCTCGTCCGTAACGAAACGGCACGGAATCACGCTGGAGCGACCGTGCGCAAACCTCTCGTGATTTTCGGTGCTCTCGTCCTTCTCGCCGGCTGCGGCGCCCGCGGCTCCGCCACGGAACGTCGCGGTGGATCCGGTGGCGCCGGTGGAGCGGACCTACCTCGCGGCGCTGCTGCATCAGATCGACACTGCGCTCGTCGTCGGGCACGCGAATCGTGCGATCGACAATGGGCGGAACGTGTGCGAGGACCTCGCGCAGGGCAAGGATCGCGCGACCGTGGTCACGAACGCGGCCTCGCGGTTCGGCGCCGACGAATCGGTCGACCAGGCGAAGGCCGAGAAGATCGTCGCGACGATCGAGGCGAGCGGGATCTGCAAGCCGTAGAACAGGCGAGAGCGCCCGGCACGTTTACCCGCTCCACGACGTTGCATCCAACACAACATCGATTCATCTGATTCGGGCATGGGTGCTGATCAGCATCGCGGCCCCGCTGCGGCCAACCGCCGGCACCCCGGCACCCACCCTCACCAGCGAAGGTTCCGTTGACCACCGAGTGCATCAATGTTGCATCCACTCGAATAAATCCCGAACGCGGACGACGGACAGGCGGTGGCGGTATCGGCCGAGTTCACAAGCGCGGCCCGCGCGCCTCGACGGTCACGCGAGGCTCGACAGGCCAGTAGAGTCGTCGCTCTCCTGGAAGGCCGGCGAAGATGCCGGACATCCACCGCCGCGCGCCCTCAGCGAGCCGGAGCCGAGCTGCCGGCGACGTGAGCGACGCCGACAGCCCGACCGCCCGGACTTGTCCGCGCGGGTCGTCCGGGCCGAGCACCAGCGCTGTCGGGTAGGCGGCATTCCGGGTCACGTTGTGCACCGGCGCTGTCGGGTGGGCTGGGTTCCGGGTCACGCCGAATACCAAGGGCGTCGACGTCTTCGTAGTGGCTGGCGGACTTTGGCCTAAGGGATGTCTCGTAACCGGGTGATGGTCGGTTGGGGGTGTTGGTTGATCATGGTGTGGTGCAGGTGATCTCGGCGTCGCGGTCGGAGTGGATTGCCCCGTTCACGGGGTTGGAGCCGGGCCAGTTCCGTAAGCTGGTGCGGATCGTGGCGAGCCGTGGCGGTGATGAGATCGCTGATGGTCGGCCTGGTCGTCAGTGGCGCCTGGATCTGGCCGATCGTGTGCTGCTGGTGGCTACGTACTGGCGGACGAACCTGACGATGCGCCAGATCGGACCGCTGTTCGGGGTATCGCATTCGGCGGCGCATCGGGTGATCGACACGATGGGGCCGTTGCTGGCGCTGGCCTCGGTCCGCAAGCGGCGGATCGACGCGATCGCGATCGTGGACGGCACGCTGGTGCCGACGCGGGATCACCGGTTGGCGGCGCCGTCGAAGAACTACCGGTATTCGGCGAACGTGCAGGTCGCGATCGACGCGGACACCCGGTTGGTGATCGCCACCGGCGACGCGCATCCCGGCAACCGCAACGACTGCACCGTTTACCGTGACTCCGGTATCGAGCAGGAACTGGCAGTGCGTCCGGTGATGGCCGACGGTGGCTACCAAGGCAATCCCGAGGTGATCATGCCCTACCGCAAACCTCGTGACCGCAGCGATCTGGCGGACTGGCAGGAAGACCTCAACGCCGACCATCGCAAGATCCGGGCCCGTGTCGAGCACGCGCTGGCGCGGATGAAGTACTGGAAGATCCTGCGCGACTATCGCCGCGCCGCCAGCACGCTGAACGACACGGTCTCCGGCATCGCGCATCTGCACAACATTCTCCTCGCAGACTGATCCGCAACACCAGTCCCACCAACCACAAGAGCAGTTACGAGACATCCCTTAGGTGTAGTGCCTTGTGAGGTTGGGAACGCGGGTCTGCCCAGACTTCGGTTGACACCGGTGTTGACTGTTTCAGGCCGCTGTTGCGGTGGTGTAGATGGTCTCAAACTCGACCGGAGTGAGCTTGCCCAGGGCGCGCTGGCGGCGTTTGCCGTGATACTTCGTCTCGATCCAGGACACGATCGCCAACCGGAGTTCTTCCCGGGTGCGCCACCGGCGGGTATCGAGAAGATTCTTCTGCAGCAAGGAAAAGAACGATTCCATCGCGGCGTTGTCACCACACGCGCCGACCCGTCCCATTGACCCGGCCAGCCCATGGCCGCGCAGCAGGCGCCGGTAGGCCGCCGACCGGAATTGAGCGCCGCGATCGGAGTGGACGACGGCGTCGGCCGGGTCGCGCAGTGCGATCGCGTTGCGCAACGCGCTGACGGCGAGTGAGGCCCGCATGTGCAAGGTGATGGAGTATCCGATGATCTTGTTGGAGTAGCGGTCTTTGACCGCGCACAAGTACAGCTTGCCCTCGCCGGTGGAGTGCTCGGTGATATCGGTCAACCACTTGGTATTCGGCGCGGTGGCGGTGAAGTCGCAGCGCACGAGGTCGTCATGCACCGGCGGCCCCGCCTTACGCGAGGGCCTTTCTTCTTGGCGTGCAGTGAGAAGATCTGCTGCGTCGAGCAGATCCGCCACACCCGGTTCTCCGAGGCGGTGAACCCGCGACGGGCGAGTTCGTCGGCGACGAACCGGTACCCATCAGCCGGGTCGTCGGCGTGGATCTCGAGGGCGGCGTTGATCAGGTGCGCGTCGTCCCAGTCCCGCTGGCAGACCGGGGCGGCGCGCCATTGGTAGTAGGCCCGCCGGGAGATGCCGAGCACCCTGCACGTCACCGCGGCCGGCACCCTGATCGGGGCGCCGGCCGCGGCCAGTTCACGGACGAGCGGGAAGACTATTTTCCCGGCAGATTGCCCTGCGCCAGGTAGGCCGCGGCCTTGCGCAGGACCTCGTTCTCCTGCTCCAGCAGGCGGTTGCGTTTGCGCAGTCCCGCAGCTCAGCGGACTCCTCGCGGGTCACGCCGGGCCGGGTGCCGTCCTCGATGCCGGCAGCGCGCAGCCAGTTGGCCAGGCACGACTCGGAGATCCGAAGTCTTTGGCGACCTGCTTCAACGGGGTCTCGCCGCGGCGGGCGACGGCGATCACGTCGTCGCGGAACTCACGGGGGTAGGGCTTGGGCCCGGTGACATCCTTCCAGGCGAGGCCGAAGCCTCACAGCTGAGGTGTCAACCAAACCCTGGGCAGACCCCTTCTCCTTCACCGATGTCCGAGGTCGCCGTGAGCGGCGAGCCAACGACGAGCTCGAGCGCATCCTCGAGTGAGCATTGGCGACGAGACACGCCATGTCATCATGCGACGTCAGCGACGTCGCGGTTTGGTCGTCGTGTGTGCGACAGTTTTCACCTGGTGCGCATGGTTTCTGTCACCGCCCAGCGTGCCAACCGCGGGCTCGACGCCGACAGCGGCCGATGACCACGAGGCGCGTCATCAATGCTGCGCGTCTGCAGTCCCAGCTGGGTCGGGCGCACGTCGAAGGGCGACTGCCCGCTCGGCGTCGTGGTACTTGGCGACGGCCAAGTAGTGATGAAGCAGGACCTGCCGGGACCGTTCGCACCCCGACCTGACAGCGAGAAGCCCCCACCTTGCTTCTCAGGTCATCTTCGGCGGTCCCGGGCCTTGTGGGGGTGTGACAACGGGAGTTCGGCATGCAGGGTGGTGCCTGCGCCGGGGGCGCTGTGCACCACCAGTCGGCCGCCGAGCGCTTCGGCCCGGTCTTTGAGTCCGACGAGGCCGGTGCCGCGGGTGAGGTCGGCGCCGCCGCGGCCGTCATCGCGGACGCAGACGCGTAGGACGTCGCCGGTCTCCTGGTCAGTGGTGTCGACCGTGACGCCGACGGTGGTGGCGTGCGCGTGTTTGGCGGTGTTGGTCAGAGCTTCGGCGACCAGGTAGTAGGCGGCGATCTCGAATTGTTCGGGTAGCCGCCGCGGGATGGTCACGTCCAGCTCGACCGGGACCGACGAGCGGCGGGCCAGAGCTTTGAGTGCGGAGTGCAGCCCGCCGTCGGCGAGGACGGCCGGGTGAATGCCGCGGGCGAGCTCGCGCAGTTCGTCGAGTGCGGTGATCGCTTCGGTAGCGAGGTTTTCCAGCTGGGCTCGGAGCTCAGTGTCGGCGAGAGCTGCTGATGCTTGTGCCGTGCGGGCGTGGAGGGCGAGGGAGACCAGCCGTTGTTGAGCGCCGTCGTGAAGATCGCGTTCGATGCGCTGGCGGGTCTGGTCGGCGGTGGTGACGACGCGGGCGCGTGAGGTGGTCAGCTCGGCGTAGAGCTGCGCGTTGTCCAGCGACACAGCCAGTTGCCCGGCGATGAGGCTGACCGCGTCGAGCCGCTCGGCAGTGAACGCGGCGCGGATGAGCCGGTTCTCCAGCAGCAACACCGCCCGCAGGCTGCCGCGGCTGAGGATGGGTACGGCCAGGAGGGCGCAGCGGTCGATGTCGGAGAAGTAGGGGTCACGGGCGAAGCGGTCGTCCTCGGTGGCGTCGGCGACCAGCACCGATTCGCCGAGGCGTTGGACATAGCGCAGCACAGACAGCGGGACCATGGGCTCCCCGGCGGCGCTCATGGCGGTGCGTGCGATCTGAGTGATGTCTTGGATCTGGGTGGTGCCGGTGTCGCTGTCGGGAGCGGGGAGCAGCCAGTCGTCGCGTTCGGGGTTCCACAGCAGCAGCTGCACACCGGTGGCGCCGGTTATCGCACTCAGAACCTCGACGACGCGGGCGCGCAGGCGTTCGATGCTGGTCTCGGAGCTCAGGGCCTGGGAGGCGGCCAAGATGCCCAGCAGGTCCAGGGTGCCGGTGGTGACAGGGCCCGTTTGCTGCGCCAGATGAGCGGGCTGATCTTCGCTCAGCCCAGCGGTCACGTCGGAGTGTGGCCGCAGGCTGGGGTAGGCCCAGTCGAGCTGGTCGACCTTCGCGCTCGCACCCCAGGCGGCATAAATCTGGCGGGCCTGGGCGAGGAGCTCACCACCGACGCGGTCCAGGCCGCGGGCCAGATAGAAGCGCGCTGCGCGTTCGGTGATCAACGCCCGGTGCCACGGCCGCGCACGGCCGGCGACCTCGCGTCGAGCGGCGTCGAACGCCAGCTCGGCAGCCCGAACATCCCCCACCACCCACGCCCGCTCGGCCTCCAGCCACCGCTGCAGATGCAGGAAGTTGACCGGCGCGTCCGCAGCACGTGCAGCCAGCCACCGCGTCGTCTCGTCCAGCTCGGCCAGCAGAGCGGCGCGCTCGTCACCGGCCGTGTTGCGGGCTTGCCCGGCCAGGGCCAACCCACGCAGCAGGCGGGCCACGGCGGTCGAGTAGTGGCCCAGGATGGCCGGTAGTAGCGGCATCGCCGCCGCGGTGTGCTGTGCCAAGCCGAATGGATCGCCGAAGACAGCGGCGGCGAGCGCCCGGCTGAGATGCGCGTACAAAAGCGCCATCGGATTGTCGGCGTACCTGTCGGCGGGATCCGCCGTACCAATCGCGTCCGAGCTTCCGCCACGCAGCACACCGGCCAGCCACCGGTGACCGTCGAGCACCTGGCCGATCTGTTCGTTGCCGGTGCGCCGTGCAAAGGCGACGCCCGCCTCCAGCTGCTCGACGAGGTCGTCGAGGGTTGGCGGGCAGTCGAGCAAGAAGTACTCGATCGAGTGATAGGTGTAGCCGGCGTACGCCAGGTCGCCACCTGCGACCAGCCCCTCGCGGGCACGCAGCATGGCGTGGAGACCGTTTTCGAGGGGCTCGAACCAGCAACTGAGGATGGCGAAGTAGTAGTGCGCGTACGAGGTCTCGGGCTCATAGCCGCGGGCTTCGCCCCACGCCAGGAGCCGCGCCAACGCCCGATATCCGGCGCTGTCGCCGCGCTGTACCACGGTGTAGTAAGAGGCGAAGCAGGCGGGGCAGACCAGGGTGCGTCCGGGTCCGTGCTCGAGCCAGATCCGCAGGGCTTCCAGGCTCAGCCAGGCGAGCCTGGTGTGGTCGGCGAGGAAGAAGACCGGCGGCAGGGTCGCGTCGAGCAGGCGAGTCGCAGCGAGCAGCGTGGGGTCGGTGATCTCCGGCCGAACCAGATCCTCGGCGGTGTCGGTGTCCAGCCACCGGTACAGGTACTCGTACTGGTGGTCGAGATCGGCGGCAAGCTGGCCGGCGGCCGGGATGGTAATGCCGCACGCGCGCAGCGACTTCAGGCCCAGATCGATAGCTTCTGTAAAGCGTTTGCGGTGGGTCAGGCTGCGCACCTGCACCGCTGTCGCGTCGGCGCGTCGGATCGTGTTGGGACATAGCCGCTCGATCGTGTGGTATTCCGCGTCCGCCTCGTCCAGTCGCCCGAGGCTGTACAGGGCAGCGTGGCGGCCGGTGTGCACCTGGATCAGCGTGGCAGTCTCCCCCGGGCCGATCAGCCGCAGCGCGGCGACCAGCAGCGCGTTCACCAGCGTGTACTCGCCGATCAACACCGCTTGGTCGGCGGCGCGGCGCAGCAGTCCCACCACCTGCCGGCGCTCGGCCGCGTCGACGACGGCGTCGATCACGGGCAGGTACTGCTCGGCCGCCACCGCGAACAGCTCCGGCACCCGGGCCAGCCGCCGCGCGATCGCCAGCTGCAGGGTGCGTCGCCGCGGCGGGTCCAGCCCACTCAGGATGACCTCGCGGGTGCGGTCGTGGCGAAACCGCACGGCCTCCCGCAGCCCCGGCTCGATCACCAGGACGCCCTCGTCGAGGGCGGGCGCCAGCTGCTGGTCCACCACGCCCGCCTGTGCGGCGGTGGCGGTCTGCAGCAGGCTCACCTCGGTTCGCCCGCCCAGGCACGCCATCGCCTCGACCAGCGCCCGCGAGGGCGGCGGCATCGCCTCGACCCGCGCCGCCAGCAACGCGGCCACTTCGGACTGGCCCAGCCGAGTCCGTGCCGCCGCGTCGTCCCACCGCCACCCGGCGGCGGTCGCCGCCAGCACGCCCTCCCGTTGCAGCGCGTTGAGCAACTCGACCGTCTCGTATGGGTTGCCGGACGTGCGCTCGCTGATCATCTCGGCCAGGCCCGCCGCGGTGGCCCGATCCGCGCGCAGCATCTCCGCCACCATGGCGACCAGGCTGGGAACGGCCAAGTTGTCCAGCCCCAGCCAGCGCACGCCGGCCTGCTCGCGCCACCGGGACAGCAGCGTGGTCAGCGGATGCGCCGCGTCCACCTCGGTCTCGCGGTAGGCGCCGACCAGCAACAGGCCTTCGACCGGTTCATCGGACAGCACGAGATCGACGAAGCCGAGCGGGGTGCGCCCACCCCACTGCAAGTCATCGAGGAACACCACCACCGGCCGGTTCCGCGACGCGACCGCCCGCAGCCCCTGCACACCTGCTTGCTGCACGCGCGCCTGCGCGGTCAGCGGATCCCCCGCATCCGGCGGCACCCCCAGCAGCACCGCGAACTCCGGCACCACCGCGCTCAACAGACCCGCGTTCGCCCCGACCGCCTCGACGATCCGTTCACGAATCGCGGCCAGCACCTCCTCCGGCTCGGCCAGCAACAGCCGACCCAACGCCCGGAACGCCTGATATCCCGCGTTGAACTCGATATCCCGCCGGTACTGGTCGAACTTGCCGGCCACGAACCAGCCGTCCCGGCCCGTCACCACCGACCGCAGCTGATCGACCAGTGCCGTCTTGCCGACCCCCGGCGCCCCACCGACCAGCACACCCTGACAACGACCGGCCAGCGCCGCCTCGAACGCCACCTCCAGCGCTGCCACCTCGGCATCGCGTCCCACCAGCCGTGAGGGCGGCAGCAGCCGCTGCGGAACGTCGTGCTCGCCGATGTGCATGTGCACCCGAGCCGCCGCCGGATGCGCCTGGACGTCGCGGACCTGTTGCAAGTCGTAGGCAAGGCCCTCCGCTGACTGGTAGCGGTGGTCGGGTTCCTTTTCCAACAGACGCGTCACGATCTCGGACAGCGGAGCGGGTACTGCCGGGTTCAGCTGGGCCGGCGCCACCGGCACCCGTGCCAGGTGATCGTGGGTCAGGCGCAGCGGGTCGCCGGAGCCGAACGGTGGCCGGCCCGTGGCCAGTTCGTAGAGCGTTGCGCCCAACGCATACAGGTCCGCGCGCTGGTCCACCGAACGGCCGGTGCGCCCGGTCTGCTCGGGAGCAACGTAGGCGAGCGTCCCGACGATCTCGCTGTGGTGGGTGAACTCGGGACGGATCTCGGCGAACGGCGTCGCCAGCGCGAAATCCACCAGGCACGGGTCCCCGTCCCCGGAGACGACGATGTTGGCCGGAGTGATGTCACGGTGCAGCACTCCGCGGCGATGCATTCCCGCGACCGCTTGGGCCAGTTTGCCGGCCAGCCGGATCAGCTCATCGATCGCCAGCGGCTCGGCCAGACCGCCCAGGGTCGTGTCACCGGCGTCCACCAGCACGATCGATCCCGGGTACCGCGGCGCATCCAGCAGCTGCGCGACCCCGTCGACACCGCGCAGCCGCTCCAGGATCGCTACCTCGTGCCACAGCCGCGGCTGCGCATCAAGACCGAGCGGCTCCTTGCGGACGGCTGCGACGCCCCCCGGCAGCGGCACTCGGGTCACCCGAGTGCGCGCGCTCTGCTGCAGAAGGACTCCGTCTTTCATCAGGTCGACCTGGGTGGTGCCGCCGGCGAGGTAGGCGGCGTCGGCGCGCTCCGATGCCGCCAGCGCGTCGCCTACTTCGGACGTCCGGACGTACTCAAACGCGCGCATCGGTACCTCCGATGTCCGCCACTTCCCGGATCGCGGCCACGATGTGGGGGTACGCGGCGCAGCGGCAGAGGTTCCCGCTCATGAACTCGCGGATGTCCTCGTCGGTCTTCGCGCGGCGTTCGGCGAGCAGCGCCACGGCCGACATGATCTGGGCGGGTGTGCAGTAGCCGCACTGGAAAGCGTCGTGCCGGACGAACGCCTCCTGCATCGGGTGCGCGCGCCCGTCGCGGGAGATCACGACGAGTGCCGTGGTGATCTCGGTGGCGTCCGGGGCGAGAGTCCGCGACGCCGTGCTCAACTCTGGCGTAGAGGTCATCCCTTCACAGTCGACCGAGCGGCTCGGGCCCGAACCCGGGTGACAGCCTGGATGGCCCGGGGAGGCACCCGGGTTCCGCTGGCCGCGGCAGAGCGCGCAGCTGCTTGCGCGATGTGACGCCGAGTTTGCCGAACACCTTGCCCAGGTGCCATTCCACCGTGCGTGGGCTGAGGAACAGCCGTGTCCCGATCTCGGCGTTGGACAGGCCTTCCCGCACCAGCCAGGCGATCTGTGCCTCCTGTGCGGTGAGCTCGTGACCGCCTTCGGTGACGGGCCTGCGCGGCATGTCCCCGCCCGGGAGCAGCTCACGCTCGGCCCGGCGAGCAAATGCGGTCATCCCCATCTCCGTGAACAGCTCGTGTGCGGTTCGCAACTGCTCGCGTGCCGCTCGTCGCCGCCGATCGCGGCGGAGCCACTCGCCATACAGCAAGTGGGCTCGCGCCAGTTCGCCGCGCACACGCGTCCGACCGAGGCGTTGGATCGCCTCCCGGTAGTTGTCCTCCGCGACCAAGCCTTCGGTGCCCAGGGCCCGGCACCGGGCCTCGATACCGAGCGCCCAATCCGTGCCGCTCACCCGCGTGTGCGCGGAAAGCCGCTGCAACGCCTCGGCGGCCTCCCGCGGCTGCCCGTTCCGGACAGTCGCTTCGATGCGTTCGGCCATCATCCACAGACCCGCGCCGACCAGCAGCCCCTCGCGTTCCACGAGGTCGGTCGCGGCCACCGCGTCGGAGTAGCGGCCCAGGCTGTTGCCCAGCAACGCCTCCGCCCACGCGTAGATCTGCGCCCCGGCGCCCTCACCGCGAGCCAGCACCTCACCGCGGGTGGCGGCGACCAACCTCGCGGTCTCCTCCGCGCGGCCCTGCCAAGCGGCGAGCATGACCGCACCGTAGGGCGCGAGGCCGACGCCGATCGCCTCGGCCAGCACGTCGACCTCGCCCACCAGCGGAGCCGCCTCGGCCAGCTCGCCCAGGACCACGTGCACCGCCACCCGCGAGGTCACGGCCAGCGGCAACGTGGTGAGCGCGCCGGCCGCACGGGCCCGCTCGACGTGGTGCGTCGCGAGCCGCTCCCAGCTGCGGTAGTCCCACAGATCGGGTGCCGTCGTGCCGGCGAGCCAGAGCCAGCGCAAGTCGTCCACACCGGCGTCGGCCTCGTCGCAGAACCCACGCAGTGCCCGCTTCAGGAGGTGACTGCCGGCGGCGAGCTCTCCCGTGTCACGCGCGGCGAGGCCGTCGAGGAGCAGGTCCGCCGGGACGGGCGGTTCCGGTGCCGCGGGGGCGCGATGGGCCGCCTCCGCCACTTCCACCACATCGCCGCCGACGGCGAGGTGCAGCGCGAACCGGGCCGCGGACAGCGCTTCCAAGTAGGTGTCCCTCGCCAGGCGCGCGTCGAACGACTCCAGCTGCTGAGCAGTCTTCAGCAGCAGCATCGGCGCCTCCGCCCCGCGGCTGATCGCGAACGCCACCTCCGCCCGGAGCAGGTTGACCTTCGCTTGATGCAGGTCCCCGAGATGTCCGGCTTGCGCCACCGACAACAGGCCAAGCGCCGTTTCGGGGGCGCCCGCGGCGAGTGCTGCCCGCGCGGAGGCGAGCGCGCGCTCAGCCCGTCTCGCCGGGTCGTGGGTGAGTTCGACCGCGCGAGCCAGGAACGCCGCGGTGGCGGGAAGTCCGCCACGCGCCTGCGCGCGGCTCGCCGACCGTTCCAGCTCCGCCGCGACCTCGTCGTCCGGCCCGGCGACGGCCCGAGCGCGGTGCCAGGCTCTGCGATCCGGATCGGAGGCGGGGTCCGTGCACTCGGCCAGCGCCCGGTGCGCCCGCCGCCGTTGCCACTCGGTGGCGCCGTCGTAGACCGCCGAACGCACGAGCGGATGCCGGAAGGAGACCCGCGCGCCGAACTCGACGAGCCCGGCCGACACGGCCGGGACCGCCGCGTCCGCACCCACCCCGAGCCGTGCGGCGGCGTCCCACACCAGGACCGCGTCGCCGAGCGGGTCGGCCGCCGCGACCAGCAGCAGCCGGCGCGACGCTTCCGGCAGCTGCGCGACCCGATGACGGAATTCCAACTCGATCCCGCCCTGCGACACCCGGCTGGCCGGCAGGCCGAACCCCCCGGCCAGCTGCGTCGGCGGAACGCTCCGCGGCAGCTCGAGCAACGCCAAGGGATTTCCGCCGGTGTCCGCCACGATTTGATCTACGACGCGCTCGTCCAGTGGTCCCGGCAGCGCTGCCAGCAGGAGCGCCCGCGCTTCGCCGGCTGGTAACCCCTGGACCGGCAGTTCGGTGAGCCCCGTCAGCGCGGTGCTCGAATCCCTGTTTCGCGTCGCGAAGACCAGGCCCACGGAATCCGCGAACAGACGGCGTGCCGCGACCGCCAGCGCGTGGGTCGATGCGCGATCCAGCCACTGCACGTCGTCGACCAGGCACACCAGCGGGCGCTCGGCGCCGGCCTCTGCCAGCAGCCCCAGCACGGCCAGCCCAACGAGGAGCCGGTCCGGCGCCGGACCTTCGGTCAAGCCGAAGGCGGTGCTCAGCGCCTGACGCTGCGGGGCCGGCAGGCGACCGAGCCCGTCCAGCAGCGGCACACACAGCTGGTGCAGGCCGGCGAACGGCAGCTCCATCTCGGCCTGCGCCCCGGCCGTGCGCAGCACTCGGCACTCCGCGGCGTGTGCGGCCACGTACTGCAGCAGCGCCGTCTTGCCCGCGCCGGGTTCGCCAACCACCAGGAGCGCGCGACCCTGCCCCGCTCGCACGGCTTCGACCAGCCTGTCGAGCGTTGCGCACTCCCTGTGCCGGCCCAGCAGCACCCGATCGCCTCCGTCCACCAGATCCCGGCGTCGCCGGGTCGCTCCCGCGGAGAACCCAGTTTATGGCGCTTCCAGCCGCGCCGGGGAGTCTTCCTCCGGTAAGGGGGTCGGCTGTATTGCTTCCGGTGCGGCGCGGACGGATGCTGAACGGCATGACCAAAATGGAAGTGAACGAGTGGAAGGCGTTCATCGGGCAAGGTACCCGCACCGGCAAGCTGGCCACCGTATGGGCGGACGGCGGCCCCCACATCGCACCCGTGTGGTTCCTCCTCGACGGCGACGATCTCGTCTTCACCACGGAGAACGTGACCGCGAAAGCCCACGACCTCGCCCGTAACGGACGCGCTGCGATGTGCATCGACGACGAGGTGCCCCCGTACTCCCACGCGGTGCTGTGGGGACACACGGAAGTCTCAGAGGACCCCCGACAGTTGCGCACCTGGGCGACGAACATCGCCGCGTGGTACATGGGTCAAGAGCGTGCCGGCGAGCTCGGCGAACGCAACAGCGTTCCAGGCATGCTGCTCGTGCGGATGCACGTCGAGCACGTCAGCGCCTACGCGGCCATCGCCTGAGGCGGCCTCCGCCGAGCACACGCCTTCTCCGGTGGAACGCGCTCGAACGACTGTCCACAATGGCTTCGTCTTCGGTGACGACGTCCAGCAACGCGTGTAAAGCAGCGGAGTCGTTGCCCTCCCACCAGACCATTCGGTCGACACGAATTCTCAGGTGATCGGCACGAACACCACGCCGGTGCCACGGAGGCTGCCGGCCGACCGGGCGAGCCGCGTGATACCGACTCCTGCTGCGACGAGCGCGAGCAGAGCCTGGACGCTCGCGTCCCGGTGGATCACGTCGGGGGTGAATCCGGCCGCCTGGAGGACCGGTCGAACGCTTGGTCGAAAGATTCCCAGGTACTGCGCGGGGTCAGTACCCAGCTTCACCGGCCAGTTCGGCGAGGGACAGTTTGGCCCGCCCGGCCAGCGGGCGCACTTCGGGCAACACAGCGCACACCGGTTCGCGCACGAGCGTCCGGGTTGCCAGGCCGGCCACGAGCGGTGGCCGGGTGAACACGACGTCGTAGCGGCCTTTCCGCAGCCCCTCGGCCAGCAGGGCGATCGTCGTCTCTTCCGTCGTCAGCCGGAGTTCCGGGAGTCGTTGCTGGACGGCCCGCACCACCGGTGGCAGCAAAGTAGTTCGTCGTGGTCGCGAGGAAGGCCAGGCAGAGGCTCCCGGCCTCGCCGCGTGCGGCCCGTGCCACCACGTCGAACGCGTCGTCGGCCTGGGCGAGCACCGCATGAGCCTCGGGGAAGAACAACGCGCCGACCGCGTGAGGCGGGCGCGCCGGGTGTCGCGGTCCAAGAGCTTCACGCCGAGCATGCGCTCCAACAGGGTGATCTGCTGGGACAGCGACTGCTGGCTGATGAGGAGCTGCTCGGCCGCCCGCGTGTAGGTCGACTCCTCGGCGACGGCGACAAAGTACCTCAGCTGCCGCGAAGATCAGGGGTCACAGGAAAAGTCTACAACTACGACAGGTAACCGGTGTTGGATGGCGCCGAGCTCTCGAGACGACCATTGGCCTCGCTGAACATCAACGTGAAAGGCATGGGAATGACGAACGAAACACCGGGCCGTGTCTGGCTGATCTCGGGCTGCTCCAGCGGCTTCGGCCGCGAGCTCGTGCGGGCCGCGCTGGCCGCCGGTGACCGGGTGATGGCCACCGCGCGCCGCCCGGAGACCCTCGCCGACCTCGCGGAGGCCGGCGGCGATCGGATCAGCACGGCAGCGATGGACGTGACTGACCCGGCATCCATTCGGGCCGCGGTCGACGCGACGCTGGCCGTGTTCGGCCGCATCGACGTGCTGGTGAACAACGCCGGGGTCAACGTGATCGGTGCCGTCGAGGAAACCCCGGTCGAGTACTTGCGCAGCATGTTCGACGTCAACTACTTCGGTGCGTTGGAGCTGACCCAGGCCGTCCTGCCCGCGATGCGCGAGCAGGGGAACGGCACGATCGTGGTGATGAGCTCACTCGGCGGCGTGATGACGTTCCCAGGCCTGAGCGGCTACAACGCCACCAAACACGCGCTCGTGTCCCTGGGCGAGGCGCTGTCGATGGAACTGGCCCCGCTGGGCATCCGCGTCTTGGTGGTGGAGCCGGGGATGTTCCGCACCCAGTTCAGCACCAGCCTGCAGTGGACCCCCGAGAACCCCGCCTACGACGCGACCTCGGGCGAGTTGCGGCGCATGGTCAAGGGCGTCGTGGGGCAGGAGCCGAACGACCCGG
Organism: Amycolatopsis sp. NPDC051372; assembly: GCF_040682095.1. Lineage (NCBI taxonomy): Bacteria > Bacillati > Actinomycetota > Actinomycetes > Pseudonocardiales > Pseudonocardiaceae > Amycolatopsis > Amycolatopsis sp. NPDC051372. The sequence goes on from NZ_JBFBAF010000035.1 coordinate 81,322, forward strand.
CCAAGGGCGCCGCGGCGATCATCGAGGTGCTCGACGCCGAGAACTCGCCGCTGCACTTCCTCCTCGGCGAAGACGCCGTTGACGGGTGGCGTGACCACCACGAGACCGTGCTCGCCGACGTCACCGCCTGGGAGACGCTCAGCCGTTCGACCACGGCTTCCTGACTGGCCCAGTCCATCGAGCCGTCGCAGCCTTCACCCGCCCCTTTGCGCGTGAAGGCTGCGACGGCCGGGGTGCGCCATTCATACCTCTCGCTGGCGCAGCCCGTTCCCGCCGTTCGACCGCTTGCTGAGCAGCGCCTGGCCACAATGAGTTCAAGCGCGCAAATATCGGCGTGTTATTGATTTGCCGTGGCAGCAGCACCATCCCAGATAACCGGCCTGACGACTCACTACTGCGGGAGCAACACTCCACCCACCGCATCGGGGCGTCGCCGCACGGCGGGCGTGAAGGCCAGTTCTCGCGGGTCGAGGCGCGACGCGAGGTAGTCCTCCAGCTGCCCGGCGGCGCCTAAGGCGAATTCGGCGAAGGCTTCGCGCACGGTCCAGCCGATGTGAGGGGTGAGCACTACATTGGACAGGGTGCGCAGTGGAGAGTCCTCGGGCAGCGGTTCGGTGGTGAACACGTCCAGCCCGGCGGACTGAAGCGGGCCGTCCTGCAAAACTTCGGCCAGCGCGTTCTCGTCGACGATTGCTCCGCGAGCGGTGTTGATCAGCACGGAGCCGGGTTTCATTTTGCTCAGCTTCGCCGCGTCGAGCAGGCCGCGCGATTCCGCAGTGAGCCGTAGGTGGATGCTCACCACGTCAGAGGTTCCCAGCAGTTCCTCCAGCGGCAGCCGAGGGACTCCGTCGTCGGTAGCGGCGCGACTGCCCGGCCTGGCCCAGGCGACGACGTCCATGTCGAACGCCTGCCCGAGCCGAGCCACGGCCGCGCCCTGCAGGCCCATGCCCAGCACGCCTAGGCGACGGCCGCGCAGCGTGCCGCCAAGGAGGCCGGGCCACCTCCCGGTGCCAAGGGAGTGGTGCGCCTCGGGAAACTTGCGCAGCGCGGCGATCATGAGGCCGAAGGTGAGTTCCCGCATGGCGGCCTCGCACGCATCGTGGCGGCGCCACAGCGGCACCGCGATGCCTCGCCGGGCCGCCTCGTCGAGGTCGATGTGATAGGCGTGTCCGCCGGTCTGCAAGATGAGCTCGAGCAGGGGCAGCCGATCCAGCATGGCCACGTCGAACCGGGTGCGTTCACGGATCGCCAGGACAACGCGAACGTCTGCCAGCTCGGTATCGGGTACGTCGGCGAGCGGGCTGTCCAGCACGGTGACGTCGGCCAGCTGCCGTAACCGGTCCGCGCCGGGCGAGGCGCGGAGCTCACCTTCCCAATCGTCGAGGATCAGCATCTTCGGTCGTGGTCGGCTCATCGCTGGCCTAGGTCCTTTCGGTCGGTCGTGGTGCTCGGCACCTCGACGGTGGCTGATATGTCACAGCAGTCGTCCGCCACACGGAGGGACGCGCTTCACTTCGGGCTGGACGCGGGTTCCCACGCGGCGACCAGGTCCAGCAGACCGGGAAACCGGGCGTCGAGGTCTTCGGTGCGCACGCGGCTGCGGCGTTCCAGCCCGTACTGCCGCTGCCGCAGAACCCCGGCTTCCCGCAACGCTTTGAAGTGGTGGGTCAACGAAGACTTCGGACGCCCCAGCTCGAACCAGCCGCACGGGTGGTCGTACGCCTCACGTTCGAGCAGCAGTTTGCGCACGATGGTCAGCCGCAACGCATCGCTCAGCGCGCTGAGAACGACCTCCAGCCGGAGCTCTTCACGCGCCGGCTCCGGCAACGCAGGTGGCAGGTCATCAGGCGGGACATCCGGGTCGGTCGCGATCGACGTGGTCATGCACACAGTCAACACCTCAATACGAATAAAGTCGAACTACCGCGGGTTCCAGAGTCACACCCCGCATAGTTCGACCTCATTCGTACTGGAGTTCCCATGGTCGCCGTGCACGACACCGCACCACCCCGAGCGAGCAGTCCGTGGCTGGCCGCGTGGCCGGTCACCGCCGTGTTCGTCCTATCCAACGCCCCCACCCCGCTGTACGTGCTGTGGCAGCACCAATTGGGCTTCTCCGCCGGCACCCTGACGGTGATCTTCGCCGCCTACATCGCCGGCCTGCTGGCCGCGCTGCTGGTGGCCGGCCGTGCCTCGGACCGGATCGGCCGCAAGCCGGTCATCCTGCCCGGCCTGGTGCTCGCGCTGGTGGGCTGCGTGCTGTTCGCCACCGCCGGCTCCGTCGAGGTGCTGGCGCTCGCGCGCTTGCTCACCGGCGTCGCGGTGGGCATCACCGTGTCGGCGGGTATGGCGGCCGTCGTGGACGTCGGCGGCCCGGAACGGGCTCGCACCGCCACCCTGGCCGCGTCCACCGCGATGGTGTTCGGCGCCGGCCTGGGACCGCTGCTGGCCGGAGCCCTGTCCGAGACCCTCCCCGCGCCGACGGTGTCGATCTTCGTCCTCGCGGCCGTGCTCCTGCTCGCAGCTGCGGTCGTGGCCGCTCGGCTGCCGCTGAGCCGCCCGAGCGGCGACGCCGGCGGCGGCTGGGTTCGCGTGCCCGCCGTGCCGCGCGCCCACCGCAAGCACGTCGCGCTCGGCATCGCGGTCTTCGCGCCCGGCATCACCTCGACCTCGTTCGTCCTCTCGCTCGGCCCGGCCCTGCTGGCCGACGTGCTCGGCACCGCCAGCCGGCTGCTCGCCGGCGTCACCGCGTTCGTCATGTTCGGAACCGCTACCGCCGTGCAGTTCGCGGCGAAACGGCTCGGCATCCGCGCCGTCCTGCTCACCGGCGCCATCAGCGCACTGGCCTGCATGGTCTCGCTCCTGGCGGCCGTGCACGCCGGCTGGATCGCGGCCATCGTCGTCACCGCGATCTTCGCCGGTGCCGCACAAGGCCTCGGCCAGCTCGGCGGGTTGACGATGATCAGCACCCACATCGCCGCCCACCGGCGCGCGGAAGCCAACGCACTGCTCAACTTCGGCGGCTACATCCCCGCCGCGTTGCTCCCGATGGCCACCGGCTACTTGAGCGACAGCCTCGGCCTCGCCACGGGAACGACCATCTTCGCCGTCGTACTCTCCCTCGCGGCACTGGCCGCCGGGGCGCTTGTATGGCGGCGCACCAGTACCACGCGGACGGACATTCCCGCCGAATCAGTTCGCCGCCGGCGGAGTCGAGGCCCCGTCCGAGACGGCCCAGCTGCCCAGCAGGTTCAGCGCTCGCTGTGACGGTGAATCGGGTTCCGCGGTGTAGACGTAGAGCGTGGTGTCCGGGTCCGCGGCCGGCGTGAAAGTTTCGCAGTCGACGGTCAGGTCTCCGACGAGCGGGTGCTACAGGCGGATCGCCCGGCAGGCGCGGTGGTGCGCCCGGCGTTCGGCCCACCACTGCCCGAACTCGGCGCTCTGCGCACGCAGATCGGTGATCAGCGCGGCCGTGCCCCGGTCACGGCGGTCGGCGCCGATCTCCAGCCGCAGGCTCTCCAGCACCGCCCGGGCCCGAACCTCCCAGTCGACGAACAGCGAACGCGCGTCCTCGGCCAGGAATATCCACCGCGCGTAGTTGCGCTCGCCGGGCGGGACGGCCTCGAAGTCGGTGAACAGTGCCCGCGCCATCAGGTTGGCGGCCAGCACATCGGTGCTCCGGCCCAGGAGGAGGGTCGGGTGGCGGACGAACGCGGCCAGGAGCCAGTCGCGGCCGGGGCGCGTGCGCTGCCCCGAGGACCGGTCCCGGTTGCCCGGGCCGGCCAGCCCGACGAGGTCCTCGAGGTAGGCCCGCCCCGCCGCGTCGAGGTTCAGCGCCCGGGCGAGCCCCTCGAGCACCGCCGGCGAGGGCACGGCGCCCTGTTCCAGCCGGGCGTAGTAGCCGGTGGAAATCCCGGCCAGCAGCGCCACTTCCTCGCGGCGCAGGCCGGGCACGCGCCGGTTCCGGGAATCCGTCGGCAATCCGAGCCGGGCCGGGTCGCACCGGCTGCGGGCGCGGCGCAGGAAATCGGCGAGTGGCTGGTTCTTCTCGGCCATGTGTCCATTGTGCACGGAAATCGTCGGCCCGCCTGGTCCTCTGAGTCCTAGGCAACAGCGTCCCGGCCCTCGCAGGGCACGAGATAGCGGTCCACAACGCCCTTTCGGTTGCCAGGCTGGGAATCGCACCGGACAACCGGCAACGGTCCCACGACCGATCCACTGCTCAAGGAGAAGAAGACCACCATGAGCTTGCACGGGCACGTTCGCTCTGGAGGGCCTCAGCGAAGCCCTGGCCGCGGAGCTCGCCGGCTTCGAGGTGAAGGTCACCGTCGTCGAACCCGGGGCACTTCGGCACCGACTTCCTGACCACCGACTCTCTCGTCCTGCCGGCCACGACGACCCGAGCTTCGCTCGAACACCACGGTCTTGTACAGGCGGCTCAGCCAGCGTTCGCCAGCCGCTTCTCCTCCGATGCGACAATCTCCTCCAGCGACTTCTCGGCGACCGCGTCCGCCGGTGCGCCCAGTTGCGCGGAGATCGCCGCAGCAGTCCGCGACATCGCGGCGAGCACCTGCGGAAGCCGGTCAGGAGCCAGCCGACCGCGCGGCGCCGAGACGTGGACGGCGGCTTCGATGGCGCCGGAGGCACTTGCGACTGGAGTGGCCAGGCCGATGATGCCCTCGACGCTTTCGCCGTCGCTCACGCTGTAGCCACGGGCCCGGATGGTCTCCAGTTCCTTCCGGAGCTCGGTGCGGTTGGTGCGGGTGAACGGAGTGAGCTGGTCCAGCTGCGGGGTTCCGAGCACCAGCTTCTCGAGGTCGGCGTTGTAGGCGGTGATCAGCTTCCCGATGCTCGAGCCGTGCAGCGGACGCGGGCCACCGAGTTTCATGACGACCGAGAGCGTCTGCCCTGCCTCATAGCGGTCCGCATAGGTGACCGTGTTGCCGCTGCGCAGAGCGAGGTACGTGTTTTCGTTGAGCTCTTCACACAGCTCGGCCAGGTATGGCCGGCTGATCTGCCGGAGGTCGACGGCGTCGACGATGGACAGCGCGAGCACGAGGGACCGCGGGCCGAGGTAGTACGTGCGCTGGTCCGCGATCCGCACCGCGCCGATCTCCTCCAGCGCGCGCAGTAGGTCGTGCGCGCTGCTCATCGGCATCGACAGGTCGCCGCAGATTCGCTTGAGCGTCGCCCCCTCCTGGTGGTGCCCCAGGTACTGCAGGATCTTGAGCGCCCGGTCGATGCGGGCTGAGTTCATTTCTTCTCGCAACCTCTCACGTACACGCCGAGCCCCATGGTACTACCGAGAGTCACTTCGTGTCTCCGCAGCACACTTCGCATTTTCGAAGCACACCCTTGACACGTAGAGGCAATTGAACATAGCTTCGCATTCACGAAGTCGACGCCGCATCTGCGAAGTCGAGTCGTGCAGTCGCCCCGGCGCAGTGGCGTCACCTCAAGGAGCCTGAATGTCCCCCCACCTCGTCGCGATACTCGTGCTCGCCGGGATCTTCCTGGTGGGCACGCTTCGTTCGATCAACCTCGGCGCGTTGGCCCTTGTGGCCTCGTTCCTCGTCGGAACCTGGGTGTTCGGCAAGAGCGCCGCCAACGTCCTGAGCGGATTTCCCGCCAGCTTGTTCGTGATCCTCGTCGGCGTGACCTACCTCTTCGCCATCGCGAAGAACAACGGCACAGTCGACTGGCTGGTGCAATGGTCCGTGCGGGCCGTGCGCGGCCACGTCGCCGCGATCCCCTGGGTCATGTTCATCTTGAGCGGCGCGCTGGTTGCGCTCGGAGCACTCAGCCCGGCCGCCGTCGCGATCATCGCCCCGATCGGCATGGCGCTCGGCGCGCAATACTGCATCAACCCGATGCTGATGGGCCTGATGGTGGTGCAGGGGTCGTCAGCGGGGAATTTCTCCCCACTCGGCGTGCTCGGCGTGATCACCAACGGCATCGTCGGAAAGAGCCACCTGCCGAGCAGCCCGACGGTGCTGTTCCTCAGCAACGTGGTCTTCAACCTCCTCCTCGCCATCGGCGTCTACTTCGCCTTCGGAGGGCGCAAGCTCATCCGGCAAGGACGCCGTGCTGACGAGAACGCCGAGCCGACGGAGACGACGCCTTCGGGCGGAATGGCACTGCAGACGGCCACGGTGACCGAGACCGAGACCGAGACCGTGAAGCTCAACCGTGAACGCACGATCACCGTGCTCGGGTTGACCGCGCTCGTCGTCGGGTCGCTGGTCTTCGAGCTCGACATCGGCCTCCTGTCTCTCTCGGTGGCCGTGGTCGTGACGCTGCTCGCACCAGCCGGCGCAAAAGGCGCACTCAGCCATGTCAGCTGGAACGTGGTCCTGCTGATCTGCGGGATCGTCACCTACGTCGGGTTGCTCGAATCCGTCGGCACGGTGCGCTACCTCGGCGACGGGATCGCCTCCATCTCCGCACCGGCGCTGGCGGCTTTGGTGATCTGCTTCGTGGGAGCGATCGTCTCGGCGTTCGCCTCGACAACCGGCATCCTCGGAGCGCTCATCCCGCTTGCCGTGCCGCTGCTCGCTTCCGGCCAAGTCGGAGCGATCGGACTCGTGGCCGCGCTGTCGATCTCGGCATCCGTCGTCGACTCCAGCCCATTCTCGACCAACGGTGCGCTAGTGGTCGCCAACTCCCCCGAAGACCAACAAGCCGTGGTCTACAAGCGACTCACGTTGTGGGGTCTCGGCTTGGTCCTGGTGGCACCGATCGTGACCTGGACACTCCTCATTCTGACAGGCTGGTGGTGAACGTGACGGAAATCCCGACGAACCCAGGCCCGTTGGACGGGGTCCGGGTCATCGACCTCACGACGTGGCTGGGCGCCTACACAGGCCGGCTTCTCACTGACCTCGGCGCCGAGGTAATCCGCGTCGAACCCGACGGTGGCGTCCCCGAACGGCAACGACCGCCCCTCACCGCCGATGGCATGTCGCTGAGCTTCGTTTTCACCGAAGTGGGCAAGACCAGCGTCTCCGAGTCCGAAGTGGACCTCGACGAGCTCCTCGGCACGGGGCAGATCCTGCTGACCAGTGAGGGGCCGGCGGCGTTGCGCGCGAAAGGCCTCCACCCGGACGACGTCACACGGCGGCACCCGTCGCTCGTACACGTCTCGATCAGCCCCTACGGCCTGACCGGCCCGCACGCCGACCGGCCCGCCAGCGACCTCACCCTACTGGCCGCCGGCGGACTCTTGAGCTTGGCCGGAGACCCCGACCGCGAACCGGTGCGGCCGTGGGGCAGCCAGTCGGCCGTCGTCGGCGGGGTGCACGCGGCGGCCGCCACCTTGATCGCGCTGCTCGCCCTGGAAACTTCCGGCCGCGGCCAGACTGTCGATGTCTCCGTGCAGGAGGCTGTGGCGCACTCTCTCGAGAACGCAGTTCAGTCCTTGGATCTGGAAGGGCTGGTCCGCAAACGGGCCGGCGCGGGGCCGATGGAGGCCGGCACCGGCCTGTTCCGATGCGCCAACGGCTGGGTCTACCTGGTGGGCGGGCTCGGCGGTCGCCCGCTCGCGTGGCCGGCGATCGTCGACTGGCTCGAGGAAGGCGGCATCGGCGAAGCCGCGAAGCTGCGTGAGGACCGCTGGCAGCAAGCCGAGTGGCGCCGCAGCACCGAGGCCCGTGCGGACTTCCGCACGATATTCGAGCGCTTCGCGCTCAACCGGACCAAGGAAGACCTTTACCAGACGGGGCAGCGCCGCGGCATCAGCATCGCCCCGGTGTCCACTCCGGACGATCTGCTCAACAGCCCGCAACTCAACGCGCAGAGCTACTTCCGCCGGATCACCGTGGGCACCGTCGAGTTGATGCTCCCCGGTCCGCCGTACCGGTTCAGCCACGCGAACGTCGGCCCTGGTGCCGGCCTTCCAGAGCGGGCAACGAGCTCAGTTCTTCACCACGAAAGGATCACCGCATGACGGACGCTTTACCGCTCGAAGGCGTCCGGATCGCCGACTTCACATGGGTCGGCGCCGGGCCCTTTCTCACCAAACCGCTGGCCGACCACGGCGCGGATGTCATCAAGATCGAATCGAGGACGCGTACCGATCCGATTCGCTCAATGGCGCCGTTCCGCGACGGTGAACCCGGGCCTGACCGCAGCGGGTACTTCGCCAACCGCAACACCAGCAAGCGCTCCGTGTGCATCGACCTCAAGCACCCCGAAGGACGCGAGATCGCTTTGGAGCTCATCGCCCGCAGCGACGTCGTGGCCGACAACTTCACCCCGGGGACCATGCACCGGCTCGGCCTCGGCTACGACACGGTCAAGAAGATACGGCCGGACATCATCTACATCGAAATGCCCATGCAGGGCAACGCCGGCCCGCATCGTGACTTCGGCGGCTACGGGCTCGCGATCGCCGCGGCGGGCGGCCTGCTGGGACTTTCCGGCTACCCAGATCGGCCGCCCGTCGGCACCGGCACCAACTACCCCGACCACGTCCCGAACCCGCTGCACGCCGCGATCGCCGTCCTTGCCGCCCTGCGCAACCGGCGCCGCACCGGACGTGGGGAGTACATCGAACTCGCCCAGCTCGAGTCCACGGTCAACGTCATCGGGCCGGCCCTGCTCGCGGCATCGGCCGGACACCGCGTCGAACGAGCGGGCAACGACGACCCCGTCGCGGCGCCGCACGGCGTCTACCCCTGCAGGGACGAGGACTCGTGGTGCGCGATCGGCGTGTTCGACGACCCCCAGTGGCAGGCGCTGACCAGAGTTTTGGGCGCTCCGGCGTGGATGGCCCGGCCCGACTTCACCGACGCGGCGGCCCGCCACCGGGCCCGACGAGAGCTCGACAAGGTGCTCTCAGCCGAGACCAGCGCCTGGGATGCGACCAAGCTCGCGGACGCACTCGCCGACGCCGGCGTCCCAGCATCGCCCGTGCGCAACACCGACGACCTGCTGCACCGCGACCCGCAGCTGAGAGCGCGCGAGCACTGGGTGCAGCTCGACCACCCGGTAATGGGTCCGAGCGTCTACGACGGAATCCCGTATCGGTTGTCTCGAACCCCAGGCCGGCTGCGGGCTCCCGCGCCGCTGCTCGGCGCTGACAGCCGGTCCGTGTGCCTCGACCTGCTCGGCATCGACGAGAAGACATACGCGCGCCTGGCGCGGGAAGGAGTCGTGGGCTGACATGGCCATCGAAACCGAACGCAGAGATCGCGTCTTCCTCATCCACCTGAACCGCCCCGAGGCACTCAACGCCCTCGACATCGCGTCGATGCGCGAGCTCAACGAGCGGCTGCGGGAGTTTCGCGACGACCCCGAACTGCTCGTCGCCGTCCTGACCGGGGCCGGCGAGCGCGCGTTCTGCACCGGCGCCGATCTGAAGAAGACACTGCCCCCGCAAACGTCCTTCGCCGAAGCGTACTTCGCGCCGTACGAGCAGAGCGTCGACGAGGGACTCTACGTCCGCGCGATCACGATCAGTGAGCTGCGCATCAACAAGCCCCTCATCGCCGCGGTGAACGGCCACGCACTCGGCGGAGGCATGGAGATTGCGCTGGACTGTGACGTGCGCATCGCCAGCGACAACGCCACCTTCGGCCTGCCCGAGGCTCGGTGGGCCAGCGTCCCCGCGGTCGGCGGGGTGTCCAAACTCTTGCGCGCGGTCCCCCGGGCGGTGGCCATGAAGATGATCCTCACCGGTGACCGGATCGACGCGGCCGAAGCGCACCGGATCGGCCTGGTCAGCGAGGTCGTACCGCCCGACCGTCTGGTCGACCACGCGCTGGAGGTCGCGAACCGGATCGCGGCCAATGGACCGCTCGCGGTCAAAAGCCTCAAGACGCTCTCCCAGCGCACCGGTGACCTGCCGCTGACCGAATCCGTGCAGCTCGAGCAGCTGCTGTGGGGCCTGCTTCGGGACACCGAAGACCGAGTGGAAGGTCGCACCGCTTTCGCTGAACGCCGCACGCCCGAATACCGAGGCCGCTGACCGGAGAGGAACGCCATGAACACACCACCAACCACGACCGCCCGCGTCGTCGGGCGCAGCTGGATCCGCGACCGCGGAGATCGCGTCGCGCTTGCCACCACGCACTGCACCCGCTGCGACAGGACTTGGTTCCCGCCGCGGGATGTGTGCTCCGCCTGCGCGTCCCCCGACGTAGAGCAGACCACCACCGACGACCACGGCGTCGCCTACGCCTCCACCGTCGTGCGGATCGGTCCGGCGAAATTCCGACCACCGTACGTACTGGCCTACGTCGACGTCTCGGGCGTCAGGGTCCTCGCGCACGTCGCCGGAGACGAAGCACTCGAGCCCGGCACGCCGGTCGACCTCCGCATCGGGCCGATCGGCGCTGACGACGACGGGGAGTTCTCGTCCTACGTCGTCACCCCGACCACAGGAGGTACACAATGAAGCCGGTTTTCGTAGCGGGTGCGGCCGTGCATCCGTTCGGCAAGCACCGAGAACTGAGCGCGGCCGAGCTCGGCTACCGCGCGGTGCGCGATCTCATCCAGAGCACCGGGATCACACCGGACCGGGTCGACACCGGCTTCGGTGGTTCCTCCTACGGAGGTTCGCTGCTGGCCCAGCGTGTGCTGCAACGAGTAGGCGTGTCCGGCCAGCCGGTGTACACGGTTGAGAACGCCTGTGCCAGCGGCGCTTCCGCAGTGCACCTCGGGTGGCAAGCGATCGCTGCCGGGACCGCAGACTGCGTCATCGCCTTCGGCGCGGAGAACCTCTCGGCGTTCGGCGGCGGCACCCTGCCGCTGACCACCGCGGACCTCGAAATCGACCAGGGCATGGTCATGCCTGGCGCGTACGCGATGCGCGCCCAGCGGTACCTGCACGACTTCGGCGCCACGCCCGACGACCTGGGCCGCGTCTCCGTGAAGAATCGCCGCAATGGCGCGGACAACCCACGGGCCCACTTCCAGAAGGCAGCCACGGCCGGTGACGTCGCCGAATCACGGCCGGTCGCCGATCCCCTTCGCTTGCTGCACTGCTGTCCCAACAGCGACGGAGCAGCAGCAGTCCTGTTGTGCTCCGAGGATGTGGCCCGAGAGCTCGGCTCGCCAACCGTTCGCATCCGTGGAAGCGCGGTCCGCTCTGGCCTGTTCCACACCTCCTACCGCGACATGACCTGGCCCGACATCACCGCCCGAACCGCCCGCGCGGCCTACGACATGGCCGAGCTGGGTCCGGCGGATCTCGACCTGGTCGAGTTGCACGACGCCTTCAGCATCGCGGAGCTGCTGCACTCCGAAGCGCTCGGGCTCGCCGAACGCGGACAGGCTTTCAAGGCGGTCTCAGCAGGCGAATTCGATCGCGACGGCCGGGTCGCGATCAGCCCCAGCGGCGGCCTGCTCTCGCGCGGACACCCGGTCGGCGCCACAGGCGTGACGCAGATCTGCGAGGCATACTGGCAACTCACCGGACAAGCCGGTCCCCTCCAGGTTCCCGGCGCCGAGGTCGCGCTCACCCACGTCACGGGCGGCGGCATCTTCGGTGTCGACAACGGCGCCTGCGCCGTCCACATCCTCACCACGACCTGACCGAAAGCTCGAACATGACTGAAACCCAGCAGGGCAGCGGCGCAGTCGCCGTCGTCGCCGGATCCGGCTCCCTCGTCACTTCCGCACTCGCCGGCCGGCTTCAGCAAGCCGGCTGGACGGTCGCACACGACGTCGGTACCGCCCGCGGCGAACAGCCGATCGCCGCGCTCGTCTACGCACCCGACCTGTTCAGCGGCGACGACGAGGTGCACACCGGCTCGGTGATCGACGATCTGACCAGCCTGGTCGACCGCGCATTGCCCCGGATGCGTTCCCGCGAGGGTGGCGGCGCCAAGATCGTCGTCGTCACCAGCCGAGACGGCTTGGGCTGGCCGAACCGGCCACGCACGGCCGCGACCTCTGCCGCGCTCGTGGCCTTCGCCCGAAGCCTCGCATTGCAGCTCGGGCCACGCGGGATCACCGTGAACGTCGTCGCCAGCCTTCCCGTGGAAGGCAGTGCGCTGCACGGCGCCGACGGACCCGCTGGGAGCCATCTGCGCGAACCGCAGCCATTGCTGCCTCAGCCTGTGACCGCCGAGGACATCGCCCACACCACGGCGTTCTTCCTCGACGACCGGAGCGGATACATCACCGGGCAGGTGCTCTACTGCTGCGGCGGCGCAAGCCTGCTGTCGAGCCTGTCCGTCTAAGCAATTTCTATCATCCACAAAGGAAATATCATGAGCATTTCCGGGCAGGTGGCCGTCATCACGGGGGCCGCCAGCGGGATCGGGAACGCGATCGCCGAAGAGTTCGCCTCCTGCGGCGCCAAGGTGGTGATCGCCGACCTCGCGCGGGACAAGGCCGATGAAGCGGCCGAGCGGATCCGCTCCGCGGGCGGAACTGCAGTCGGGCTCCCCGTCGACGTCGCGGACCGCGAGGCGGTCGAGAAGCTCTTCGCCCGCGCCGAGGCGGAGCTCGGTCCGGTCGACATCCTCGTCAACAACGCCGGCATCAGCATCGACCGCGGCGTACGACGCATCACCGACGACGAGTGGAACCGCACTGTCGCGATCAACCAGACCGGCGTGTTCCTGTGTTCGCAGGCAGCGGTGACGAGCATGACCAAGAAGCGCCGTGGCAGGGTCATCAACATCGCCTCCCGCGCATGGCTCGGCTGGTTCGGGCAGCTCGCATACGCCTCGTCCAAGGGCGGCACGGTGTCGGCCACCCGCTCGCTGGCGATCGAGATGGCGAAATACGGCATCACCGTGAATTGCCTGGCGCCGGGCTTGATCGACACCCCGCTCCTGCGGCGCGAACTGCCGGAGGTGATGGAACGACTGCTGCAAGCGCAGCCCATGGGCACGCTCGGCGACGCTCGCGACGTCGCGTGGGCCGCACGGTTCTTCGCATCGCCCGAAGCACAGTCGATCACCGGTCAGGTGCTCTACGTCTGCGGCGGCAAGAGCCTGTTCGCTCAACCGGCTGGCTGAGAGTTTGCGCAGGGCGTTGGTCGGCTGGTGTGCCTGTTTCGACGCTCTCAAGGGCCGCACACCGTCCGACCAGCGACTGACGCCGCCGGTCGTGTCGGTCTGCGAAACGGAGCACGGCTCGCCGCTGCTGTGCGCCGGCAGGTCGAGGGACGCCGCTTGACCCAGCTGGATTCCACCGAGATCGACGAGTCGTTGCTGGACGGCATCTGGAGGCAGGTCGCGATCTTGTCCACGGCCCGGATCGCCCACCACGACCTGAGGCCCAAGAACTTCCTCATCGACACCGCCGGCGACGTGTGGCTGCTCAACTTCACCTTCGGCAGGGTGAGCGCGGCCCCGCGACGCTGCGCGCAGGACATCGCGGAGGCGCTGGTGTCGCTTACGGCTCTGGTCGGTGTCCAGCGGACGGTCCGCAGCGCCCGCCGGACGCTGTCGCCCGACCAACTCGAGACATCCCTGGCCTACCTTCAGCCCCTCGCCCTGCCCCGCAGGATCCGGACGCAGGTCGATGGCCGTTACGTGCTGACCGACCTCCGGGAGACGCTCGCCGACGCCATCGACCGGCCGAGCCCCACCTTCCATTCCCCACTGCGCCCGAGCACGATCATCGGACTGCTGCTCTTCGGCGCGGCCGTGTACGTCCTGTTGCCCCAACTGTCCGGCCTCCACGAGGTGGTGGGACCGCTGCGGGGCCCCGGGGCGGTCCCACCAGGCGGCGAGCCGCGCGTGACCGCATCGGCCAGCTCCCGGGAGATGCAGAACACGATGAAGTCGTCGGCGTATCTGATCAATGCCGGGCGTTGGCGCGCGAGCGCAGCATCAGCTTCTGCAGATTGCGGACCTGTTTCAGGTCCCCATTCCTCGATGCCGTGAAGATCCGTCGCCGCAGACAACGTACGTCCGGCTCGGCCAGCTGCCAGCCGAGCGACAGCCAACTGGCCTCGTCCTCCGGTCCGTTCGCCACCGCCACAGCGATGGTGTCCAACTTGCCTGAAGTACACGGGCTTGCCGTCGGGGCCTTCGCCGTCTAGTGACCAGTCGAGCGCGATCAGGGCTATATCACCGGCAATACACCGGGCCAGTGGGGAGCACCCTCCGCGCTTTCTGATCTACGCGCGTGGTGGCTTGGCCGCCAGTCAGAAGGTGACCACTGCCCTAAGACGCGCCGTACTTGTGGCCGCGGCCTCGTACGCGTCGCCAACACGCTCCTTCGGGTACACGTCGACCATCGGCTTGACGATTCCTCGCGCCACGAAGTCGAGGGCCTCGACGAGGTACTCCGTGCCGTTGTGCGCGGAGCCGATGATCTGGTAGCTCTGGAACGTCACCGGTCCGGCCGGCAGTGCCACCTCGTCGGTGGCGATGCCGATCATGGCGACCTTGCCCCAAGGTTTGAGGCCGGTCATAGCGTCCACAACGGCCGCATGCGAACTGCTGGTGTGCATGAGCACGTCAGCCCCGCCCGCATCCTTCAAGGCCGCGCCGTCAGCGACGACGTCGTCCGCGCCGAATTCCCGCGCGAGCTCATCCTTGACAGGCGTGCGGGTCACCGCCGTGACGTGGTAGCCGACGGCCTTCGCGTACTGGATCGCGAGGTGGCCGAGGCCGCCGATGCCGACGACCGCGATCTTGGCGCCGGGCTTCGCGTCAGCCCTTCGCAGCCCGGACCACACGGTGTAGCCGGCGCACATCGTCGGAGCTGCGTCCTCGTACGAGATTCCATCGGGTAGCTGTACAGTTCCGTTGGCGTCGGCGGCGATGAACTCGGCGAAACCGCCGTCCACGTTGACGCCGGTCAGCGTCGGATTGGCACAATTCACCGCGCTGACGAAGCTGATGGGGTGTCCCTCACGGCAGAAATCGCACACACCGCACGTCTTCTGGTGCATCGGGATTCCGACGCGGTCGCCGACCTTGCGACTGGTGACGCTTGACCCCACGCCGACGACTTCACCGACGCTCTCATGGCCCAGGATCAGCGGAAACTCCTTGAACGACAGCGTGCCGTTGGAAATCCAGACGTCGGTGCCACAGATGCCGGATGCGTGGATCCGTACAAGCACGTCGTTCGGTCCGACCTCCGGGACGGGGCGATCTTCAAGTACCCACGGGCCGTTGACCTCGGAGATGACGGCTGCCTTCATCTGAGACATGCTCGGTCCTCCTGTCACGATGGATTCTTGTCGACACGACAGGGCCGTCAGCGAGGCGAGCTGAGCGGCTGCCAGTCTTTGATCAGTAATTTGACTGCACGCGCGCGTTTAAATGAAAATTATGGTAAGCAGCTCGTGTCACGATCGTCAAGGTCGGTAAATTTGCCTCAATTGGTGAACTGAGGTTGCCCCTGTGAGCCGGACACACCTGCCCCAGACACTGGTCTGGGGCAGGTGTGTCCCGCCGGCCGACACGGGGTCAGCATTCACGCGTCGTCGACAACACTCGGTGGCGCCTAGAGCGATCCCGATCGTGCGTTTGAAAGCGTTGGTGAAGGCGCTCTCCGAGGAGTAGCCGAGCGAGGCGGCAAGTGTTTTCACCTGTACGTCCTTCTCGCGCAGCGCGCGCACGGCCAGTGGGCCAGGCGCTGCTCGCCCAGCCGGCGGATCGCCTCAGGGGTCTGGTCCTACACAGCGATCACGTCGCATATCCCCATCAGC
The DNA here is from genome assembly GCF_040682095.1 of Amycolatopsis sp. NPDC051372. Taxonomy (NCBI): domain Bacteria; kingdom Bacillati; phylum Actinomycetota; class Actinomycetes; order Pseudonocardiales; family Pseudonocardiaceae; genus Amycolatopsis; species Amycolatopsis sp. NPDC051372. The sequence continues at coordinate 96,947 of NZ_JBFBAF010000035.1, forward strand.
GGTCGTGCCGTCACGGGACTCTCTCAACGACGGCGCCAACGGCAGTGACAGTCCGGCGCAGCTCCCCAGTTTCATCACGGCGCGCCAGCACGACCTCGACCGGCTGCTCCGAACTCCCCGGTGACGTCGACCACCAGCGCATCCACGACCGTCGTCTGGCGGATCTTCACCCATGCGCCGGTACGGCCCGGGCGATACGGCGCGTCGACGAGCTTGCAACCATGCCCTCGATGCCCACGGCGCTGACCTCCGGCGGTATCCACGCCATCGCGGCAACCCGGTCGGTTGTGCTCGGCGCCAACTGCAGCGGCGGTGCCGCCGCCACGAAGAGCTGCTCAAGCCGGGCCCGCCGGCGCTGATACGGCACTGCCCGCAAGTCGTCGGCGCCATAAGCCAGCACATCGAACACGACGAAGTAGATGGTGACCTTGCCGCGGGCGCGAGCCTGCGGCGCCGAGGGCAACGCTTCGTCGATCAAGCCGCGTGGGGAGGTGCGGTGTCGTGAGTGGTGACCATCTGGACTCCAGTACGATAAAAATCAGCCGATCATTATCCGCCGTGAACAGAGGAGCCCGGGCGAGTGCGAAGGTGTCGGGAATTTTCTCCGCGTGAGACAGGAATCGCGGCGACTCGACGGGATCGTAGCCTTCGTGACGCTGCGCAGCAACGTCGAAGAGGACTCGGACCATCGGCGGATGGTCCGCCCGCCGCTGCAGCCGGAGGGCGTGCAGTAGCGTTTGCTGTGGAAGATCTGTCATCGGCGAGGACTTGCCAAGCTTGCGGTTGACTCTCGTGCTGATTCTGGCCAGAGTGGAATCAAGAGTGAGCGTAGTCCACGCCCAAGTCCATTCCTGGCAACACTATTACGATAGGTTTCAGAAGGTCATGAACTCTGACAACGATTTCCGCTCGGCCGCGGCCGAGCTTGCCCGCGCCGTGCGCGGGCAGGTCTTGTTGCCTGAAGACTCGGGCTACGACGCCGAGTGGAGTGGCTACAATATAGCCGTGGTTCAGTCGCCCGCGATCATAGTCAGTGCGACGTCGTCGGCGGACGTGCGGGAAGCGGTGCTTTTCGGTGTACGTCAGAACCTGCCGGTCGCGGTGCAGGCGACAGGGCATGCACCACAGCCCTCGGACGGCGCGGTCCTGGTCACCACACGGCAGATGAATGGAGTCGAGATCGATGCGAGCGCACGGACCGCACGCGTCGAAGCCGGCACGGTATGGCGGCAAGTCGTTGAGGCAGCGGTGAAGTACGGCCTCGCGCCACTGAACGGCGCTGCTCCGTCGGTCGGTGCGGTGTCGTACACCCTTGGCGGTGGCGTCGGCCCGCTCGCCCGCTCGTTCGGATATGCCGCCGACCACGTCCGGTCGCTGACCATCGTGACTGCGGACGGAGTCGAGCGACTGGCCAGTCCCGAGGAGAACCAGGACCTCTTCTGGGCGGTTCGAGGCGGTAAGAACAATTTCGGTATCGTCACGTCCATTGTGGTCGATCTATTCCCGGTTTCCTCTCTCTATGGTGGTGGGCTGTATTTTCTCGGCTCGGCGGCGCGTGAGGTGCTGCGTGCATACAGCGCGTGGACCGAGACCGTGCCCGAAGAGATGACCTCCTCGGTCGCCCTGCTCCGGCTTCCGCCTGACCCGACGCTCCCGGATCCGTTGCGCGGCAAATACGTGACCCACGTTCGTATCGCCTACAACGGACCAGAGACCGAAGGTGAGCGGCTCGTGGCGCCCCTGCGTTCGATCGCACCGTTGCTCATCGCCTCTGTCGGTGTCCTCCCGTACTCGCAGGTCGGCACAATACACAATGACCCTCCGGGACCGATCCCCTTCATCGACACCACGGCTTTGCTGAGCGAATTCTCCGCAGGGACCGCGGACGCCATCGCCGACCTGGAGCCCTCGGCGACGCTCGTCGAGATCAGGCACCTCGGTGGCGCACTGTCCCGCGAACCCAAGCACGCCAACGCTGTCGGCAACAGGGACGCGGCTTTCCTCGTCTACGCGGTGTCGATCGTCCCGCCGCAGCTGTTGGCCGGCGCCGCTGAGGATCACGCCCAGCTGCACAAGGCCATCCAGCCGTGGAAGACCGAAGGTGTTGCCTATAACTTCGCCAGCGATCCCACGCTCACCCAAAATGCCTTCAGCGCTGAGACATACGCCAGACTTGCGGAAGTCAAGGCCCAGCGGGACCCGGCGAACCTCTTCCGTGTCAACCTGAACATCCCGCCCACTGTGCGCTGAGCAGGGGTGCGGGTGACGGGGTCGAGAGTTCAGGTCCTGTCGTCCCGACGGCTGAACGAGCCCGTTGGCTCTGGATAATTTCCAGTTCAACGGGCTTTTCGGACAGGTGTTTGCCGAGTTTGTTGGAGGATTCGTTGCCTTTGCGGGCGATGCGCGGGATGATCCGGCGGTGGCGGAGCCAGTCGCGCAGGGCGGGGATGTCGTAGGCCTTGTCGGCGTGCAGCTTGGCCGGTTTCCTGCGGCGCGGTCCGCGGTGGGAGCGGGTGGCTGGGATGGCGTTGACCAGGGGTTTGAGCGCGTGGCTGTCGTGGGTGTTGGCCGCGGAGATCGCGACGGTCAGGGGCGGGCCGTTGCGGTCGGACAGGGTGTGGATCTTGGAGCCGGGTTTGCCGCGGTCGACCGGGTTCGGGCCGGTCAGTTCGCCCCTTTTTTGGCCCTGACGGAGGCTCCGTCGAGGACCGCACGGGCCCAGTCGATCAGGCCTTTGCTGCCCAGCTCGTCCAGGACTGCTCGGTGCACCTCGCGCCACAGTCCGGCGGTCGTCCACTCGGTGAACCGGCGATGCGCTGTCGGTACCGTGACCCCGAAGCTGGGCGGCAGGTGTCGCCAGGCGCACCCGCTGG
>NZ_JBFBAF010000036.1:0-99060 GCF_040682095.1 Amycolatopsis sp. NPDC051372
CACGATCACCATCACGAAGAGACAGCGCGGCAGCCGGTCGATTCGCCATACCGCATTCTGACACCCACCCAACCGTCAAACAACTAACGACACGCGACACTAGCGGAGAGACCTGGACGGTGTGGTGCCGCGCACCGGGCCCCGCTGGGGCGATGTCGCAGGTTTGCGATGTGATGATCGAGAGCGCGTTCGACCAGTCGGCGGGGTCAAGGCTGATGTTCTCGTCCGCCGCCTGTCCGTCCCACGAATAGACGGGATAGGAGGTGCCGACGCCACGAGCTGCAGATATGCCGGTGAGCAGGTCTACATCATGTGGTGTAGCCCAGAACAAGCCTACGCCTTCAAGGATGTCGCCCTGGGCCCAAGCCGTGAGGGCTCTTTTGAAAGCCCTGGCAGTAGCGTCCGCCGCAGACAACACGCCGGGCACGAATGCATGCTCGTGTCGGGGCGTATTGACTGCGTCGGGTGTGGTCACGTCAGTGAGGCCGCCGCACGTTTTTGATTACTCGCTCGAAACTGCTGTCGGTGTTAACCACGCGAGTGCGCGCTGATGTCGCTGTGGACACGATCGGTTCGAGTTTCTCTTGGCCGGCCGCAAAAGTGCCGGCGAGATAAGCAACGCCATCACCTGAGGGAAGCGGGGATGCGAGGGCGATCAACTGGTCGAATTGGCCGTCTCGCAGTAGGGACTTGCGACGAGCATCAGCAAGCAGCCAGGGAGCGATGCGGTCAGCGGCTCCGAGGTTCTCAGCGAGGTCGTTAACGGCTTCGACCAGCGCCCACAACTGTCCCTGGCTGTTTACTCGCGGACGGGGCCTGTTCGGCTTGCACCAGGAGTGGTACGTGGACTTGGAGATGCCGGCAGCACGCAGCACGTCTCGTTTGGGTATGCCAAGCTGTGTAACTAGCTGCTCGACCACCGCGACGGCGGGCTGCTTCTCAAGAGACTCACCAGCGCGAAGTGTGTCACTGTCGTTGACATCGGTTTCAATGAGCCAATCCAACGCGATGTCATGATCGGCGACGATCTCGACCGTCTGGCCACGCGTGCGACCTGACACTAACAACAGGAACGAGCTAGACGCTGCCAGAGCGGCATCGAACGTGGTCAGCGCGTCGCGGATCGAGGGATTCTCCACGTTCCGCAGCCGAGTGTTTCCCCAACCACCAGCATCACCCGTGCCAGCGACCTTCCAGCTTGCAGCTTTGTCGAAGCCACCGAAGCTGGCGCCGGTGGCCCGCATTGCAATCGACGTCACGCAGATCCCCCCTCTACCGTCGTGGCTATGCCGACATTCTGCAGTTCACGCAGGTAATCACGTGTCAAGGTCGCTTGAAACAGCGTAGCCGCCGTTCGGTTTAGCACCTCAGCGCGCACCGTCAGAGACTCGGGGTCGAAGCTCGTCGACTCGACGTCGAAGACGTCGATATCGACCAGGTAGCTGATGGCACCACCGACGGCGGGGTCGCTGAACGGTCCGTGCCGCAGGATAGCCCCGTGGGCGGGACCGAGCCCGAGCTCAATCTGTTGCTGCGCGGCCTGCACGTGGCTGCCGAACACCGGGTGTTCGACCGCGCCGAGCAAGTGTGGGCTGATTCGACCCGACCAGGTCGAAGCCGTCGCGGTGTCGTCGACAAACCGGTCGACGTAGCGCAGTCCGATGCGGACGACGAGCGCGGGCGCGAGGTGATGCTGGACGATCTCAAGCATGGCTAGAACGGCTGGCCGGAGTGTGACCGACCAGCGCTCGTAACGACGTGTTTGGAGGACTACGGCGCTCGGCAGGATAGTCACAGTGGACGAGTCATCTGCAGCATGAAGCCGCCAGCCACGTGCGAACTGCGCGACGCGCGCCTGCGGCTCGACCGCCGCGTCGGGGTTCATCTGGATTTCGACGCGGTTCTCCTGCGCGCGTTCCATCCGTGGGTAGTCCTGGCCGACATCGGCCAGCGCCTCACGCAGCGCAAACGCAACTCTGGACTCGACATCGGGCGCGTCGGAGTCGAACCGCACCTCGACGACGGCGAGTTCCAGAGGAGGCTCAACCAGCAGGGTGCGGTCCGCCGGGGGCAGACCCGCGAGCGGGCGTGTCTCGTCCCCCACGTCACCCCCTCCCGTCGTGAACCTAGACTTTAGCTGGACACCAGCCTCTCGGCAACGTCTATCACCTCAGCTTCGTTCCCGTGCGCGCTCTGTACAGGTGCTCCATGCCGTGGAGTAGATCTGGTCGAGCGCGGCAACGCCGTCAACATCGCTTCAACGAGCGCCGAGCCGGTTGTCTGGCACGCCAGAGCAAACGGAGACGCAACGGAGCCCCACGCACCCATTTACCTCAGCAAACCTTGCCCCAAGTTCACCGAAAGCGCAGGTCAGAAACGTGATCAACAGTGGGCCGCCTGGGGCTCGAACCCAGAACCTACGGATTAAAAGCCCGCATGATCAAGTCCGATGATCTTGAATCATGTTTCGACTGCAGGGCTGTTACCTGGTGCTTTGTAGGCCTGAAGATCATATTTGCGATGGGGAATACCCGAGGTGGGCTCCGTTATGTCTCCGTTTGCTCTGCTGTGCTCAGTGGCGTTGGGGTCTGACCTGGCGTTTTGCCTCATGGCCGTTCGGCTTCGCTTGATGCTGGGGCTCCAACGTGAGATTCGACGTCTCGTGGTGGGCCGTTCGGGTGGCGGCCAGGCCGAACTCGATCACTGGCTGGCTGTCGGACGAGGTTGCCCATAGCGGGAGGGATGCCGATCGCTGTGGCGGCATCTTTGTGTGGTGCCTGGGTGAGCTGGCTGTTGCTCTGACCTGGTGGCAGAGGTGAAGCTCGGATGCCGTCCGGTGACTGCCTAGACTTCGGCGGATGGCGACCGCGGGGTCGGAGCTGGCACGGCTGGTGATCGTGCGCGGCAATTCGGGTGCGGGTAAGAGTTCTGTCGCGTTGGGGTTCGTTCGCACTTGGGGCGCAGCTGCGCGGTGGTGGCACTTACCGACCATAGCCTGCGGCTTTGATTAGTTGACCTGGCCAAACATGTCGTAGACGCAGTTCGTGCGCGCCCGCCTCGCTGAGGACGCCGCGGCGGAACCGGAGGGGCCCAAGTTTGCTGACATCGACGCGCGGACCGGGCTTCTCGACGTCTGGCAGGCAAACCGGTACCACCGCGGCGACCGGCCGGACCCGCTCTATCGGCGGCTGCCGTACCTGCTCGCGCGCCACTGGGCCGCCCATCCGGACTACCGGCCCGGGTGGGAGAGGTCTTAGCCGTACTCGCCGTCGGCTTCGCGCATGTGTGAGCAGTAGGCCGGCTCGCCGAGCTGCAGTGGCACGGCGGGCCGGTACGCCGCCCAGAAGGCGCGCGCAGCCGTGGTGTTCTCCAGCGCCGTGGTTGACCAGGCGTAGCCCGGGGTGCGCGCAAGCGCCGCAGTCACCAGCACCGTCCCCACGCCGTGGCGTCGGCAGTCGTCGTCGACACGGACTTGTTCGATCACGCCCCGCTCGTCGACCGAGCACATGCGCACGCCCAGGTCCCCAAGCGGTGTGCCGTGCAGCTCCAGAAGAATCTGCCCGACCCCAGCCCGAACCTGAGGTGGGTGCGCGACGAGCCGCAGATAGTGCCGGCCCGGCGGCGCCTCGTGCGCGAATCGCAACCCGACCACAGCCCAGCTCGCCCGCGGCAGCCGCAGCTCATAGCAGAGATTGCACGCCGCTGTCCCGAGCCACAGGTCGGCGTCGAATGACGAGTTGCGGCCGGCGACGTCGAGCCGGTGCCCGTTGAGGCAGTACTCGTGCCACACGTCGGCGCGCAGCGGCAGGCGCAGCGGGATTGTTGCTGGTCAGGCACGGTCGAAGTATCACCCGACAACCCCAATTGTCGAACAGGTGTTCTAGTCGTCACAGCTGGCCGACACGCCGTAACTCACCCGCGCGTTGCCGCCTGACCAGCACCGTTGATCAATGTAGTGACGGTAGGTACCGTTCCGCCTGTGTAGAGCGACGAGGGCAATGGTCCGTCGCGGCTACCAGTCGTCGCTGCTCGCGACGGCGAGCATTTGCTGAGGGGGAGCTGCGGTGGATGGGTCTGGGTTTCACGTCGATGTGGACAAGCTTGATGAGGCCGCAAGCGGCATCAGGCAGAGCGTGGATGATCAGGAGAATTTCGAGCTTCGCGGGCTCTGCGGCGAAAGCAGTCTATACGGGCATGGTGGTGTGCACGACGCGTTGATGGACTTCTGCGTGTGCTGGAGTGACGGGCTCGACACGCTCACCGACGATGCCGGCGCCATCGCGGACACGCTCTCCCGCGCGACTCAGGCATACCGCGCGATCGACGAAGCAGCCACCCGCTCGTTGAAGACTGATCCAGCCGTGGGAGCAGTCAACGATGGCTGAACTGGGACAGACCCAGGATCCAGCCGAGCTGGTGCCGGGTAAGCCGCAGGCCATCGAAGACAACGTTCGAGTGTTGCGTGCCCGCGCCGACCGGGCGGGCCGCGCGTCCGACGGTCTCAAAGCGATCGATACGGGAGCCTGGACCGGACCGGCGGCGCATGCATTCCACGACAAGTTCTCCTACGAACCGGGCAAGTGGTACGCCGCCGCCGACTCGCTGCTGTCCGCAGCCGATGCCCTGGACCACTACGCCAGCACGCTGCGCTGGGCTCAAGCGCAGGCGACCGAGGCGATCGCCGCGTGGAATCAGGCCCAGGCCGCCACCCAGCGCGCACAGGCCCAGCACGACCAAGCTGCGGCACAAGCAGCCGCCAACGGCGAACCGACCCCGGGATTCACAGATCCCGGCACGGCGTCTCGTCAGGCCGCCCAAGACATTCTCAACCGCGCCCGTGCCCAGCTCACTGAAGTCGGTGACACCGTCGCGGGCGCCATCAGCGATGCCGCCAGCGGAGCACCCCAGGACTCCAGTTGGCTCGACGACGCGGGAAACTTCCTCGCCGACGCCGGCGGCTACCTCGTCAACTTCTCGGCCTCCATCGGCAACGCCATCCTGAACCACCCCGGAGATGCGCTGACCGCCGCAGCCGGAATCGGGCTCACCGTCATCAGCTCGGCCGGGGAAGGGCTTGGTGGCCTCCTGGATGCCACCGGTGCGGGCGCCGTCGCTGGTGTGCCGCTGAACGTGGTCTCCGCGGCGGGGATAGCTGCGGGCGTCTCCATGACCGGTGTTGGTGCCATGAACATGGCAGTCCACGCCGCAGGCGACGACCGGGTATCACCGGCGAACACCAACCACGGCAGCAGCCCCGCGCCGGCCGAGACCGAACCGCCGTTCCCAGCGCCCAAGGAGATCACCGGCAAGACCGCTCACGGTGAGGAGCAAATGGCCACCCGCGACGGACACGGCGTGAACGACGCCGCCGCCCACGACGCGGTCAAAAACCCCGTCAAACCCCCGAAATACCGGTCCGACGCCTACGGTGGCGCTTACCGCTTCACTGGAAAGGACGCGGTGGTGAACCTCAACAAAGATGGAAAGGTCGTCACTGCGTGGGCCCGCACCCAAGCCGGCTGGAGGAAGCCGTGAACAGCGTCATCGATACCCTCCCGGACGAATTCCGGGACATCATCATCAGCTTGCTTGCAGAACGAGACCCCGAGCTGCTGGCTGCCCTTCGGGCACAGGAAAAGCCGACCATGGACCAGCAAGAAGCAGTGATTGACGCCTTAGCCGACGCCTTCTCCGAGCACCTGGGGCCCGGCCAGGAACCCACGCCCCAGGGGGTCCTCATCGACAACGCGCTCGGCGCTTTCCTCACGAAATGGCCATCTGAGGTCATTCTCGAGGAGTAACTGAGATGTGACTGTGCGCGCTAGTGCCTCGTCAAGCAACGTTGGGTAGGTAATCTGGTCGGCGGATCTTGGAGTGGATGGCGAAGCGGCGTTTGGGATGGGCTCGCTGGTTCGCCAGCGGAGGTAGCGGGCGATCGCGCGCTCCTGGGCGGTGTGACTGGGGTAGTCGCTGCCGTCGAGAGTGAAGTAGCGCAGCGCGGTGAACTCGCGTTCGATCCAGTTCAACCACGAGGCGTTGCTCGGTGTGAACACCAGTTCCACTTCGTTGGCCTGGCACCAGTCAGTGACCTCAGCTTTCTTGTGCGGGGAGAGGTTGTCGCACACGAGGTAGAGCTGCCAGTCGAGCAGGGCATCGACGGCGTCGAGCGCCGCCCGGCCTGCCGGAGTGAGGGCCACGACCACGCCGGTGGCTACCGGGGATCTGCTCACCGGCAGGTAGGGCGGACGCGTGAATGCCTCGAGGAAGCCCTGCGCCCCGTAGTCGGTGGCGAGGATGCGGCACAGCTGTGGAGCGGGCGACCGAGTGTCCCCGCCGAGGTGACGCGTCGAGGACTCCCCCGAAGTGCTCCTCCCACAACCGCAGGCTCGCCATGTACGAGTACACGTCTCCGGTCAGCCCGTGTCGGCGCAGCAGCCGCTGTTTCGCCGCCTGCATGTCCGTCAGGGCGCCGGCAGAGCGGGCAGCAGCACCGGCGGGCCGCGCGGCCGGCAGGACCGCCGACGTCGAACTCGTACCCGTGGTCGCCGGCATGCCCGTCGGGGAGCAGGCAGGGCTCGGTGTCGCCGAGCGCGTCCGGCCCGGACTCGGCCGGGCATGGCACGCGGATCCGCAGGTCACGGCCGGCGGCGTGATCGTCATGATCCCAGCACAGCCACCACTCGTTGTCGTTGTCCTGCTGGCCCGGCGTCTCGTGCAGCCCGCCGTGCCCAGGCTGCAGCTCGCACCAGCGCAGCAGCTCGACGTCGTGCACACCGCCAGGCAGAAATCGCAGGAACTCGAACTCGTCGTGGGTGAACAGCGTCGCCGCTCCGCAGCCTTTCTGCCGCCTGCCCATGAGCGCGCACCGGGCCTCGACGGCCCGAACCCGCCTCGGCGCTGCTCGGCAGAAAGCACGTCCATGTTCACCGTGGTCCTGCCCTCGCCAGAGGGCGTCTCTTCTACAACAGTCGGCTCGTGGCGAGGGGGGGCCCGTCCGTCTGACGACAGACGGGTCCCCGCTCGCTCAGCCCGCAACCCTGACCCGGGTGTGGTTCATGCGGCCTCGGGAAGTCTGATCCTCGCAGCGTTGCGACATTCATCGAGACGCTGCCACTGCTCCGCCACTTGCACGATCTGGCGGTAGGGGACCGCGCACGACTCGAGAAGCCAGACGAGCTGCGCAGGCTTGCGGGGCAGGGAGTTCCGTGCTGGATCGATGAGGTAGTACAGCTGGCTGCGGTTCAGCAGCGACTGCGCGGCCAGGTACCTCTTCGGCTGACCTGATGCGTCGACCGCGTGCCGCAGTACCGCGGCCAGCTCGGCGTTCGTGGCGATCGCCAGCATCTCGTCGGGCAACGGCAGTGGCGTCGGAGCCCACACACGCATGTTCGGCATAGCCGATATCACACGTTGCAGATCTACCAGGTGTTCCTTCTGCTGGAACAACGGCATGCCGATCAGCCGCAGGATCCGGGCAAGCGCGGGACAGGAAAGCAGGTGCCGTCCGTCGAGGAAGCCCTGAATCGCGTCAAGAGGGAACGAGGTCCAGCGAGCGACGTCCTCGACGCCCGCACCAGCGTCACTGATCTCTGCCTTTACCAAGAACGGCAGAACGCGGGCGACCCGAACGGTTTCGTTCCAGGACAGCGCAATCGGCTGCTTTTGGCCGGTCACAGGTTCTTCCCCGCCCAGCGCAGAGCCCCCACGAATGCGCGCGGAAGCCCGGTGAGACCTTGGCTGAGGCTGACCGCAGCCGCGGCGATTCCCAGCGCCGACCAGGGCTGATAGCCGCGCATGATCAACCAGGCGGTGAAAACGAATACGGAAATCGCCAGCAGCACCGCAGGGAACGTCCGGCATGCGTGGTCCGACACAGGCCCGGGCTGGGCTACAGCGGTGCGAGGTGATACGACCGTCAATGCGCACTCCTGAGGTTGACAATGAGCCGCCCAGCTCGGTGCGCCGGGCGACATTTCGACGTGGCCCGAGACGAATACGTCTCCAACTTCGCGAGAATGGGATTGCCTTCCCTCTCCCGCGGACCTCGACATCCGCACCGAATCCGTCGAGGCCGAAGCCAGGATCTCACGCCGAACCGACACACTCGAGCCCGCCACAAGCCTGCATCGACCGCCGTCACCCCTTTGGCCGAACGTGTCCAACTTCCGAAGGGAGGCAAGCCCGTTGACAGTTAAATTGTCCGCATACCACATTTTTGCAGCTAGAACACCCTGAGCTCGTGTCCAACTCCTCTGGCCAAACGTGTACGCTATCGACTACAGTCCAGTTATCACAGGTCGAGGAAAAAATTTCTCGACCGGGCGTGTCATCCTGAGCGACGCTATTCGACGTGGCCCGCACACAGGACTACCGTCTCTTGCCGTTGCCTCGGCAAGACACGAACACGAAGCCCCGGCAGGCAGGGCGGATTCCAAGGGCCGTCGCAACACAGTTGGTCAGCTGGCTTTGGCCAGGAGCTTAGCCAGGCGCTGGGCTGGGGTTTCCCAGTCGAGCGTTTTGCGTGGTCTGGCGTTGAGTTCGGCGGCGACTGCGGCCAGGTCCTCGGGGCTGTGGCCGATGAGGCTGGTGCCCTTGGGGAAGTGCTGGCGCAGCAGGCCGTTGGTGTTCTCGTTGCTACCGCGCTGCCAGGGACTGGCTGGGTCGCAGAAGAAGACCGGCATGTTGGTGGCGAGGGCGAACTCGTGGTGACGGCCCATCTCGACGCCTTGATCCCAGGTCAGCGAGCGGCGTAGGTGCGCGGGCAGGGTGCCGATGACGCTGACCAGTGCGTCGCGGCATTGCTCGGCGGAACGTCCGTGGGGCAGATGGACCAGCAGCAGGTAGCGGGTTGAGCGTTCGACCAGGGTCCCGATCGCGGATCCGTTGTCCTTGCCAATGATCAAGTCGCCTTCCCAGTGGCCCGGGACTGCCCGATCGTCTGCCTCGGCGGGGCGCTCGCTGATCATGACCATCGGAGTGGAGAACCGGGATCGGCGGAGCTGGCTCTGGCGGCGAGGCTTGCGCATCGTTCTGCCGGTGCGCAGGGCGCGGGCGATCTCGCGGCGCAGTTCTCCCCGGCCCTGGACGTAGAGGGCCTGGTAGATCGTTTCGTGCGCCACGTGCATCTCCGGGCGGCCAGGGAAGCAGGCTTGCAAAGCCTGGCTGATCTGCTCTGGACTCCACCGTAGGTTCAGGTGGCGCTGGATGAACTCACTCAGCTCGGGATTGGCTTGGATCTTCGCCTGTTTGGGGCGTGGGCGGCGCTGTTCGGCGCGGCGTTGCGCGGAGTGCGGCCGGTAGCTCCAGCGCGAGGTGTCGCCGCGCACGGCCATGCCATTGCGGTGAATTTCGCGGCTGATGGTGGATGGTGCACGGCCCAGCTCGCGGGCGATGGTGCGGATGCCAGCGTGTTCGCGTAGCCGGCCGGCAATGTGGATCCGTTCCTCTTCGCGCAGGTAGCGGCCCGAGTCGGAAGCCGGCACCTGCCCGCGGATGGGAGGTACCGGCTTCCGGCCGTTCGGCGGTGAGTGCCAGCCGTTACGCCAGCGTTTGCCTGTCCGCTGGTCGATGCCCACGATCCGGCAGGCTTCCCTTCTGCTGTAGCCCTGGCGCATGAGCTCGAAGTATGCAACTCGTTCACGGCTAAGCCGGCGACCGCCTCCCGGGCCCCGATTCGCCCGAATCTCGAACTCCACCACACACCCCTTGAACTGGGGTGTTGCGACGACTCCTAGAACCCAAGCAGCCTGCTGGGGCTTCGCGCGTTCCACGAAAAGAAGTTTGCGGATATGCCTGACCTGCGGCGATCCGCACTGAAGCGCACACACCCCTCCGCCTCGCCCACCCCGCTCGTGTTTCAGTGAGCCGGCTGGGGCGGTCCGTTCGAAGAGCGTTTCGAACTGGCCGGAGGCGTTGCGGGTCTACCTGGGAATCGAGCGGTGGCTGGTGTGGGGTGGCTCGTGGGGCGTCACGCTCGCGCTGGCCTACGCGCAGGCGCATCCGGAACGAGTGACCGAAATGGTGCTAAAAGCCGTGACCACCGGCGACCGGCGCGACTGGCTCACTCGTGACATGGGGCGCATTTTCCCGCGCGAGTGGGAACGGTTCCACGACGGCGAACCCGCCGCCGAACGCGATCGCGATCTCTCGGCCGCCTACAGTCGGCTGCTCCACGATCCCGACCCCGAGGTCCGGGCCAAGGCCGCACGCAGGTGGTGCGAGTGGGAGGACACCTACATGTCCCTGGCCCCCGACGCCGCACCGTTCTTGTCGGTCGCCGACCAGTCATTTCAGCTGGCCTTCGCGCGCATCGTGACCCACTACTGGTCCCACGGCTGCTTTCTGGACGAGGGGCAGCTCCTGTGCGACATCAAGCGGCTCCACCGGATTCCGGCCGTGTTGATCCAAGGACGTTACGACGTCAGCATTCCACTCGACACAGCCTGGGCGCTGCACCGGGCCTGGCCCGGAAGCGAACTCGTCGTTCTCGACGACACCGGTCACCGTGGCGGCAGCATGACAACGGCGATCATCGCCGCCACCGACCGCTTCGCCCGGGATCAGAGCTGGTAATCGTCGCAGCCGCTGCCCCACCGCATCGCCGACCAACTCAACAAGACCACCCGCGGCCAGGCCAAACACGGTCGCCGCATCGGACGGCACCATTTGCACACCAACGAACTTCACGCACGATCGAAGACGCGGTATCTGACCTGCCTTCGGTCTTCGTGCGCGTGCAGCCCATTGGGAAGGCGGAGGCTCTCCGACTCCAGCTGGAAGCGAAGTTGCATATGCCCTCCCAGACCTGCTGGCGGTGGTCCCCGACGAACAGCGCCGACCCCAGGCCGAAAAAGAAACTGGCCTTAGGGTGCCCGGATACGTCGAGGTCCCCGGTCTCATCCATGTACAGGTAGACGTCGGCCATGCTTGTCCCTCTGTGTCCGAAGGTTCGCTTCGAGTGCTGGCTGTTGGTCAGCGCTCGGTTGCCTCGATCGAGTCTCCGCGAGCGTCGGGTTCGGGGACTTCGAATGACGGATCTGCATCGACGGCCAAGGCTGCAAGGGTGTCGGACACAGTGCCGATCGGGTTTTCCCACTGCGAACCGAATTGGGAGTTGCCGATGGGCACGCCGTACCGGACCGCGATTCGCACAAGGAGCTTCTCGACGGTGCTTGCAGAGAAGCCGTAGCCGGCCGGAAGATCCGAGTCGAGACGATCGAACAGGCTGCCCGACCAGCCGTTCTTGAGGCGGATATCCCGCCATCGCCGACCGTCGAACGAGGCTGGATCGTAGTGGAACGCCTGCAGGTCTGCGTGGTTGACCCGCAGCAGCGTTACGATGCCGGAGACAATCTGATGCCGGGGATCGAGGCCGTCGCGCCAACGTGTCTCGTTTTCGACCCGAAGATCCGAGGCTGATTTGCCGATGTACACGACCGCGTCCTCTGGGCTGGGCGTGTGCCATACGTAGAGGTTGCCGCCGTTGCCGGTCTTGCGGAGCTCGACGCCGACTCGCTCGGCTGCCTCGATCAGCTTGTGCACAGGAAGAGTCGCGACCACCGTGCAATATCTACCACAGCATGCCTGGACGTACAGCCGTTTCTCGGGGCGGGCGTCCCGCGTTCGCAGCGGGAAGTGGGGTGTAGCCGAGGCGGCGCGTCAACCTGATCCAGGCGCGTGCGGTGCGGCCGAGGTCCCAGCCGAGTTCGGTGGGCTCGGCGGAGAAGCCGTAGCTGGGAGGGACGGCAGCACGTCGTGGCCGTCGTTCGTGGCCGGGTCGGTGTGCGCGCTGAGGGAATCGAGCAGTTCCATCACCGAGCCGGCCCCGTGCGTCGTGACCATCGGCAGGGCGTCTCGTGGGGTGAGCGCACGTGCAGAAAGCGGATGTTCACGCCGTCGATGATCATGATCAGTCGGGCCGGGGCTCCAGGCCTTGAACGGCCGGTTGGCCGAGCAAAGTTCGCCCCGTGCGTACTGAATGACTTCACCATCTGGGAGCCGACTCGACTCGATCGGCGGCGAGATCGCTGCTGGCGCTGACGAAAATGACTCTGAAGGTTCACCCATCAGGACGACGTCGTCAGGGCTGATGCAGGCCGCGCCCGCAGCGCCTTCGTACGGGCTGCTCCAGTTTTGCTCCAGTTGCCGACATTCAACCGAACTTGGCCAATGGAAAACTCGAACTTTGGACGAACGAAAAAACCGCCCTACCTGGATCATTAGATCCGGTGGGCGGTGATTCGTCACGGTGGAGCTAAGGGGACTCGAACCCCTGACCCCCTCACTGCCAGTGAGGTGCGCTACCAGCTGCGCCATAGCCCCGAAGCGAAGGTGAACTCCGCATCTCGTGTGAACAAAGAGTACACCCCGCCACCGGCCGTCTTCGTCGGGGGGTGCGCCAAGGGTTCGGCGCGGCAAAACGGCAGGTCAGATCGCATAAACGAGGTCCAGCAGAGATCCACTCCTTCCGAAACCCGGTCCTGGCCAGCTCCGGCCCGGCTCCTGAGAGTGAGCCTGCCCGGGTGAGCCCCGAGAACTTCCAGCTCAAGAACCTCTTCATGACTTATTTTTAGCTCTGTATTGACTCCCCGTGTGGCCGCCGTTACATTTTCACCCGGTTGTGACGCCGAGGTCCCCGCCCGCTGCGCCGCGTCTTCATGTCTGGGCATGAGCCTTGCCGTTTCCTGCTCGTTGAACGCCGCGGTGCGGTGGAGGAGGTTCCGATGAGATTGCGGAGAGTGGGCACGGTGGTGCTGTCCGCGTTCGCGCTGGTGAGTGGGTATGCGGGGGTGTCGCAGGCGGAGCCGGCAGCCCAAACCCAAGCGCAGGCCCAACATCAAACCCAAAGCTGGGCCCAAAGCCAGGCCCAAGCCCAAGCCATCGCGCCCGATCAGTGGTTCACGGTGCAGTCCGTCAACAGCGGGAAGTGCGTGGACGCGAAGTCCGCCGCCAGTGCCAACGGCACCGTGGTGCAGCAGTACAGCTGCAACCAAACCGCCTCCCAGGCCTGGCAGTTCCAGCCCACCAGCGACGGCTACGTCCGCGTGAACTCGCAGCTCAACGCGGCCCAGTCCTGGGACATCACGAACGTCTCGAAGGCCGACGGTGGCCTCGTGCAGCTCTGGTCGTACTCGAACGGACTGAACCAGCAGTGGCAGCCGGTGCAGGAAGCGAGTGGTACGTACCACTTCGTGAACCGCAACAGCGGCAAGTGCCTCGACGTGCCGAGCGCCTCTATCGCAGACAGGGTTCAGCTTCAGCAGTACACCTGTAATAACACCAGTGCGCAATCATTCACAATGGCTCCCGTGGGTGGCACTACGACTCCTCCGAACGAGGACCCGAACCTCGGCCCGAACGTCGTGATCTTCGATCCGTCGATGTCCGCTGCGAGCATCCAGAGCAGGCTGAACAGCATCTTCAGCCAGCAAGAGCGCAACCAATTCGGCAGCCAGCGCTACGCCGTGATGTTCAAGCCGGGCACGTACTCCAACGACGTGAACGTCGGCTTCTACACGCAGGTCCTCGGCCTCGGGCTCAGCCCCGACGCCGTGACCATCAACGGTGCCGTGCACGTGGAAGCCGACTGGTTCCCGCCGCAGAACGCGACGCAGAACTTCTGGCGCGGGGCCGAGAACCTGTCGGTGAACCCGACCGGCGGGGCGGATCGGTGGGCGGTAAGCCAGGCGGCGCCCTATCGGCGCATGCACGTGCGCGGCGACCTGCAGCTCGACGACGGGGGCTGGGCCAGCGGCGGCTGGATCTCCGACTCGAAGATCGACGGGCAGGTCCGCTCGGGCTCGCAGCAGCAGTGGATCTCGCGCGACTCGCAGTTCGGCAGCTGGAACGGCTCCAACTGGAACATGGTCTTCGTCGGCGTGAACGGCGCGCCGCAGAACACGTTCCCGAGCCCGCCCTACACCACGGTCGGCCAGGCGCCGGTGGTCCGCGAGAAGCCGTTCCTCTACATCGACAGCGCGGGCAAGTACCAGGTCTTCGTGCCGGCCTTGCGCACCAACACCTCCGGCACGAGCTGGGCGAACGGCACCGCGCCAGGCTCCTCGCTGCCGATCGACCAGTTCTACATCGCCAAGCCGGGCGCCTCGGCGGCCGACCTGAACGCCGCGCTCGCGGCGGGCAAGAACCTGCTGATCACGCCGGGTGTCTACCACCTCAACCAGACCCTGCACGTGACCCGCCCCGACACCGTGGTCCTCGGCCTCGGCATCGCGACCCTGGTGCCCGACAACGGCATCACCGCGATGAACGTGGACGACGTCAACGGCGTGAAGGTCGCCGGCCTGCTCATCGACGCGGGAACGACGAACTCGAACACGCTCATGCAGGTCGGCGCGCCCGGTTCGACCGCCGACCACTCGGCCGACCCGACGTCGCTGCACGACGTGTTCTTCCGCATCGGCGGCCCGGCCGTCGGCAAGGCGACCAACAGCCTGGTGGTGAACAGCAACAACGTGATCGGCGACCACATGTGGATCTGGCGAGCCGACCACGCCGCGAACGACAGCTTCGTCGGCTGGAACACCAACACCGCCGACAACGGGCTGACCGTCAACGGCAACAACGTCACGATGTACGGCCTGTTCGTCGAGCACTATCAGAAGACGCAGGTCGTCTGGAACGGCAACGGCGGGCGCACGTACTTCTTCCAGAACGAGATGCCCTACGACGTGCCCAACCAGGCATCGTGGATGAACGGTTCCTCGCAGGGCTATTCCGCCTACAAGGTCGGCCCGAACGTGGCCAGCCACGAAGCGTGGGGCCTGGGCAGCTACTGCTTCTTCAACACCAACCCGTCGGTGGCCAGCGCCTACGCGTACGAGGCGCCGAACACCCCGGGCGTGCGGTTCCACGACATGGTCACCGTGTCGCTGAACCACGCGGGCACGATCACCCACGTCATCAACACGACGGGCGCGACCACGCCCGACGGGACGAAGCCGGTGAACCTGGTGAGCTACCCGTAGCCCACCGCTCCAGACAACCGGTGCGCGCCGTGGTGGCGGCCTCGGCGCGCATCGGTTCCCAGTCCACATGAGAACGAGCAAGAGATCGACAAGAGTCGCCCAGTTCCCGGAACTTCCGGAAATTGGGCGACTTTTTCGTGACCGCACCGTGGCGCGAAACCGCGGCGAACCTCGGGGCCACGCGGGCGCAAAACTTCCGGCTGATCGCGGTGCCGGTGCTGCTGCCGCCGTTCCTCGCCTCGACGCTGCTGCTGTTCGCCAACGCGTTTTCCGCCTACGCCATGGCCTACGCGCTGACCACAGGCGTCGTGCCGCTCGTGCCGATCCAGATCGGCTCGCTGGTGAGCGGCAATGTCGTGGCTGACCAGCAGAACCTCGGCAAGGCGCTGGGGCTCGGCATGGTCGTGGTGGTCGCGCTGGTGATGGCGATCTACGCGTACCTGCAGAAGCGCGCTTCGAGGTGGCTGTCATGAAGAACAAAGCGCTGCGCTGGACGGTGCTCACGCTGTTCGGCCTGTACTTCCTCGTGCCGATGGGCGCGTCGGTGGAGTTCAGCCTCCGCGACGTGAACAACACGCACAGCTTCGCCTCGTGGGGCAAGATCCTCGACGAGCCCGACCTGCTGCCCACGCTCGGCACGTCGCTGTGGGTCGCGGCCGGCACGGTGGCGCTCACGCTGCTGCTGATGGTGCCCACGGTGACCTGGGTGCACCTGCGCAAGCCGAAGCTGCGCCGCCTCATCGAGGGCGTGAGCCTGCTGCCGCCGGTCATTCCGCCGATCGTGCTGGTCAACGGCGTGCTCGTGGTGTTCCGCGACGCGCCGGAGGTGATCAACGGGACCCCCGTGATCCTCGTGCTCGAGTACGCGATCCTCGCGCTGCCCTTCACCTACCGCACCCTCGATGCGGGGCTGGCGGCGATCTCGCTGCCGACGCTGGTGGAGGCCGCGCGCAGCCTCGGCGCGTCGTGGCCGACGGTGCTGCTGCGGGTGATCGTGCCCAACATCTGCTCGGCCGTGTTCGGCGCCGCGTTCCTCAACCTGGCGCTGGTGCTGGGTGAGTACACGCTGGCGAGCATTCTGCTGATGGACACCTTTCCCGTGTGGACGGTCAGCACCGGGCAGTCGGAGGCGGGCGTGTCCGTCGCCGTTTCCCTGCTGTCGCTGCTGGTCGCGTTCCTGCTCCTGTTCGTCCTGTCTCTTGTGGCCGGTCGCCGCAAGGCTTCGCGGGGTGTGGCGTGAAAACTGTGACTGCCCAGCAGACGAAGACCGGTGCGTCGGTCCAGTTCCGCGGCCCGCGCCGCGAATTCGGCGAGGTCCGGGCGCTCGACGGGCTGGACCTGACGATCTCGCCGGGGGAGCTCGTCGCGCTGCTCGGCCCTTCGGGCTGTGGCAAGACGACGGCGTTGCGCGTGCTCGCCGGCCTGGAGGCAGTGGACGCCGGCGAGGTGCTGGTGGACGGCACCGAAGTGGTCGGCGTGCCGGCCAACAAGCGTGACATGGGCATGGTGTTCCAGGCCTACAGCCTGTTCCCGAACCTCACGGTGCGCGACAACGTGGCGTTCGGCCTGCGGCTGCGCGGCGTCGCCACGGCGGCGCGGCAGAAGCGGGCGCAGGAGCTACTGGAGCTCGTGGGGCTGTCGGCGCAGCAGAAGCGCTACCCGCACCAGCTGTCGGGTGGCCAGCAGCAGCGCGTGGCGCTGGCCCGCGCGCTGGCGATCGAGCCGCGCGTGCTGCTGCTCGACGAACCCGTGTCGGCACTTGACGCCCTCGTGCGCACGCAGCTGCGCGACGAGATCCGCCGGCTGCAGCTGCGCGTGGGCATCACGACACTGTTCGTGACGCACGACCAGGAGGAGGCGCTGTCGATCGCCGACCGCGTCGGCGTGATGCGGTCGGGGCGCCTCGAACAGTGCGACAGCCCGGCCGAGCTCTACGCCCGGCCCGCGACAGCGTTCGTCGCGGAGTTAGTGGGCACGATGAACCGACTCCCGGGCGTGGTCGCGGTCGGCGGCGCGTCCGTCGACGTGGTGGGGGAGCGGCTCGTGCCGGCCGAACCGGGCCGGCGCACCGACGGCGACGCCGTGACGGTGCTGGTGCGTCCGGAGGCGGTCACGCTCGTGGCCGCTGCGGACGGTCGCGCGGTGGTGACGGACCACAGCATCCGTGGCGCGGTCACCCGCGTCACCGCGCTGCTGCCCGACGGCACGTCGGCGCTGGCCGACCTCCCGAGCGTTTCGGCGGCGAAACTGCCGGGCACCGGGGTCTCGGTGTCATTCGGAACGCAGCCGGTCCTGCTGGCGAGCTGACGCGGGGGCGCCGCCGTCCGACGGCGGCGCCCCTCCGGTCAGGCTGCCTCGAGCTGGGTCAGCAGGGCGTGGAAGTCGAGCACCGGCCACAGCTCGGCGATGCGCCCGTCGCGCAGCTTCAGCACCACGGTGGCGCGCACGCTGATCGCGTTGCCAGTGGGCGGGGTGCCGTGGAAGTCGCCGTCATGGGTCCCGGTCAACGTCCAGCGCACGGCGGCTTTGTCGCCCTCGACCAGGATGTCGTCCACGTGCAGCTCGGCGTCGGAGAACGCCGAGCGCACGATCTCGTCGGCGCCGACGAGGGCTTCGCGGGCCGGAGCGTCGGCGGGACCGTGATTGACGGCGTCGGGGGTGAGCAGTTGGTCGAACAGTTCGAAGCGCCGGCCGTTGACGGCTTCGACGTAGAAGCGTTCGACGGTTTCACGGGTGGTGGCCACGGGGGTCCCCTCTCTACTGTGGTGGTGGCGGTTTTCCTGCAGGGGTGCAGTGGAGACCGAGCAGGGGAGTGCTTTGTGACAACCGACCACTTCACCGTCGAACGCGGCCGGCTTTTCGGGCTGGCCTACCGGCTGCTGGGCTCGGCCGACGACGCCGAAGACACCGTGCAGGACGCCTACCTGCGCTGGAATCGTGCCGACCGCGGCACCATCGCGACACCCGGCGCGTGGCTCACGAAGGCCGTGACGAATCTCTGCCTGACCCGGCTTACGTCCGCACCGGTCCGCCACGAGACGGTCGCCGACGAGCTGCCCGAGCCCGTGCTCACCGGCGGCGGGGAGCTCGGCCCGCTGGAGACGGTGGAGCAGCGCGAGTCCGTGTCCTTCGCGATGCTCGTGCTGATGCGGTCGCTCACGCCGATGGAACGCGCGGTTTTCGTGCTGCGTTCGGCTTTCGACTACCCGTATCCGGAGCTCGCCGCGCTGCTGGAGCTCACCGAAGCCAACGCCCGTCAGCTCTACAGCCGCGCCCGCAGACGGATCGACGCGGGCGAGACCCGCTTCCCGACTTCCGACGGCGGCTCGATGCGGCTCACCGAGACCTTCATGACGGCCGTTCGATCGGGCAGGTTGGAGCAGCTCGAGGAGCTCTTGGCGGCCGACATCGCCACCTGGATCGACCTCGGCGGCGGCGAACGCATGCACGTCCGCGGCCGCGACGCCGTCCGCCGCAACGCCGCCGCGACTCTGGCCCGCTTCGCCTCGGTCTCCGACTTCTTGCTCAGGGAGGTCAATGGCGGCCCGGGCATCCTGTTCCTCCAGGACGGCGAGATCGTGGGCCTGACCTCGGTGGAAACGCGGGACGGGCGGATCTCGGCTCTGCGCACCGTCGCGGACCCGGATCGGCTGGAGTATTTGCGGGCGCAGTTCGCCCTCCGCTTAGCGACGGGGGCTTCGGACGCCGGATCGAGAACGGTTCGCTCGCTCGCCGGGCGGCCCGGCGAGCTGACGGCGGACTCCGAAATTTCCGAGCCCACGCGGAAAATCGGCCGTGGCCTCGGGTCGGTGGCGCCTACGCTCGGTGGGATGAACGAGTCCTTCTTCCGGCACCTGATCATCGCCGTCGGGGACCTGGCACAGCCGGCCGCGGCCCAGATCGCGCTGCTCGAGAAGCAGGGGCTGCGCGACGCCGACGAGCTCGCGCTGGAGTTCGACGAGTACTTCGCGGCATTGAAGGACACCCTGCCGGCCGACACCGTCGCGGTGCTGGCGGAGCTCGACGTCCTCCTCGAAGAGATGAGCGGCCCGACGGGTCCGTGGTCGTTCGAGGCTCTGGCGAGCGCACCGGAGTGGGTTCGGGTCAGGGAGCTGGCCGCGCGGGCGTTCGCGTTGCTGGGCCGCCCGGCCTGAGCTGTGCGGCTGCGCCCGAGTGGCGCGAACGGACCGTTCGCGCGGGCACTTCCGGCACCGATCCCCAGGTCCGGGCCCGGCTGGAGTAAGTCCAGCTCACGCAAGCGTTCTCCCTGCCCGAGGGCACGCCGTAGGCTGTCGGGTGTGAGCCAGCCGATCCTGATGACCGTCGACGACGACCCCGCTGTTTCGCGGTCGGTCGCGCGTGACCTGCGTCGCCGCTACGGCAAGGACTACCGCGTGATCCGTGCGGACTCCGGGGCCGACGCCCTCGACGCCCTGCGCGAGATCAAGCTGCGCGGAGACGCCGTCGCGGCGATCCTCGCCGACTACCGCATGCCCCACATGGACGGGATCGCCTTCCTCGAGAAGGCGATGGACCTGTTCCCCAACGCCCGCCGCGCGCTGCTGACGGCCTACGCCGACACGGACGCGGCCATCCAGGCGATCAACGTGGTCGATGTCGACCACTACCTGCTCAAGCCGTGGGACCCGCCGGAGGAGAAGCTGTACCCGGTCATCGACTCCCTGGTGGAGACGTGGCTCGCGGTCGGCGACAAGTCCGTGGAGGAGACGAAGCTGGTCGGCCACCGGTACTCGGCGCCCTCGTTCAAGGTCCGCGACTTCCTCGCCCGCAACGCCGTGCCCTACCGCTGGTACTCGGTGGACGAGGACGAAGGCGGCCGCATCCTGCAGGCCGCCGGGGCCGTGGAGGCCGACATCCCGGTGGTCGTGACGCCGGACGGCACGGTGCTGAAGCAGCCCACCGGCGGCGAGATCGCCAACGCGGTGGGCCTGTCCACGCGGCCGGCGCAGGAGTTCTACGACCTCGTGGTGATCGGCGGCGGCCCGGCCGGCCTCGGCGCGGCCGTGTACGGCGCGTCGGAAGGCCTGCGCACGGTGCTCGTCGAGCGCAAGGCCACGGGCGGCCAGGCGGGCACCAGTTCGCGCATCGAGAACTACCTCGGGTTTCCCGACGGCGTCTCAGGCGCGCAGCTCACCGACCGCGCCCGGCGCCAGGCGCAGAAGTTCGGCGCCGAGGTGCTCACCGCGCGCGACGTGGTGGGGCTGGAGGTGCGCGGGTCGAGCCGCGTGGTCACCTTCGGCGACGGCTCCGAGATCGCCGCCCACGCAGTGATCCTCGCCAGCGGCGTCACCTACCGCGCGCACGAGGCCGACGGCATCCGCGAGCTCACCGGCAGCGGTGTCTACTACGGCTCCGCCGCCACGGAAGCGCCCGAGTGCAAGGGCCAGCACGTCTACATCGTCGGCGGCGCGAACTCCGCGGGCCAGGCGGCGGTGTTCTTCGCGCAGCACGCGAGCGAGGTGTCCCTGCTGGTGCGCGGCGACTCGCTGGAGAAGTCGATGTCGCACTACCTCATCGAGCAGATCGCGGGCATCGAGAACATCACCGTTCGCACGGGCACCACCATCGTCAAGGCCCATGGCGCCGACCACCTCGAGGCCGTGACCCTGTGCCACGGCGACACGACGGAGAAGGTCGAGACGGGGCACCTGTTCATCTTCATCGGCGCGGCGCCGCGCACCGACTGGCTGGGCAACGTGATCCAGCGCGACCACCACGGGTTCGTCCAGACGGGGCCCGACCTGGTCGCCGAGGGCCGCAAGCCGGCCGGGTGGCCGCTCGACCGCGACCCGTACCACCTGGAGTCGTCCGTGCCCGGCGTGTTCGTGGCCGGCGATGTCCGGTCGCAGTCGGTGAAACGCGTGGCCTCCGCCGTCGGCGAGGGCGCCATGGCCGTCACCCTGGTCCACCGCTACCTGGAGGAACAGTGAAGGAGCCCGCACTGCCGCGCGAAGAACTCCGCGGCCTCTTCCTGTTCGAGCACCTCTCCGACGAGCAGCTCGACTGGATCGAACAGCACGCCGTGCTGGAGCACTACGAGGGCGACACCACGGTGCACCGAGAGGGCGATCCGGCCACCTGCTTCTACATCGTGCTTTCGGGCGCGCTGCGGATGTCGCGGCTGGTGAGCGGCGCCGACGTCGAGGTGAAGCGCTCCGACCAGCGCGGCTCCTACTTCGGCGCGACGCAGTTCTTCGTGCACCAGGACACCGAGCACACCTACGGCGCCACCGTGCGGGCGATCGGGGACCTGACGCTGCTCGCGCTGCCTTCGGCGGAGTTCGCGGTGGAGTTCCGCAGGTGGTTCCCGATGGCGGCGCACCTGCTGGAGGGCATGTACCTCGGCTGGCGCAACTCCGACACCGTGATCTCGTCGCGGCGCCGGCTGCTCGCGCTCGGCGAGCTGTCGGCCGGGCTCACCCACGAGCTCAACAACCCGGCCGCGGCCGCGGTGCGCGCCACGGCGTCGCTGCGCGAGCGCGTGGCCGGGATGCGCCACAAGCTCGCGCTGCTGGCGAAGAAGGACATCGATCCGGACCTGCTGGAGCAGCTGCTCGACGTCCAGGAACAGCTGGTCAAGACGGTTGCCGACGCGCCACGGCTCTCGGCGATGCAGCAGTCCGACCGCGAGGACGAGATCAGCGATTGGTTCGATGACCACGACATCGATCAGGGCTGGGACCTTGCCGCGATCTTCGTCGCGGCCGGGCTCAAGACCGAGAACCTCGACGGCGTCCTGGAATCCGTCGGCGAGGGCCTGCTCGACGGTGCCCTGCGCTGGCTCGCGTACGCGCTCGAGACCGAGATCCTCATGGGCGAGATCGAGGACTCGACCACGCGCATCTCGGTGCTCGTGGGCGCGGCCAAGCAGTACTCGCAGATGGACCGCGCGCCGCACCAGTGGATCGACGTCCACGAAGGACTCGACTCCACGCTGGTGATGCTGTCGGGCAAGATCGGCGACAAGATCCGGGTCGTCAAGGACTACGACCGCGGCATCGACCACATCCCGGCCTACGCGGCCGAGCTGAACCAGGTGTGGACCAACATCATCGACAACGCCGTCCAGGCCATGGGCGGCGAGGGCACACTGACGCTGCGCACGTGGCAGGAGAGCAAGCAGGTGCGCGTCGAGATCGGCGACAGCGGCCCAGGCATCCCGGAAGAGGTCCGCCAGCGCATCTTCGAGCCGTTCTTCACCACCAAGGGCGTCGGCGAGGGCACGGGCCTCGGCCTCGACATCTCGTGGCGCATCGTCGTGGAACGGCACTCGGGCGACATCAAGGTGACGTCCGTGCCGGGCGACACGCGGTTCGAGATCTGCCTGCCGGTGGAGGAACAAGCCTCGCTCTGAGCCGTTTGCGCTGACCGCCCGCGCGCCGCCGCCGTGATCAACCGGCTGCGGTACGCGGGCGGTTCGTGATTTCCCTTCCGCCACAAGGAAAAGCCGGGACCTCACCAGACCCCGATCGACCCCGTTCGTTCATTGATCGTTCACTTCGAACTCCTCGTGCCGCGCGTCAAACGAGTTGCGGGGGCTGAAGGATCCGAGGAGACGCGTCGCGGGACGTGCGGAAGGTGGGTTCGTGAAACGCCGGTTGTCCATCGGGCTGGCTGTGGTTCTGGTGCTCGCCATCGTGGCCGTGATCGTGTGGGGGCGGTCCGGGAGCGACGAAGCGTCGGGAGGGGGTGACCTCACCGTCGTGCGCGGGGTGATCGGCTCGGAGAAGCAGGCCTTCTTCACCGACCAGCGCGTGGTTGACGCCTTTGCCAAGCACGGCCTGAAGGTGGAGGTCGACACCGCCGGCTCGCGCCAGATCGCGACCACCGTCGACCTCGCCAAGTACGAGTTCGCGTTCCCCTCGTCGTCGCCGGCGGCGCAGAAGATCCACCGCGACCGCAAGGTGACCACGGTGTACACGCCGTTCCAGTCGCCGATGGCGATCGCGACGTTCGAGCCGATCGTCTCGCTGCTGAGCGCCGCGGGCGCCGTGCACAAAGGCGCGGGCGACTACCAGGTGCTCGACATCGCGAAGTACCTGCAGCTCACCCAGGCCGGCACGCGCTGGGACCAGTTGCCGGGCAACACCTCCTACCCCGTGCGCAAGAACATCCTCGTGACGACCACCGACCCACGGGAGTCGAACTCCGCGGCGATGTACCTGTCGATCGTGTCGTTCGTGGCCAACGGCAACAACGTCGTCTCGACGCCGGACCAGGAAGCCGAAGTGCTGCCCCAGGTGTCGAAGCTGTTCCTCGACCAGGGGTACACGCAGAACAGCACCGAGGGGCCGTTCGAGGACTTCCTCTCGGCCGGCATGGGAAAGACGCCGCTCGCGCTGATCTACGAGTCGCAGTACGTGGATCGTCTCGTACGCCACGACGGGTCGATCCAGCCCGACATGCGGATGCTCTACACGGCGCCCACGGTGTACTCGAAGCACACGCTGGTTCCGTTCTCTCCCAACGCGGACAGGGTCGGCCAGCTGCTCTCGACCGATCCGGAGCTGGGCAAGCTCGCCGCCACGTTCGGCTTCCGCACCACGAACCCGCAGCAGTTCCGCGACGTCGTGGCCGCGGCCAAGGCCCCGGTGCCGGCCGATCTCGTGGACACGGTCGAGCCGCCGTCGTTCGAGACGCTGGAACGGCTGCTCGACGCGATCCAGAAGCAGTACTGATGGACGATTTCACCCTCACCCCGCCGGAGCCGGTGGCGGCGGTCCCCGTGGAGCGCGCCGCCGGGCTGATCGCGCTCGGTGACGACACGCGGGCCGACATCGCCCGACGCGCCGGTGAGTTCGTGACGCGGCTGGAAGCGCTCGACGTCAAGTCGCCCGAGTTCACCACGCTGCTCGACGAGCTCCTCGCCGTCGGCGAAGCGGACATGCGCGCGGCGGCCACGGTCGCGGGCACGATGCTCGACCGGTCGACGAAGGCGCTGGAATCCGCGCGTGGCTCCGTCGGCTCGCCGCAGCAGCAGGTGACCACGAGCCTGGTGGAGCTGCGCCGCACGGTCGCGGAGCTCGACCCGGCCAAGCTGCCGATCACCGGCCGCAAGCTGCTGGGCATCTTCCCGGCGGCCGCGAGTGCCAAACGCGCTCTCGACCGCTACCGCGCGGCCAACGAGCCCGTGAACGCGCTGGTCCGCGAGCTGCGTACCCGCCAGGACATGCTGCGGCGCGACAACGCGGCGCTCAAGGGCGAGCGCGAACGCCTGTGGGCCACGCTCGGCCGGCTCGCCGAGGCGGCGGCGTTCGCGGAGGCCGTGGACGGGGCGATCGACCGGCAGGCCGGCGTCTTCGACCTCACGGATCCCGCGCACGCCAACGCTTTGCGCGCCGACATCCTGTACCCGATCCGCCAGCGCCACCAGGACGTGCTCACGCAGCTGGCCGTGAGCGCTCAGGGCTACCTCGCACTGGACCTGGTGCGCCGCACCAACGACGAGCTGATCCGCGGTGTCGAGCGGGCGGTGTCCACCACGGTCTCCGCGCTGCGCGTGGCCCTGCTGGTGAGCGCGGCGCTGGCCAACCAGCGCGACGTGCTCGACGAGGTCGCGGCCCTGCAGTCGACCACCGACGGCCTGCTGCGCGCGAACGCCGCGCTGCTGGAGTCGCAGAGCGCGGAGATCCGCAAGGCGTCGAGCGGCCCGGCGGTCGCCGTCGACACACTGCGTGACTCGTTCGACCGGATCTACTCGGCCCTCGACGCGATCGACGGGTTCAAGGCCGAGGCCGTGCTGCACATGGCGTCCACAGTGGAGTCGTTGTCCGGTGAGCTGCGGCGCGCCGAGGACCGGCTGCGCCGTTCGCACGAGGGGGAGCTGTGAAGAAACTCGCGGTACTGGCGCTCGCCGCCGCACTGCTGGTGACGGGGTGTTCGTCGTCGGATCCGAGCTCCGGCACCGACGGCGGGCCGCCCGAAGCCGGTACGTTGCGCATCCTCGCGGGCAGCGAGCTCGCCGACATGCAACCGGTGCTCGACGAGGCCGCGAAGGCCACGGGCGTGAAGGTGAAGTTCACGTTCACCGGCACGCTGGAGGGCGCCGAGTCGCTCTCCAACGGCAGCCTCGACGGCAAGTACGACGCCGTCTGGTTCTCCTCGAACCGTTACCCCGCGGGCATTCCCGAGGCGGCCAAGCGCCTGGGCAACCAGGTGAAGATCATGAGCTCGCCGGTGGTGCTGGGCCTGTCGCAGCCGGTCGCGCAGCGGCTCGGGTGGGACAAGTCGGCACCGACGTGGGGTGACATCGCCGCGGCGACGGGCAAGAAGGAGTTCACCTACGGGATGACCGACCCGTCGGCGTCCAACTCCGGCTTCTCGGCGCTGGTGGGCGTCGCGTCCGCGCTGGCCCACTCCGGCACGGCGATCGACGCGCAGCAGATCAGCGCCGTCACACCGCAGCTCACGCAGTTCTTCAGCGCGCAGGTGATGTCGGCCGGTTCGTCGGGCTGGCTCTCCGACGCGTTCCAGCGCCGCGCGACCGGCCAGGACCCGGGGGCGAAGGTCGACGGCCTGGTCAACTACGAGTCCGTGCTGCTGTCGATGAACTCCTCCGGCAAGCTGCCGCAGCCGCTGAAACTCATCTACCCCAGCGACGGCGTCGTCACTGCCGACTACCCGCTCACGCTGCTGACCCGCGCGAGCAACGACGCCCGCGACGCGCACCAGCGGCTCACCGACTACCTGCGCACGCCCGACGTGCAGCGGCGGATCATGCAGGTCACGCAGCGGCGTCCGGTGGTTCCGGGTGTGCAGCTCGGCGCGCAGTTCGTGCCCCACGACCTGGTCGAGCTGCCGTTCCCGGCGACACAGCAGGCCGTGGACGCGCTGCTTTCGGCCTACTTCAGCAAGATCCGCCGTCCGTCGCGCACGCTGTACGTGCTCGACACGTCGGGCTCGATGCAGGGCGACCGCATCCAGGCACTGCGCTCGGCGCTGGCCGGCCTCACCGGCGCGGACAACTCGCTCGTGGGGCGCTACCGGCAGTTCCGCAGCCGCGAGGAGGTGACGATGCTGCCGTTCAACACCGCGCCGGGCCAGCCGGTCACGTTCACCGTGCCCGAGCAGAACCCGCAGGGCGAGCTGGCGAAGATCAAGAGCTTCGCCGAAGGCCTGCAGGCCGACGGCGGCACCGCGATCTACGACAGCCTCGACCGCGCGTATCAGGTGATGGAACCGCTGGTGGCGCAGGACCCGGACCGGTTCAACTCGATCGTGCTGATGACGGACGGGCAGAACGAGAGCGGCTCGAACCTCGACGGCTTCAAGTCCTCCTTCGCGTCGCTGCCCGCGGCGATGAAGCAGAACCCGGTGTTCACGGTGCTGTTCGGCGAGGGCAGCGGCGACGAGCTCACGCAGGTCGCCACGATGACCGGCGGCAAGGTCTTCGATGCCCGCAACACCCAGCTGTCCAGTGTCTTCCAGGAGATTCGCGGGTACCAATGAGGCGTTGGTTCGGCTCCACCAAGAACATCGCCGGCTGCGTCGGCGGCCTGATCGGCCTCGTGCTGTACGCGGTCGGGGTGATCGGGCCGCTGTGGCTGATGTTCGTGGTCATGGCCGTGCTCTACACGGCGGGCGCGCTCGTCGCGCCGCCGGAGAAGGTGCGGCTCGTCGTCGACCCGACCGTGGAGGCGGCGCAGGTGCGCTCGTCGCTGGAGACGTTGGTGCAGACGGTGTCCAGCCACTCCGGGCGCCTGCCACCGTCCGCTGTGGACGGTGTGCGCCACGTCGCCGAGGTGCTGTCCGACCTGCTGAAGGACCCGCTGCGGCTCGCCTCGACGCCGGACCTGCAGTACCGCGTGCTGCTGCTCGCGCGCACGGATCTGCCGATGTCGGTGGAGACGTACCTGAACCTGCCGCGCTGGTTCGCCTCGCGGCGTGACGCGGACGGCACCAGTGCGGAGGACGAGCTCGCGAAGCAGCTGGACCTCCTGCGGGGCAAGGCGGAGAGGCTCGCCGGCGAGTACTACTCGGCGGACGTGAACCGCCAGGAGGACCACACGCGCTACCTCGGTGAAGAGTCTTGATGCCGGTTCGGTGATTTCCGACCGGATGGTTGTCAGACGCGTGTCTTAGTACTAGCTTCGTAAGAAGATCGTCTTACGAGGGAGTGCGCTGGTGGCAGGCACATCGGTAACGGGCACATCGGAACCGGGCTCGCGCCGGGAACAGGCCGAGGCGACTCGCGAGCTGCTCCTCCACACGGCGGAGCGGCTGTTCGCCGAACGCGGGCTCGCGCAGGTGTCCAACCGCCAGATCGTGGAGGCCGCCGGTCAGGCCAACAACTCCGCGCTGGCCTACCACGTCGGCACGCGCGAAGACCTGATCCGCGCCATCACGCGCTCGCACGTCGAGCCGATCGCCGCGCGGGCGCAGGAACGAGTGGCGGCCGTGCGGCGTTCGAAGCGGCCGCGCGACCACGTGGCCAGCCTCGTGCTGCCCTACACCGAGCACCTCGCGAGCCTCGGCAACCCCAGCTGGTGCGCCCGGTTCCTGGCGCAGGTCGTGACCGATCCGGCGCTCCTCGACGTGGAGGGCCTCGAGCCCGTGCTCGCGGTCGAGTTCGTCGAGGGCGCGGCCGCGGTGTGGGCGCACGTGACACCGTTTCCGGCCGCCGAATCGGCTCTGCGGAGCCAAACCGCGCGCGTCGCGGTGATCCACACGTGCGCGGAGCAGGAGCGGCTCGCCGCGACCACTGGCATGCCCGCCGACTGGGCGCTCGTCGGCGAGGCCCTGACCGACGCCCTCACCGGTTTGCTGACCGCTCCGCGTGTCCCCACCACCCGGAAGGACCGTCGATGACCGCCAGGAAACCGCCCACGATGCGCCGTCCCGTCCCACCGGAGATGCTGGAGCGCGGCAAGTGCCCGTTCGACCCGCCCGCCGTGCTCGCGGAGAAGGCGCCGGTGTCGCGGATCGAGCTGGTCAACGGCGCGCACGCCTGGGTGGTGACCGGCTACGAGCAGGCCCGCGCGGTGCTGGCCGACACGAGGTTCAGCTCCGACAACGTGCGCAACCGCAGCGCGATGGACCTGCGCCCCGACGAGGTCGGCGAGGCGCGCTGCCCCGTAGACGTGGTGCAGCGCGAGGACGGCCGGTTCCTGTTCATGGATCCGCCCGAGCACACGCGGCTGCGCCGGCTGCTCACCGGCCAGTTCACCGTGCGGCGCATGCAGTTGCTGGAAGAGCGGATCCGCGAGATCTCGATCGAACACCTCGACGCCATGCGCGCGGCCGGGAACGAGGGCGACGTCGTGCCCGCGTTCGCGCTGCCGTTGCCGTCGCTGGTGATCTGCGAACTGCTGGGCGTGGACTACGCGGACCGCGCCCAGTTCCAGGAGCACACCGGCATCGCGCTCAACCTGACCAAGAGCGACGAGGAGCGGGCGAAAGCCTCGGAGTCGATCTACGCGTTCATGCGCAAGCTGGTGGCGCACAAGCGAGAGCACCCGGCCGACGACCTCGTGTCCGGCCTGATCCACGGCGACGCCGACCCGGCGCTGACCGAGCAGGAACTGGTCGACATCGCGACTGTGCTGCTCGGCGCGGGCCACGAGACGACGGCGAACATGCTGGCGCTGGGCACTTTCGCGTTGCTCGAAAACCCGGACCAGCTGGCTCTGGTGCGCGAGGACCCGTCCGTGCTGGACAACGGCGTCGACGAGCTGCTGCGCTACCTGTCGATCATCCACATCGGACCGAACCGCGTCGCGACGGAGGACCTCGAGGTCGGCGGCGTCACGATCCCGGCGGGTGACACCGTGCTGATCTCGGTGCCGCAGGCCAACCGCGCGGCCGAGCACTGGCCGGAGCCGGAACGGCTGGACCTCAAGCGTCCGCGCACGCCGCACCTGGCGTTCGGACATGGGGTGCATCAGTGCCTGGGGCAGCAGTTGGCGAGGGCCGAGCTGCGGGTCGGGCTCGCGGAGCTGGTCGGCCGTCTGCCGGAGCTGCGCCTGGCGATTCCTGCCGAGGAAGTGCCGCTGCGCACGGACATGCTCGTCTACGGCGTGCATTCCCTGCCGGTGGCGTGGTCTTGAGCTTTACCGGAACCGGGGCAGCGTCAGCGTGAGCGCGGCTGTCGTGAGCCAAGCCAGCAGGTCGGGCAGCGGGACGCGGGAGAGGCGCTCGGGCCACTCGTCGGCGACGGTGTGGAGCACGAGCTCGTCCTCGGCCGGCCGCACGGCGGTGAGCCGCAGCCCCTTCGGCAGCTCGGGCAGCGGCAGTACGACGGGCCGGATCCGTTTCGGGGCGCGGAACTCCCGCTGTCCGATGTGGAGGGTCGTCGGGGTGAGCACCACGGCGTCCGTGGCGATGGCGGGCGTGAGCGTGAGCCGGCCCCAGCCGGGGTGCTTGGCCCAGCGCACCTGGAAGCCGTCGTCGTGCGGGGTTGTGACGAGACCAGGCCGGGCGTCGGCCACGCGTTCCCGCACGACGCTGCCGGGCACGGTGATGCCCAGCTCGACCTCACCCGGAACCACAGTGGGAGTCGGGAGACTGCGCAGGCGGACGTCCTTGGCCAGCAGGACAAAGCGGCGCAGCGGGATGGTGCTCGTCGCGGACGTCGGCCACTCGACGTCCTCGGCGACCAGGCGCACGTCGCCGAGGCGGCCGGTGGCCAGGCGCAGGGAATCGGCGGGGTAGTCGAGTTCGGTCAGGGTGAAGCGGGCTTCGCCGCCGTTGGCCTTCGCCGTGAGCCGGCGGCCGACGAGCTGTTCGGTGACCGTGCGGGCGAGGGCAGCCGGCGTGGCGGGCACGTTCGGCAGCAGGGAACGACCCGCCGCGGCGGCGAGGCCCGCGATTTCGGGCCAGCCCTCGAACCATCTGCCGTCGCTCACCCGGACATCGTATGGGGCGCGGTAACCGGTCGCTTCCGGCTGTGGCGTTCACCGCGCTTTTCGCCGGTATTGGCGTGAAACACGTTTGGCCGGGGCAAAAACGGGTCAGCGGGGGACGAGCCGCGCGATGATCCCGCTGACGACCAGCCAGAACACCGCGGCGAGGCCGTAGTTGAGGATGACTGCGAGGTCGGGGTTGCTCACCGGGAACAGACCCGGGAAGAACAGTGCGAGCGGGTCGGCCAATGACCGGATGAAGATGAAGAAGCCGTTCGCGGCGTTGGCGCCGGCGAGCAGCATCACCAGGTAGAGCACCTCGATGAACGCGAACAACGCGCCGATTCCGGTGATCACTCGGGCTGCCGTGTTGGTTCTGGTGGACGTTCGCCATCTGGACATGCTGGTTAATTCCCACTTCCGGGTGAGGGTGAAACGCGTCACCGGTCAAATTGCGCCGGTTGGTCGACGGGGCAGGCCGGCCGACGAGCGGTACGCGGCGGCTAGCCTGGCCGCGTGCCCCACACCGCTGAGCCCTCAGAGTCCGTGCCCCCAGAGTCCGAGCGTCCGGCGACCGAGCTGACCTTCCGCCGCGAAGACTGGTACGCCGAGGAGTTCACCGGGCGGCGGTTCGAGCGGTGCGAGTTCCACGAGGTCGACCTCACCGAGGCCGTCACTCGCGGTGTCTCGTTCGTCGACTGCGTGTTCGGCAACGTGCGCTTCAACGCCTCGAAGCACGTGGACACGGCGTTCACCGGCTGCGGTTTCACGCGCTGCAACCTGTTCGACGCGGAGTTCAGCGGGTGCAAGCTCGTGGGGAGCCGGTTCACCGAGTGCTCGCTGCGGCCGATGAAGGTGCTCGGGGGCGACTGGTCGTTCGCGGGACTCGCGGGCGCGGACCTGCGCGGCTCGACCTTCCAGGGCGTGCGGATGCGCGAGGCCGACCTCACGCGCGCGGACTGCACGGGGGCCACGTTCGCCGACGTCGATCTGTCGGGTGCCGAGCTGCTGGAGGTGAAGTTCGGTGGCGCCGAACTGCGGGGGAGTGACCTGTCGGCGCTCGACCCGGTGCACGCCGAGCTCGGCGGGGCGATCGTGTCGCCTGAACAAGCTACGGTGCTGGTGACATCGCTCGGACTGCACGTTCGC
This sequence comes from Amycolatopsis sp. NPDC051372, assembly GCF_040682095.1. Lineage (NCBI taxonomy): Bacteria > Bacillati > Actinomycetota > Actinomycetes > Pseudonocardiales > Pseudonocardiaceae > Amycolatopsis > Amycolatopsis sp. NPDC051372. Next base: position 30,995 of record NZ_JBFBAF010000036.1, read on the forward strand.
GGGTAGGCTGCGCTGGGCGTCGGAGGGTTGGCGAAAGGAGTCCGCGATGGGTGTCATCACGCCGGGGTTCGCCGGTCGCGCCCGCGGCGGCAACCCGCGGCTGCCGCCCGGCCAGTACCTCACGGAGGACTTCCCCGTGCTGTCGGCGGGCCCGACGCAGCGCGTGCACCTGGACAAGTGGGAGTTCGCGGTCACCACGGAGAAGGGCGAGAAGCGCTCGTGGTCGTTCGGCGAGCTGACCGCCCTGCCGAGCGAGAAGTTCACCGTGGACATCCACTGCGTCACGCAGTGGTCCAAGCTCGACACGCGCTGGCGCGGCGTGCCCGTGGAGACGCTGATCGGCGACCTCGACACCGCCGCCGACTACGTGCTCGTGCACTCCTACGGCGGCTACACCACCAACCTGCCGCTCGCCGACCTGCTCGACGGGCAGGCGTGGATCGCGTACGAGTACAACGGCAAGCCGCTCACCCCGGAACACGGCGGGCCGGCGCGGCTGCTGGTGCCGCACCTGTACCTGTGGAAGTCGGCGAAGTGGGTGCGTGGGCTGGAACTTGCCACGAAGGACGAGCCGGGCTTCTGGGAGTCCTCCGGCTACCACGACTACGGAGACCCATGGCGCGAACAGCGGTATCAGGGCGACTAGCTTGGCGCGTCGCGTACCTCGCGGAGATCCGCCAGGAGACGCCGACGGCCCGCACCCTCGTGCTCGACGTCCCCGGCTGGCCCGGCCACCTCGCGGGCCAGCACGTCGACGTCCGCCTCACCGCCGCCGACGGCTACACCGCCCAGCGCAGCTACTCCCTCGCCGCGCCCTCCGACGGCGACCGTCTCGAGCTGACGGTCCAGCGCGTCCCCGGCGGCGAGGTCTCGGAACACCTCACGGGCCCCTACGCCGTGGGCGACCCCGTCGAGATCCGCGGCCCGATCGGCGGCTGGTTCGTCTGGCGCCCCACCGACCCCGCCCCCGTCCTGCTCGTCGCGGGCGGCTCCGGCGTGGTGCCGCTGATGGCGATGATCCGCGCCCGCCGCGCCGCCGGGAGCCGCGCGTTGTTCCGCCTGGTGTACTCCGTGCGGACCCCCGCAGACCTCTACTACGCCACCGAGCTGCGCAAGCCGTACGCCGGCCTGGACGTCACGTACGTCTACACCCGCGAACTCCCCGACGGCGCCCCGGGGATTCCGCGGCGCATCAGCGTCGCGACCCTCAACACGGCTAGCTGGCCCGCGGACTTCGGGCCTACCACGTTCGTCTGCGGGCCCACCGCTTTTGTGGAGACAGTGGCCGACGCTCTGCTGGCTCTGGGCCACTCGCCGCACTCGATCCGCACGGAACGCTTCGGCCCCAGCCGCGACTGACTGAGGCGCCTGCTGTGGCTTAGGACAGGTCGGGTTTGGCGAGCAGTTCCCGGAGCGTCGCGTGCAGTTCACGCCGGTCGGCGGCGCCGTCGCTTCCGGACGGGGCGGCCTTGCGCCGCGCCGACTTCGCCAGTGGCCGCGGGCTTGGGCAGTTGCCGGTGCGCCGGGGCCGGCAGCGTTGTGCGGGTTCGGCCCCAGCGGCGACTGACTGACGCGCCTGCTGCGCCTCAGGACAGGTCGGGTTTGGTGAGCAGTTCCCGCAATGTCGCGAGCAGTTCCCGGAGCGTCGCGAGCAGCTCACGCCGGTCCGCGGCGCCGTCGCTTCCGGACGGGGCGGCCTTGCGCCGCGCCGACTTCGCCAGTGGCCGCAGGCTTGGGCAGTTGCCGGTGCGCCGGGGCCGGCAGCGTTGTGCGGGTTCGGCCCCAGCGGCGACTGACTGACCCGCCCGCCGCGCCTCAGGACAGGTCGGGTTTGGCGAGCAGCTCCCGGAGCGTCGCGAGCAGCTCACGCCGGTCCGCCGCACCCAGCTTGGCCCGGATCCGCGCCATGTGGTGTTCGACGGTTTTGCCGGAGATGAACAGCTTGCTGCCGGCCTGTTTGTACGTCAGGCCGTCGACGACGAGGCGGGCGACTTCGAGCTCGCGTTCGCTCAGGGTGCTGAGGCCGGGGGCGGCGCCGGGTTCCGGGGTGGCGGATTCGCGGCGGCCGGTGCCGGCCTGGAACTGGCGGGCGGCTTCGAGGAGCTGGACCATGGCTTTGCGGTCGGACGTGCGGATGGCGGCCTGGCCGGCCAGCCGGGCGGCGTCCCAGCAGAGGTCGAGTTCGTGGAGTTCGGCGGCGGCCGCGGAGACTTCGTCGTGGTCGAAGGCGCCGCCGAGGACCGCGAGCCAGCACGTGGCGGCGCGGGCCAGCGCCGCGGGGTAACGGCCGTGGCCGGCGAAGCTCGTCAGGGCGGCCAGCTGGTGGGAAGCGGTGTCCAGGTCTTCCACGGTGATGGCGGCGTGCAGCTCGTGCCAGCACAGGGAGACCGTCCACAGTGGAGGGTTGCCGAGCTCGCCGAGCATGGCGTGGGCGTGGCGAAGCTGCCGCGTGAGCTTCGCGTGCGCGCCGGTGCGGGCGGCGGCGATGGCCAGCTCGCCCAGCGGCAGCAGGGTGAACAGGTCGGTCTGCTGCCGCATTGACGCCTGGTACGCGCGGTCCCACGACTGCTGCAGCCCCACCAGGTCGCTCGCGCGCCGGGCGAGGCCGAGTTCGAGCGTCGCGAAGAAGAGCTCGTCGCGGGCTTCGAGGCGGGTGCCCGCCACGGCGTCGCGGTGTTCGGCGGCGGCCGTGAGGTGCCCGCTGGTCATCGCGACCCAGCCGAGCAACAGCCGGTGCCGCGCGGTGAGCAGGTCGCCGCCGACGTCGCTGGCCAGCGCGCGGTCCAGCACCGATTCGGCCAGCCCCAGCTCACCCGAGTGCAGCCCGACGAGCGCGGCCAGCGCGGCCGGGCTGTCCGGCAGCGGGGCGCCCGTGGCGGCCGGCTCCAGCATCGCGGCCGCCCCGACGAGCGCCGAGAGCGTGTCCGCGCCCTGCCCGCTCACCGAGTCGACGATGCCGCCGGCCGTCCGCGCCACTGCGCCGGCGAACAACGTCGGCGCCACCCCGGGCACGGGCGCGTCAACCAAGGTCCGCGCCGCGTCCAGCTGGCCGGACCCGACGAGCGCGATCGCGGCGAACGCGTTCGCGGCCCCGCGCCCGGCCCACCGGTACACCTCGGGCCCGCGGGCGTTGTTCCACGAAGGCGCCCAAACCTCCCCGGGCACGGGCGCGTTGTGGCCGGGTGTCGGTCGGGGCGCGCCCCAGGTCGACGCGGTCAGATCCGGCCCGGCGTCACCGTCGCCGAAACCGGGCGCACAAGCGTCCGCCGCCGCGGCCCACCGATAGAGCTCCGCACTCCGCGCCAGCTCACCCCGGTGCGCCAACACCGTCGCGGCGATCTCCGCCCCGGCGGCCCGCGCCTCGGGATCGTCGCCGCTCAACATCCCGTCACCCAGCCGCAGCGCCGTGTCCAGGTCACCCGACAACGCCGCCGCCCGGGCCCACCCCGTCGTCACGGCCGTGTCGCGCGCCCCCGCCTCGGCGGCGGCTCCGAACAGCCGCGCCGCCAGCTTCGTGTCCCCGGGCAACGCCTCACCCGCGGCCGCCGCGAAGGCAGCCGCCGCGCTCGCACCCGAACTTCCCGTGTCCAGCAACGACTTCGCCAGCTCCAGCACGGGCAACCCGCCCCGCAGCTGGATTTCCACGAGCTGCTGCAACACCGTCAGCCGACGAGCCGGCGGTCCGTACGTCCGCACGGCCTCCGCGGCGACCGGCAACAACCCGTCGTTCGCGTCGAGCAGCCCCGTCGCGCGGGCACCGTCGACGACCTCGGGCAACCGATCCGGCGCCAGCTCCAGCAAGGCGCACAGCAGGTCGAGATTGCGGCCGGCCCCGGCCTCCGCGGCGATCAAGTACCGCAGCACGTCGTCGTCGAGCTCCGCCAGCTCGGCCCGGAACTCGCCGAGCTGCCCGGTCACCGCGCGCTCCACCAGCCTCGGCACCCCGCCGGTGCGGGAGTGCAACGCGGCGGCAGCCGTCCCGTCGACGAGCCGGCCCGTGAGCTGCCGCGCGAGCGCCCCGACCTCCTCGGCGTCCAGCGGCGGCAGCGCCACCTGACGGGCGAAGGGTTCCGCCAACGCTCGCAACGCTTCCGAACGCGGGTTCGGCCGGTGCGCCAGCACGACCGGTCCCGCCAGCGCCGTCAGTCTCGCCACGTCCTCCTCGCCGAGCTGGTCGGCGTCGTCGACGAGCGTCGCGTCGACGCCGGCCTCGCGGCAGCCCGACTCGAGAGCGCCGAGCAGCGTGGTCTTGCCGTAGCCACCGGGCGCGACGACCACGAGCCGCGCGGGCGTGGCGGTCGCAGCCGCCAGCTCGGCGAGGAGCAGGCGCGCAACGGGGTGGACGGCGTCGGTGCCGGTTTTCGCCAGCAGTGCGTTCAACAGTGACCTTCACCGGTGGGGGCCGCGCCCGGGCGGGCGCATGACGTGAGGGACGCGGGGTGGGCCGGGGCGGTTCCCTTGTCCGCCGTGGCTTCGTGGGAGGAGAGGGCGGCGATCAGGACCGAGGAACCGATCGCGAGCACCGCGGCGGCCGCGGCGAGCGGACGCCAGCGGCGCAGCAGTTTCGCGGCGCCTTCGGACGGGGGCAGTTCGAACGGCGTGATGTCCACCGGCGGCGGGGAGGGCCGCTCGGCGAGCTCGGGCACCGAGTCGACCTTGGGGATCAGGGTCGTCTCCGCGACGGGCTGCTCCCGCCGGGCGGGCGGGCTCATCCGTTGAGCGGCGAGGCTACTGGCTCCGAACGCGGCCGTGAGCGGGGGCTGGGGTGAGGCGAACACGGGGCACGGCAACCGGCCCGGCAGCGCCCCCGGCCCGGGTTCACCGGAGAACACGATGCCCGCCAACGCGTCGGGCAGCACCGAAATCCCGTGGGCGAGCGCGAAAGCCGTGCTCACAGCCGCCGCGGGCGCCACGCCCTCGGTGCTCGTGCGCGCCACCCAGCCGCCCGAGCCGGACGCCGTGGCGAGCGTGACGGTGACGCCGTCGGGCCCGAACTCGCACACCGCCGCCGTCCGGTCGCCGGGTCCGGGATCGGGCAGATGGGCATAAAGGGCGCCAATGGAACTGGGCACCAAAGTCACGGCGGCGAAGCCGGATTCACCCAGCGCTCGTCGCAGAAGGTCACGCCGGTAGTCGCCCCAATCACCGGGGTGGGTGACGACGAGGTGGCGGGGTGCTCCTCCGAGTTGAGCGCCCGCGTGCTCCGCGATGCCCTCGACGAGGACTGCGGTGAGTGACTCCGGCGAGAACCGCTCGCCCCCGACGAACACGGGGACGTCGTCGCCGATGCGGCGGTGGAACCCCGTCAGCAATCGAGACGGAACGCTCGTTCCGGCGCGCGCCGCGGCGTCACCGGTGAGCAGATAACCCTCATCGTCCAGGAATAACGCGGTGGCCGCGGCCGGCGAACTCTCGCCGAGCCACAGCGGTTCGGGGGCGCCCCAGCCGTCGGCAAGCTTCCGGCGGGTGGCGGCGTGGGTCCGGGCGTGGGCGACATCGATGCCGAGCACATAGGGCAACGCCGCTTCCTCCCTTCGTCGCACTGGGACGGGCCAAGGAGAGCAATCCGCCCCCTAGGGGAACGCCATCCTCACCCGTTCGGGTCATCCGGGCAAGCTCGGGTGGGATTTACCCAACCGAGCCCCCGAACGGATGAGCCCGTAACTCCCTAACGATCTCATATCGACCCCCTAACGGCTGAGCGAGCTGCGACTGTTAGTGAACGCCGATGTGAACGGGGGTGCGGAGCCGGTTTCGAGGGGCCGTCCCGGAGGGGTGCGCAGCCGGATCCCCGGGCCCCCGGCGATCCTCACGCGTTCGGGTCACCGGCGACGCGCGAATGTCGGTTTTAACCCCACTGGTGGGCCGATGAGTCACCCCCGCTCCCTAACGGGGAGCCGGCGACCCCCTAACGGCGGAACGCGCGACAACTGGGAGTGAACCCCGATGTGGACCGGGCGCCCCGTCTCTACCTTCATCGGCAACCTGGCCGGGGACGGCCGGGCCAATCCCCCGCAGTCAACACCTCTGGAGATCCCCACATGGACCCGGTGCAGACCCTGCACGATTTCACGCTCACCCTGCTCAGCGACCCGATGTCGCTGGCCGCCTTCGCCCAGGACCCGCAGGCCGCCCTGCAGGCCGCCGGCCTCGGCGACATCAGCGCCGCCGACGTGCACGAGGTCATGCCGCTGGTGCTCGACTACATCCCGGTCGACGACCTGGGCGCGCTCCCCGCCCTGCCGCAGGCGGGCGACCTCACCGGTGTCCTCGCCGACGGCCCCGCGGGCGCCATCGAGCAGCTGCAGGCGCTCACCTCGTCGCTGGGCCTGCCCGGCGTCGACGGCCTCTCGGTCCCGACCCTCCCGGCCGTCCCGGGTCTGCCGGCGCTGCCGGCCGTCGGCGAGCTGCCTGCCGTGGGCGACCTCCCGGTCGTGGGCGAGCTGCCCGCCGTCGGCACGCTGTCCGGCGTGACCGACCTGCAGAACACCGCCGCGGGCGTCACCGCCCTCGCGCAGGACCCGACCAGCGCCTTCGGCCTGGTCAACGACCTCTCGGGCGGCCTCGACGCCGGTGCCGTCAGCGGCGCCGTCGCGCAGGTCCAGGACGTCGCCGGCCAGGTCACCGGTGCCGTCGACGGCTCCGCGCCGCTCCACGCGAGCGACCTGCCGGTCGCCGGTGGCGCCATGGCCCCCGTGGGTGGCCTGACGAGCAACCTCGCCCAGGCCGCCGGCGGCGTCGAGGGTCACGTCAGCGACCTCGCGGGCTCCGTCACCGACCAGGTCGGCAACCTCACCAGCGGCCTCGGTGCCGGCGGCCTGGACCACGCCGTGGGCGGCGTGACCAACGAGGTTCAGGGCCTCACGCACTCGGTCGTCCCGGACCTGGGCGGCGAGCGCGCCGACACCCACACCGGCACCGACGCGCACACGGGCACCGACGCCGGCCTCGGCGCGGTGCACGACACCGTCTCGACCGTCACGGACCTGGGCCAGCACACGCTGGGCATCGACCTCCAGGCCGGCGTCGAGACCAGCCACGGCGGCGGCGGGCTCGACCTGCACCTGTGATCCACAGGCATTGACGGGAGTGGCTCCGCGGTCTGGGTGCGACCGCGGAGCCACCACCCGGTTCGCTCACTCCTCGTGCACGGGGGACACTCCTTCGACGTGACCGCTTCCGCTTGGCTCGAAGTGCTCGACGAGACCTTGGACGCCTGCCGGTCCCACGGCCGCGAAGACCTGGTGCAACGTCTGCGCCGGCGCCGCGACCGGCCGCCAGGCGCGACCCGAGTCGCCGTGCTGGGTTTTCCCAAGCAGGGCAAGGGCTACCTGGTCAACGCCGTGCTCAACGCACCCGTCTGCGCCGTCGGCGACGCCGCGACGCCCGCCGTGCCGGTCGAGATCGGCTACTCGGCCGAACCCACGGCCACGCTCGTGGGCCGCGGCAACGAACGCGTGCCCGTGCCGGTCGAAAAGCTGACCGGCGAACTCGGCGCACGCCCCCCGGGCTCGCTGCGCCGTGTGGACGTCGGCGTGCCGCGCGAACTGCTTTCGGCGGGCCTCGTGCTCGTCGACACCCCCGCGATCGGCGACCCGCGCTCGCCGCGCACCGCCGCCGCCCTCGACGTGCTGGCCGACGCCGACGCCGTCGTGCTCGTCTCCGACGCCACGACCCCGCTCAGCGAGGCGGAGGTCGCGCTCGCCCACCACGTCCGCACGTGGTGCCCCCACGTCGTGGTCGCCCTGACCAAGATCGACGTCTGCCCGAGCTGGCGCGCCGTCGCCGAACGCGACCGCGCGCTGCTGGCAGGCGCCGGCATCGACTCGCCCGTGCTGCCCGTGTCGGCCACCGTGCGCATGGCCGCGGCGAAGGCGGGGGACCAGGACCTCAACTCGCGCTCCGGCTTCCCCCCGCTGCTCACGTGGATCGCCGAGCAGGCCGCGCGGCCGCCCGAGCACACGAGCGCCGTGCTGGCGGCCCTGAGCGTGCGTGCGGCGACCGCCGAGCTCGTGGAGACGCTGCGGGCCCGTGCGGAGCTCGCCGGGCAGGACGCGGGCGTGGACCAGACGACCCTGCTGCACCGCGCGCAGCGCAAGGCCGACGAGCTGCGCAAGCGCAACACCCGCTGGCAGAACCTGCTGGCCGACGAGATCGCCGACCTGCAGTCCGACGCCGAGTACGACCTGCGCGAGCGCACCCGCAAGATCGTCGAGACCATCGACGAGACCTTCGACAAGGGCGACCCGGTGAAGGTGTGGGACGAGTTCGGGCCGTGGCTCGACAAGACGCTCGCCGAGGCCGTGGAGACGAACTACAACTTCACCGCCGACCGCGCGGAGTGGATCGCCCAAGCCGTCGCCGCGGCGTTCGGGGCGCAGTACGACCTGCACGACCTGCGGCTCGGGGAATCGGGTGCCGAGCTCATCGCCGACGTCCGCCAGCCGCGCATCGAGGGGTTCAAGATCGGGCAGAAGCTGTTCACGGGTCTGCGTGGTTCCTACGGCGGTGTGCTCATGTTCGGCCTCGTCACGAGCCTCGCCGGGCTGCCGCTGATCAACCCCGTTTCGCTCGGCGCGGGCGCGGCCTTCGCGGCGAAGACGATCAGCGACGAGGGAGGCATGCGGCTGCAGCGCCGCCAAGCGGTGGCGAAGATGACCGCGCAGCGCCACGTCGACGACGTCTTCCTGCGCTTCTCCAAGGAGTGCCGCGACGCGATCCGCCATGTGCAGCGGAAGCTGCGCGACCACTTCACCGGCTTGGCCGAGGAGCTGGCCGACCAGCTCGCGCGCGAGCGCGAGACGATCATCGCCGGCTCGGCCGAGCGCGAACGGCGGATGGTGAAGCTGCGCCGCGAGATCGAGCGGCTGGCCGGTCTGCACCAGCGCGCCGGCGAGCTGGGTGTGCTCGCGGGCCGCGCGCCGAGGGAGCTGCCGGCGTGACCGAGGACGTCCGCGGCCTGCTGGCCGAAGCCTGCGGCCTCTACCGCGACAGCTCACGCGCTGCCGCGTCGCTGCACGAAGCACTCAACCACCTCGACGAACCGCTGCGCGTCGGCATCACCGGCGCGCCGGGCACGGGCAAGTCGACGCTCGCCGCGGCACTCGGCGAAACACGGTCGTTGCGCGATCTGACGCTCGTCGACGACCCGTCCGCCTCGGTAGTGACCGACGCGACCGTGCGGCTGCTGCGCCACCTCGAGCCCGACGAGCTGGCGAGCACGCACCCGGCCGCGCGCTCGGCGTTTGCGCGGCAGACGGCCGTGGACACGGTCCTGGTCCTCGCGCGCGCCGACGAAACGGGCGCGGGCCGCATCGACGCGCTGCTCACGGCCAAGCAGCTGGCGCGCCGGGCGTGGCGCGAAGACCCGCTGTGCAGCGGAGCGCAGGGCGTGATCGCCGTAGCTGCGCAGCTCGCGTACGGCGCCCGCGCGTTCACCGACGACGAGTTCGAGCTGCTGGCCGCGTTCGCCGCCGTGCCGCGCGAGGAGCTGGAGCGCTACCTGCTGTCGGTGGACGCGTTCACCGATCCCGCGTTCCCGGGGCCGGTTTCGGTGGACACGCGGCGTTCGCTGGTTTCGCGGTTCGGGTTGTTCGGGGTGAAGCTGGCGCTGACGTTGATCCGCACGGGCAGCGACAGCCGCGTGAAGCTGTCCACGGAGCTCGTGCGGCGCAGTGGTCTGGGGGAGCTGCGGGACACCGTCGCGGGGTGCTTCGCGGCGCGCGCTGAGGCGCTGAAGGCGCGTACGGCCGTGGTGCGGCTGGAAACCGTGCTGCAGAACGAACCGCGGCCGGGCAGTGACCGGCTGAAGGCGCGCGTGGAGCGCTTCGCGGCGACCGCCCACGACTTCACGGAGCTGCGCCTGATCGCCGACATCCGCGGTGGCCGGACCGCGCTGTCCGGTGAGCCCGCGGACGAGGCCGTGCGGCTGCTGGGGGCGCAGGGGACGACGCCGGAGGAACGGCTGGGCCTCGACTTCGAGACGGACCCGCGGGAGGTCTACGCCGCCGGTGCGGACGCCGTGCTGCGGTGGCGGCACGAGGCCGAGCGGCAGGATCGCCCGCCGGCCGAGCGCGCGGCCGCGCACGTGGTGGTGCGCAGCGCCGAAGGGGTGCTGGCGCTCTTCGCCTGAGCGAGTTTCCCCTGGCCGGGGTGTTGACGGCGGGGGTTTCGGCGCCGCACCATAGAGCACTCTATGGCGCTGGTGCCTGCGAAGGGAGCCGCTGCATGGCTGTCGACGAACGTCCCGACTTCCGTCTGCTGGGAGACGTGCTCGAACACTGGGCGCGCGAAGGGGGCGACGAGCCGGCGGTGACCTTCGGCGGCGTGACGCGGACCTGGGCGCAGTTCGACGAGCGCGTGCGGCGGCTGTCGGCGGCGCTGGCGGCCGACGGCGTCGGGCGCGGCGACCGGGTGGCGTTCGTGGACAAGAACCACCCGGCGTGCCTTGAGGTGTCCTTCGCGGTGGCGGCGCTGGGAGCGGCCAACGCGATCGTGAACTGGCGGCTTTCGCCCGACGAACTGGCTTACATCCTCGCGGATTCCGGTGCGGAGATCGTGTTCGTCGGGGCGGAGCTGGTGCCGGTTCTGGAGGAGATCCGGGGTCGGCTTCCTGCTTTGCGGCGGTTCGTTGTCGTGGGCGGGGAGTCCGACGCTTTCGAGGCTCTGGTGTCGGCGGGCGATCCGTCCTCTGTGGACTTGCCGCCGGTGACCGAGGACGATGGCGTGCTCGTGATGTACACCAGCGGTACCACGGGATTCCCGAAGGGCGCGGTGCTCACTCACCGCAGTGTGCTGACGCACGGCACCGCCGTGGGCACGGCCTTCCCGATGGCCGACGGCGACAAGAACCTCGTGGCGATGCCGCTGTTCCACGTCGGCGGAACCTGTTACGCCATCCTGGGTTTCCTCACCGGCCTGCCGACGATCATGACCCGCGAACCGGACGCCCCGTCGCTGTTCGGCGCCCTGGCCGCGGGGGCGACGCACGCCTTCCTCGTGCCGGCGGTGGTCGGCGCGATCGTGCAGGCGGGGGAACAGGCGATCGCCGGGTTCTCCCGGCTGAAGTACCTCGGTTACGGCGCTTCGCCGATGCCGCTCCCGCTGCTGCGCACGGCGTTGGCCGCCTGGCCGGACATGGAGTTCGTGCAGGTGTACGGCATGACTGAGTTGTCCGGCGCCGTGACCACTCTCGACGGCGTCGCGCACCGCGACGCGTCTCGCCCCGAGCGTCTGGCTTCGGCCGGCACGCCGCTGCCCGGGGTCGAGGTCCGGATCGTCGACCCGGCGACGTTGGCGAACACCGAGTCGGGCGAGGTGTGGATCCGCACGGACCAGCGGATGTCGGGCTACCTGGGCAAACCCGAAGCCTCCGCCGAGACGATCGTCGACGGCTGGGTGCGCACGGGCGACATCGGCCGCGTCGATGGCGGTGGGTTTGTATTTCTCGAAGACCGCGTGAAGGACATGATCATCACCGGTGGCGAGAACGTCTATTCGCCCGAGGTGGAGCGCGTGGTGGCCGAGTTCCCCGGCGTCGCGGAGGTCGCCGTGATCGGCGTGCCGGACGAACGGTGGGGCGAGCAGGTGAAGGCCGTTGTCGCGCCGGTGCCGGGCGAGGTGCTCGACGTGGACAAGCTGCTGGAGTTCTGCCGGAAGCAATTGGCGCACTTCAAGTGCCCTGGCAGCGTTGACGTTCTCGAAGCATTGCCGCGCAACGCGACGGGGAAGATCCTCAAGCGCTCGCTGCGGGAGCCCTATTGGCGGGATCGGGACCGCAACGTCTGATGGCCGCGGTGACCCGGGAGCAGTACTTCGAAGCGGCGCTCGGCGTGCTCGCCGGGGATGGTTTCGCCGGTTTGAACGTCGGCCGTTTGTGCCGCGATTTGGGTGTGACGAGCGGACCTTTTATCACCATTTCGGCGGCTGGTCGGCGTTCGTCGAGGATCTACTGGTCTTTTGGGAGAACCGGCAGGTTTTGATCCTGGCCTCGGGTTCGTTCGGCCAAGCCGGCCCCGCCGCTGACTTCGCGGCGCTCATGGAACTGACGCTCGGCCTGCACCACAAGGCCGAGGCCGCGATCCGTGCCTGGGCGGCCAACGACGAGGCCGTGCGCGCGGCCCAGAAGCGGGTGGACGACGCCCGGCTGAAGACCGTGGGGCGGGCAGTCAAGGGATTGGTCGGGGACGCCGCCCTCGCTCGCACCCTCACCGCCCTCGGCCTGGCGATGCTCGTGGGACACCAGCAACTCGCGGCCGCCGGTGAGGACACGGACCTCGCCGCCTTGATCGCGGAGTACACCTGGCTGGTGCACGCCCGCGGCTAGGCGTTGCCGATGACCTTCCTGACGCGGATCTCCAACACCACCCGCTTGGGATTCGGCTTCGGCTGACGGTACCTCGCGGCGTACCGGTTTTCGGCGTCCTTGACGGCTTCCGGGTCGTCGCGGAGGACCATGAGTCCTTCCAGCGTGGACCAGACGGGGCCTTCGAGCTGGCAGACCGCCGCCGCTACGCCACTCTCGCCCGCGGCCTTGGCGAGGCGCGCCTTGTGGGAGTCGGAAAACGTGATGACCCTCGCTACGCCGGCCTCGAAGTCGACGGTGACTCCCACCGCCACGACGTGCGGCGTGCCGTCCGGCCGGACCGTGGTCAGCGATGCCAGCCTCCGCTCGGTCCAAAAGGCCCGGAACTCGTCGCTGCGGGCGGTCAGATCGATCTCCATACCGGCCACGCTAGCTGGCGGCGCGGATGGCTTCGGTGGGGGATGGGGTTCACGTGCACCGGTCAATGCTCGTCGCAGCGATATCCTTCGGCTCGACCGCAGCGACCCGAGAGGTGATCACCTCGGTAACGATGGAGACGTCCGCCGGCCTCAACCTGGAGAACCCCACCGAGAACAACATCGCTGCTGTAATGGAATCCCTGCCCCGCGGCGGTCACCTGATTCTCGATGGTGGTGTCGAGAACACCTACTGGCAGGTTTGGTATACCCCCAATGGCACTTATCAGCTTGGGTATCGCGATGGCGCCCCCTTCCCGTCATTACCAGACGCTGACTGTTTCCCGCGACAAGATCACTGCCGCGGCCGCTGGATGGCTTGCTGTCGACGAGTCTTGGAAGCTGGCGTTTACCTGGAAGAACATCGGCGACTGGTTTGAAGGTGCGGCCGAAGGCTAAGCGGCCGCTTGGCATTCCCGAGCCATCTGCTTGGTTGTGCGGATGTCGTTGCATTGCCAAGCCCCCACTAGGACTGCAACGAAGACTCCTTCAACATCCTTTCCCCCGGCGCACCCCCCGATTCTTTACTTTCTCTACGGTGCTCGCTTTGTGTCAAGGTACGCTTTCCAGCCTTGACACAAAGCGAGCACCGTAGAACGATAGAAAAATCGGGGTGGTGATATGTGCAGTTCTTTTCCGCCGTAGGCGGGTCTTTTTCTTTCCTGAAGAGCATCGCCTTCGGCGAAAAGAAAAAGAAGCTCGACGAGAGCTCCCCGAAGCCGACAATTGTGGCTACGGTTCGGGGCTGGTTGTCAAGGCGGGAAAGCGTACCTTGACAACCAGCCCGAACCGCGCTGAGGCTTCTTGTCGGGGAGCCGGGAGGGGAAGGGGAGGGGGGTGGGAGGTCTCCCGCGGTTGGGAGTGCCTGTTGCGTTTTGTGGTGGGGGAAGGGTGTGGCTTGTGTGGTGAGGAACCAGGGGTGGTCGGGAAGGGGGCTCCGTTTCGGAGGCCGTGTTGCGTTGCGTTGTTGGTACGGGTGCCTTGAGTCGTAGGGGATGGGTTGAGTTGTGTTGCGAGAGGTGGGTCAACTCGCGTTGCTGGGGTGCGTCGCGTTAGGTCTTGGGGAGTGGGCCGCGTCGCATTGCCGGGGCTGGTCGGTCAGCATTGCCTGGTGAGTCGCCCAGCGTTGCCGCGGTGGGTCAAATCGCGTTGTCAAGCATGGGCCGAACCGCTCGAATCCCACCGCGAATCAACCACCCCACCACAGACCCTCCCCAGCCTCACACCACCGAACTCCCCAACTGCACCCCATCCCATATCCCACTCAGCGATAAAATCCCATCCCCCATCCAGCCGCCCCGTTCCCCCGAACCTCAGCCTCCAGGCCGTCAACCTGCGAAAACCCCGGGCGAAACTCCCCGACCTCGTCCACACTGTCCGTATGGGACCACAGCCGCGGACGTTCGATGAGCTCTGTCGTGCCTTGGACCGGGGGCGGCGTTTCAAGTACCTGCCCTTCTGGGGGCACCGGCCGGACCCGGGTGGGCGGATTGGGGCCGGGTGCCTCAGTCAGTGGTGGCCGGCTGGATTCGAGGTGGACGGTCGGCTCTTCGCGACCGCCGAGCACTTCATGATGTGGCGAAAGGCAACCCTCTTCGGAGACGACTCCACGGCGGAGCGCATCCGAGCCGCGAGGCATCCCGGAGCGGCGAAGGCCCTGGGTCGTGAAGTCAGAGGGTTCAACGACGAAGTGTGGAACGCCAACCGGTTCGACATTGTTGTCGAGGGGAACGTGGCGAAGTTCGGGCAGAACGCCGGGCTGGCCGAGTTCCTGGCCAACACGGGGGAGCGCGTGCTCGTCGAGGCGAGTCCGGTGGATCGGGTGTGGGGGATCGGGCTGGCGCCGGACGACCAGCGCGTGGGTGAGCCCCGCGCGTGGCGGGGGCTCAACCTGCTGGGGTTCGCGTTGATGAAGGTGCGTCAGGACGTGGGGACGCGAGGGCGCAAGCCGGCGGCCTCGTAGATCGCGTCGACGACGGTCATGGTTTCGATGGCGTCCGATGGGGGCGTCAGGCTCGGCACGTCGCGCAACACTGCGTCGGCGAAGGCTTCCAGTTGGTGGGCGTACGAGGGCCGGTGGGAGAAGCGTTCCACTGAGCGGGAATCGCCGCGTCGAATGGACAGGCGGTGCCAGAACTGCGGTGAGAGCGGGTTGATCGCCCGCAGTTCGCCGCCGCGGCAGACGACGCGGGCGCTGATGCGCAGGACGTCCGACGACCACAGCGAGGCGCGCACGCGGCCCGTCGCGCCGGACGGGAAGCGCAAGGACGCCGTCATGGCGCGGTCGATTTCCGGGGAACGCAGCTTGGCACGAGCGTCGACGACAGTGGGGGTCGCGCCGCCCAGGACGCGTGCCATGTGGACGGCGTAGCAGCCCGCGTCCATGGTCGCGCCGCCCGCCAGGGAGGGGTTGTAGCGGATGTCCTTGAAGCGCGGCAGCGGGAAGCACACCGCGGTCTCGATGTGCTGCACCTCGCCCAGCTCGCCGGACGCCAGCAGTTCCTCCATGCGCCGCGTGAACGGGTGGTAGCGGTAGTGGAAGGCCTCCATGACCACAAGCCCGGCCGCTTCGGCCGCGTCGGCAACCAGGCGGGCCTCGGAAGCGTTGGCGGTGAAGGGTTTCTCGCAGAGCACGTGCTTGCCGGCGGCCAGGGCGGCAAGGGTCCAGCGGCCGTGGAGGCCGTTGGGCGTCGGGTTGTACACGGCGTCGATGGACGGGTCCGCGAGCAACTCTTCGTAGGTCGCGTGTACTTCGGGGATGCGGTGCTTCGTGGCGAACTCGTGGGCGCGCGAGATGTCGCGCGCCGCGATCGCCGCGATGTCGACGTCCGGGTTCTCCCGGGCCGGCTTGAGCAAAGCTTCCGGGACGATTCCCGCGGCTCCGAGCACTCCGATGCGCATGATCGAACTTTAGCGAACCAGCGGGCTTCAACTGTCTGTTGACCACTTCAACAACCAGTTGTACCGTTCCGCCCAACCCGACGTCCTGGAGGTCCCCGATGCGGTCGCCGTCCCGTACCCGCGCCTGGCAGGCTGCCCTGCTGACCGGTGCGCTCGCCCTCGTCACCGCGGCCTGCGGAGGTGGTCCCGACGGCGCCGGCGGCACGCGGCTGCCGGCCGGCGGAGGAGCCTCGCCCATCCCGGACAACGCCGCGCTGATCGCCGCCGTAAAGGCGGACGCGCAGCTCACCGCCGCCCTGCCGTCGGCCGTCACGCAGGCCAAGACGCTGCACCTCGCGTCGAACATCCAGTCGGCGCCCAACAACTTCTACTCGAGCGACGGCAAGACGCCGATCGGTTACGAGGTGGACCTGGCGAAGGCGATCGGCGCGAAGCTGGGCGTTTCGGTGTCGTATGAGGACATGGCGTTCGGCTCCCTGATCACGAGCCTGCAGTCCGGCCGCGTGGACCTGACCATGGCCGCGATGAACGACACGAAGGAGCGCCAGCAGCAGATCGACTTCGTCGACTACTTCTCCTCCGGCATCACGATCATGGTCCGCAAGGGCAACCCCGACGGCATCACGGGCCCGGACACGTTGTGCGGCAAGAACGTCGCCGTGGTGCAGGGCACGAGCCACCAGAAGTTCGCCGCCGCGCAGAGCACCAAGTGCACGCAGGCGGGCAAGCCGGCGATCACCGTCACGGCCACCGACTCCGACACGCAGAACCAGAATCAGCTGCGCACCGGCCGCGTCGCCGCGATCCTCAACGACCTGCCCAGCGCCGTCTACATCTCGCGCACTGCGGGCGACGGCAAGTTCTTCGAGGTCGTGCCGGGCGCGCCGATCGAGGGCGGGCCGTACGGCATCGGCTTCACCAAGACCAACACGAAGCTGCGCGACGCCGTGAAGCAGGCGCTGCAGGAGCTCGTCGCCGACGGCACGTACGGCAAGATCCTGCAGGCCTGGGGCGTGGAGCAGGGCGCGGTCAAGGAGGCGGCCGTCAATGGCGGGAGCTGAGCCGCTGCCGATCGTCCGGCTGAAGCACTGGGGCCGCTGGGTTTCGGGCGTGGTCATCGTCGCCCTGCTCGTGCTGCTGGGGTTCGCGCTCGCGCAGGCCCAGATCGAGTGGGACTCGGTGCCCGACTTCGTGTTCTACCGGGTGATGGCCGTCGGTCTGCTCAACACGGTGGTGCTCGCGGTGATCTCGCAGGCCGTGGCCATCGTGCTCGGCATCCTGATCGCCCTGTTGCGCCGCAGCGCCAACCCGGTGGCGAAGTGGTTCGCGGCCGCGTACATCTGGCTGTTCCGCGGGCTTCCGGTGCTGCTGCAGATCCTCATCTGGTACAACCTCGCGCTGATCTTCCCGACGATCTCGATCCCGCTGCCCTTCGGTGGTTACCTCGTCCACGAGCAGACGAACGTGCTGATCAGCGCGTTCACCGCGGCTCTGCTCGGCCTGGCCTTGAACGAGAGTGCCTACATGGCCGAGATCGTGCGCGCGGGTCTGACCAGTGTGGACCTCGGGCAGACGGAGGCCGCGAAGTCCATCGGCATGACGCCGGGCGCGACGCTGCGGCGGGTGGTGCTGCCGCAGGCCATGCGCGTGATCATCCCGCCGACCGGCAACGACTTCATCAACATGCTCAAGGGCACGTCGATGGCGTCGGTGATCGGCGTGACCGAGCTGATCCACGCGGCCAACAACATCTCGTCCAACAACCTGCTGGTGATGGAAACGCTCATCGCCGCCGCGATCTGGTACATGGTCGTGGTGACGGTGGCCGGCGTCGGGCAGCACTACCTGGAACGCTCGTTCGGCGCCGCCGATCGCGGGCCCGCGGCGAGAGTGGGGAAGGCGTTGCGGGGGATGCCGTTGGTGAGGAGTGCCCGTGTCTGACCCATTGCTGCGCGCGGTCGGGGTGCGCAAGAGCTACGGGAGTACCGAGGTGCTCAGGGGCATCGACCTCGAGGTGCACCGGGGGCAGGTGGTCTGTTTGCTCGGGCCGTCGGGGGCGGGCAAGAGCACTTTTCTCCGGTGCCTCAACCACCTCGAAACCATCGACGCCGGACAGGTGTGGGTGGACGGCGAGCCGATCGGCTTCCGGCTGCGCGGCGGGAAGCTGTATGAACTGCGCGAAAAGGACGTCGCTCGCCAACGGCGGGACATCGGCATGGTGTTCCAGCGGTTCAACCTGTTCGGGCACCGGACGGCGCTGGAGAACGTGGTCGAGGGACCGGTGCGGGTGCTCGGGATGAACCCGTCGCGGGCCCGCGAGGAGGCGTTGGAGCTGTTGGACCGCGTGGGGCTGGCCCATCGCGCGGACGCGTACCCGGCGCAGCTTTCCGGCGGGCAGCAGCAGCGCGTGGCGATCGCGCGGTCGCTGGCGATGAAGCCGAAGCTGATGCTGTTCGACGAGCCGACGTCGGCGCTCGACCCGGAGCTGGTGGGGGAGGTGCTGGCGGTGATGGGTACGTTGGCGCGGGAGGGAATGACGATGGTGGTCGTGACGCACGAAATGGCCTTCGCTGCCGAGGCGGCCGACGAGGTGGTGTTCCTCGCCGACGGCGCGGTGGTCGAGACGGGCCCGCCCGAGACCGTCCTGAAGAACCCGGCGCACGAGCGCACCCGCCAGTTCCTCGCGCGGGTCCTGTCGTGACGCGGATCTCGCCCCGGTACCTCCTGCAGTTCGACGAGCCTGCCGGCTACCTCGACTTCGCGCGGTTCGGGCCGCCGTCGCACGCCGTGCTTGACACCACGGCGAACCTGCTGGAAGCGGCGACGAAGGCCGGCCCGTCCACTGTGGACGAGCTGATGCGCCAGGAGACGCGCGCGAAGGCGGCCGCGGCGCGGCTGTGCGGGAGCGACACCGACCACACCGTGCTGCTGCCGCACACGAGCCTGGGGTTGTTCCAGGCGGCGTTCAATTCCCACGGCGAGGTACTGGTCTCGGCGGGAGAGTTCCCGGCGAACACGTATCCGTGGGCTCGTGCTTCCCAGGCCGGGCGGGTGCGGGTCCGCCGCTTGCCGGCCGGGTTCGTCACTCCTTCCCGGGTTGCCGAAGCGCTGACGCCCGAGACGACGGTGGTGTCGGTGAGCGCCGTCGACTTCCGCACCGGCTACCGCGCCGACCTCGCCGCGTTGCGCGAGGTCGTGGGCGATCGGCTGCTGGTCGTCGACGGGATCCAGGGCTTCGGCGTGATCGAGGCGCCGTGGGAGGCCGCGGACGTGCTCGTGGTCGGCGGCCAGAAGTGGCTGCGCGCCGGCTGGGGCACGGGCTTCGCAGTGCTGTCCGACCGTGCGCTGGAGCGCATGGACCCGATCCTGTCCGGCTGGACGGGCGCGCGCGACCCTGGCCTGTTCGACGACGAGATCCACCCCGCCGACACGACCGCCGCGGGCTGGTCGATCTCGAACCTGAGCCCCATTACGTCCGGTGCCTTCGCGGCGGCTCTGGAGCTGGTGGAGGAGGCGGGCGTCGGGGCGATCGCCGGCCGGATCGGCGAACGCGTGGACGCCTTGGAGGAAGTGCTGCTGTCGCTGGGCGCTTCGGTCGTGTCCGCTGTGGACCGCCGGGCGGGGATCCTGGCCTTCGAGCTGCCCGGCCACCCGGCGGAACAGGTGGGTGCTGCTTTGTCGGCGGCCGGCATCGCCGCGACGGTCCGGCCGGAACACGTCCGCCTCTCGCCGCACGCGTCAACGCCGGTTTCCGCCGCCGAGGCCGTCCGGTCCGCTTTGGACGGTCTCCTGCGCCCGCGTACCTCGGTGACTTTTCCTTCGGCGGTTTCGGGTGGTGCGACACACGCGTTGCTCGCCGCCCTGATCCCCGCCGTCGACGGCCTGGCCGCCATGCTGGGCCCCGGCAACGAGGTCCTGCTCCACGACCTGTCCCGCCTGCCCGACTCCATCGTCGCCATCGCGGGCGACGTCACCGGCCGCGCCGCCGGCGGGCCCATGACGGACCTCCTGCTCGGCCTCGTCCGCCGCGGCACCACGCAGGACCTGACCAACTACCGCACCCACGGCCCGGACGGCCGCGCGATCCGCTCGTCCACCCTCTTCCTCCGCGACGCCGACGGCGTGGCGGTCGGCTGCCTCTGCGTGAACAGCGAAACGTCACCGTCCTCGGACGCGGCTTCCTCGCGGCCCGAGACCTTCCCACCCGACGTCGACAGCCTGCAACGCTTCCTGGTCGAACGCGCCATCGGCAAGGCGGGCATCCCCGTGGACCTCATGAAGAAGCGCCACAAGGCCGCCGTCGTGCGCGAACTCGACGAGGCGGGGTTCTTCCTCATCAAGGACGCGGTGGACCACCTGGCCACTCACCTGGACGTGACCCGGTACACGATCTACAACTACCTGAACGAGATCAGAGCCTGACCGCCGCCGGCTGGGTTGACGGGGGTCCCTGACCGACGCCGGGACCCCCGGACACCTCACTTCAAGAACGCCTCCACCGCATCAGCCGCCGCCGGGATGCCGCCGTGGGCGCGGATTTCCGTGGACAGCGACGACAGTCGAGAGGCCACCTCGGCGGAGCCCGCGACCTCGTCCACCGCCGAGCGCAAAGCGGCGGCGGTCACCGACGAAGCAGGCAGGTGCCGCCCCACGCCGAGGGTCTCCAGTTGCGCCGCGTTGCCGAACTGGTCGGCGGCCTGCGGGATGGCCACTGTGGGGACGCCGTACCACAGGGCTTCGGTGCAGCTGCCCATTCCGGCGTGCGTGACGAAGGCCGAGGCCGCCGACAGCACCGCCAGCTGCGGGACGCGGGAGTGCACCTCGAACGACGGTGGCAGCGGGCCCAGGTCCGAAGCGGACACGAAAGCGCCGATCGACATCACGACATGCCAAGGCGAGTTCGTGAACGCCTCCAAACAAGCCCGGTACACCGGCAGCTGGTCGGTGAACGCCGTCCCGAACGAAACCAGCAGCACCGGTTTCCCCGACGACGGCGGCGTCCACGACTCGGCCAGTCGATCCGGCGACAGGCACGGCCCGACGAACTGGACGTGCGAGCCGACCCGGGAGGCGTTGGGCTGCATCGCCCGCGGGATCAGCGACAGCACGCGAGGTGGGTGGGACAGCCAGGTCCACGCCTCCTCGGTCTCGCCGTTTTCCCGCAGCCACGCGGTCATCGTGCGGGCGTAGTCCACACCGGACGGTGACGCCTTGATCGGGTCCATCACCGACGCCATGTCCTCGTCGTAGCCCTCCCATGCGACGAGCGTGGGCGACAGCTGCACGGCGGGCACCCCGTAGCGGGACCCGAGCAGGGGCGCGCCGAGGCCGCCGATGTCGTAGAGGACCAGGCCGGGGCGGTCGTCGTCGAACGTCGACCGCAGTTGCGGGTGCACGGCGATCGCCTCGTCCAGGAAGACGCGCATGGCGTCGGCCGGGTCGTCGGGCCACACGCCGGCCTCGCCGAGGGGCAGGAGGGTCGGGTGGGTCACGACGTGGGCGCCCGTGGGGGCGACCAGTGATTCGAGAGGCGAGCCCACCACGTAGCTCACCCGGTGCCCGCGCCGCACGAGTTCGGTGATGACGCCGAGGGACGGGTAGATGTGGCTCGGTGCGGTGGTACCGACCATCACGATGTGTTCGCGCATGAACGACTCCGTCAAAGGGGGAGGACGCGGCGCGCAGGGAAGACGGCCGCGAACGCGCGGCCGTGAAGAGTCACGCCGGGGCTAGAGCTGCCGCAAGCGCTGGAAGATCGTCATGGTGGCCACCGTAACGGCGACCCGGCGCGGGGACCAACCGAATTTCCGACGTCCACCTTTCGTAGGGACTATCGGGCAGAGCGCCGCGATCAACCGGCCGGGCGCGGCCGAGGCGACTAACGTCTGGCGGACCCGACAGACGAGAACCCCGACAGAGAAGGAACTCCCGTGAGACGTGCTGTCTTCGCGGCAGTCGCCGTCGCGACGCTGGCCTCGCTGGTCACCGCGCCCGTCGCGTCAGCGGCGCCGGCCACCGCCCCCGCCGCCTACACCCCGCCGCCCGTGGCGTGGGGTCAGTGCGACAACGCAGGCCTCAAGGCGGCCGGTGCCGAGTGCGGTTTCGTGACCGTGCCCCTGGACTACAGCAACCCGGGCGGCCAGAAGGCGCAGCTCGCCGTCAGCCGCATCAAGCACAAGACGCCGGACGCGCAGTACCAGGGCGTCATGCTCACCAACCCCGGTGGCCCCGGCGGCTCGGGCCTGACGCTTTCGCGCGTCGGAGCCAACGTGCCCAACCACGCGGGTGACGCGTACGACTGGATCGGCTTCGACCCGCGCGGCGTCGGCTCCAGCAAGCCCGCGCTCTCGTGCGACAACAGCTACACGAGCTTCGACCGGCCCTCGTACGTGCCGCTCACGCCGAGCCTCGAGAAGGCGTGGCTCAACCGCGCCAAGGGCTACGCCGAGGACTGCGCCAAGAAGAACCCGAAGGCGCTGCTCGACAACCTGAAGACCACCGACTCGGTGCGCGACATGGACTCCATCCGCGCCGCCCTGGGTGCCGACAAGATCAACTTCTACGGCTACTCCTACGGCACCTACCTCGGCCAGGTCTACGGCACGATGTTCCCGCAGCGCGTGCGCCGCATGGTGCTCGACTCGACGGTGGACCCGCGCGACGTCTGGTACCAAGCGAACCTGAACCAGGATGTGGCGTTCGATCGCAACATCAACATCTGGTTCGGCTGGCTCGCCAAGTACGACAGCACCTACCACCTGGGCAAGACGCAGGCCTCGGTGAAGGCGACCGTCGACCGTGAGCTGGTGAAGCTCTCGCTCAAGCCCGCGGGCGGCCAGATCGGGCCCGACGAGCTGACCGACGTGATCCAGCAGGCCGGCTACTACCAGCTGACCTGGCTGGACGTGGCCGACGCGCTGTCGGCGATCGTGACCAAGGGCGACCCGACGGGCGTCAAGGCGCTCTACGAATCCGACAGCGACAACGGTTACGCCGTGTACCTCGGCGTGCAGTGCACCGACGTGCAGTGGCCGACCAACTGGAACCAGTGGCGCCTCGACAACTGGAAGACCTTCCTCAAGGCGCCGTACTTCACCTGGCAGAACGCCTGGTTCAACGCCCCCTGCGTCTACTGGCCCGCGAAGGCGAGCAAGCCCGTGCAGGTCAACGGCAAGGGTGTGCAGAGCGTGCTGATGATCGACGAGACGCTCGACGCGGCCACGCCGTATGAGGGCAGCCTCGAGGTCCGCAGCCGCTTCCCGGGTGCGTCGCTGATCGCGGAGCCGGGTGGCACGAGCCACGCCATCACGCCGCGCGGCAACGCGTGCGTGGACACCAAGATCGCGGACTACCTGGCGACCGGCGCCCTGCCGGCCCGCAAGCCGGGCCGTACCGCCGACGTTGAGTGCGCGCCGCTGCCGCAGCCGCAACCGGCCCCGTCGGCGTCCGCGCAGGCGAAGGCCAAGGCGGACCTGCTTCCGCTGCTGGGTCACCTCTGACCAGCTGAAACACCGGCCGAAGCGCCGGGTGGGGCACTGTCCCCGCCCGGCGCTTCGTCGTTTCCAAGGTCCTCTAAAGACCTTGATGAACCAAGTTCGCGGCGCGTAGGACTTTTCATCGCAACGAGGTTTGTGTTACAAAATTCCTCAGCAGGTTTGCAACGCAAAGTCGATGGGGGACGGGATGAGTGAGGCGTTCGGTCTGAGAGGCCTGACGAAACGGTTCGGGCCGGTGCACGCCGTCGAGGAGCTGACCCTCGAGGTCAGCCGCGGCGAGGTCGTGGCGCTGCTCGGCCCCAACGGTGCCGGTAAGTCGACCACCATCGACATGCTGCTCGGGCTCACGCGGCCCGACGCGGGCGAGGTGCGGGTGTTCGGCGGCGACGCGCGGGCGGCCGTCGACGCCGGGCGCATGGCCGCGATGGTGCAGAACGGCTTCCTGCTGCGCGACACGACTCCGGCGGAGCTCGTCGGGCTGATGCGCTCGATGTACCGCAAGCCCTTGGCGGCCGCGGAGGTCTTCGAACGCGCGGGCATCACGGACTTCGCGAACCGCCGCTGCGGCAAGCTTTCCGGCGGCCAGCTGCAGCGGGTGCGCTACGCGCTGGCCCTGGCCGGTGACCCCGAGCTGCTCGTGCTCGACGAGCCGACCGCCGCCATGGACGTGGACGGCCGGCGCTCGTTCTGGGCCTCGATGCGCGAGTTCAGCGCAGGCGGCCGCACGGTGCTGTTCGCCACGCACTACCTGGCCGAGGCCGAGGACTACGCCGACCGCGTGGTGCTCGTGCGCCACGGCCGCGTGGTCGCCGACGGCACGGTCGCCGAGGTCCGCGCCGCCGTGTCCGGACGCGTGCTGCGGGCCGTGGTGCCCGGTGCGAGCGAGGCCGAGCTGGCGGCGCTCGCCGGGGTCACGACCGCGCGCGTCCAGGGTGGCCGCGCGGAGCTGGCGTGCGTCGATTCCGACCTCGCGATCCGCGCGCTGCTCACCACGTTCCCGGACGCGAGCGACATCGAGATCACCGCCGTCGGTCTGGAAGAAGCCTTCCTTGCCCTGACCGGCGACCAGCACACCGACGAACCGGAAGGAGCCCTGCGATGAACCTCGTTTACCTGCGCCTGGAAATCGTCCGGATCGTGCGCAGCCCGCAGTTCGCGCTGTTCACGATCGCCGTGCCGCTGGGCATGTTCCTGCTCTTCGGCGGCCTGTTCGGCGACTACGTCGGCCCGGACGGGGTCCGGGCGAGCACCACGACGATGATCAACATGGGTGCGTACGGCGCCTTGAGTGGGGCCCTCTTCACCGGCACCCGAGTGGCCACCGAACGCACCGACGGCTGGCAACGGCAGCTGCGCCTCACGCCGATGCGCGCGCCGGACTACGTGCTCGTGAAGATCGCGTCCGCCATGGCGATGGCCTTGCCCGTGCTGCTGGTGATCTTCGTGGCCGGCGCGCTGCGCGGAGTCGACATGACGGCCTCGCAGTGGGCGCTCGCCGCGGTGTCGCTGTGGCTCGGCGCGTTGCCGTTCGCAGTGCTGGGTCTGCTGCTGGGGCTGTTCGGCAAGGGCGACACGGTCGGCGCCATGACGGGCGCGTTGATGCTGCCGCTCGGGGTATTCGGCGGGTTGTGGATGCCGCTGTCGATCATGCCCGGCTGGATGACCACGGTGGCGCACTTCTTCCCGACGTACTGGCTCGGCAAGGTCGGCACGCTGCCGGTGACGCACTCAGGTGGTCTGGGGCTCGCGGTGGGTGTGCTGGCGGCGTGGCTGGTGGTGCCAGCCATCGTCGTGGTGCGGCGGTTCCGGTTGGACACGGCCAAGGTCAGCTAGTTGACGGCTGTTACCAATCCGACCAGAAGTAGGCGGGCACGGAACTGGACGTTACCGTGTGTGGCAGCCCTTCCCGCCGTGACTGTGGTCGGATTGGTAACCAGCGGCACAGTAGCTTCCGTGCTGCATAGGGGTCAGCACGGTGGGAGGGCGAAGCAAGGTGGATGACGACGAAGAGCAGCCGATGTCGGCCGCCGAGTCGCTGAACCTCATCGCCCGGCAGAACGAGCGGACGCGCCGGGAGCTGGGGGCCAGCCCGGCGCGTCTGCTCGGCGTCTGGGCCTTCACGTGGCTGGTCGGCTGGGGGCTGGTGTACCTGGCCGACGACAGCCACGCGAGGCCGCTCATGCCCGGGTGGGTCGCGGGGATCGTGGTCGCGGTGCTGTTCGTGGCTGCGATCGTGTACTCCGCCTACTACGGCAGCCGCATCAGCCGCGGGATCCGCGGCCCGTCGCGCCGCACCGGCGCGATGTACGGCTGGAGCTGGATGATCTCGTTCGCCGCGCTGTCGCTGATCAACATCCGGGTGATGAACCTGGGTGACCTCGACCCGCACACGATCTCGCTGCTGTGGTCGGGCACGTCGCTGCTGCTGACCGGCGTCCTGTACCTCGCGGGCGGGATGCTGTGGCAGGACAAGCTGCAGTACGGCTTCGGCGCGTGGATCGTCGTCTGCGGCGGCGCGAGTGTGCTCGTGGGCGTGCCGGGCAACTTCCTCGTGCTGTCGCTGGCCGGCGGCGGCGGGTTCCTCGTGGCATCGCTCGTGTACTTCGTCCGGGAACGGCGCTCCGGTCCGACGCGAGTGGCCGACCGGTGACCGAGGCGAGCCTGCCGGAGCTCGACCCGGTGATCCACGCCCAGGCCAGGCTGCGCGTCACCGTCGCGCTCGCCGGGCTGCACCACGGCGACCAGATCACCTTCCCGAGGCTGCAGCAGCTGCTCGACATGACGGCCGGCAACCTCTCCACGCACCTGCGCAAGCTCGAAGACGCCGAGTACGTGGAGATCACCAAGGCCTACGAGCACCGCACGCCCGTCACGCTCGTGAAGCTGACTGCCAAGGGCCGCGCGGCTTTCGAGTCCTACACGACGGCGTTGCACCGCCTGCTGGACGCGACCGGCGGGAGCTGACGTGACCCGCTGGGTCGTCCACCTCGACCTGGACGCGTTCTACGCCTCGGTCGAGCAGCTCACGCGCCCGACGCTGCGGGGCCGCGCGGTCGTCGTCGGCGGCACGGGGCCGCGTGGTGTCGTTGCCGGGGCGAGCTACGAATCCCGTGAGTACGGCGCGCGTTCGGCGATGCCGATGTCGCAGGCGCGGCGGCTGTTGCCGCCGGGCGCGGTCGTCCTGCCGCCGCGGTTCCGGTTGTACGAGACGTTGAGCAAGCAGGTCTTCGAGATCGTCGCGGACGTGGCGCCGGTGCTGGAGCGGATTTCCCTCGACGAGGCTTTCGCGGAGCCGCCTTCGCTGGCCGGCGCGTCGGTGGACGAGGTGACGCGGTTCGCGGAGGACCTGCGGGCGCGGATTCGTGCGGAGACGGGGCTGACGGCGTCGATCGGGGCCGGCACGGGCAAACAGGTCGCGAAGATCGGCTCGGATCGGGCGAAGCCGGACGGGCTGCTCGTGGTGCCGCCGGGCACCGAACGGGAGTTTCTGGCGCCGTTGCCGGTGCGGGCGTTGTGGGGGATCGGGCCGGTGGCGGAGGCGAAGCTGCGCACGATCGGCGTGCTGACGCTGGGGGAGCTGGCGGCGTTGTCGGAGCCGGACGCGGTGGCGACGCTGGGCGGTGTCGTCGGGCGAGAGCTGCGCAAGCTGGCCGGTGGCACGGACGACCGGCCCGTGGCCGAGCGTGGGGAGGCCAAGCAGGTCAGCGCGGAGACGACGTTCGACGTCGACATCGTGGACCTGGGCCGGCTGCGGACGGAGGTGCGCAAGATCGCGGCGGGGGCGCATTCGCGGCTGGTGAAGGCGGGCCGGGTCGCGCGCACGGTCGTGATCAAGCTGCGGCACACGGACATGAGCACGGTGACGCGGTCGGAAACCACGGCCTCGCCCACCGACGACCTCAACCAGCTCGCCGCCACGGCCGAGCGGTTGTTGCTGGACCCGCAGGAGTTCGGCGGCGTGCGGCTGGTCGGGGTGGCGTTCAGCGGCCTTTCCGTGCCACATCAGGACGCGTTGTTCACACTTGCCGTGCCTGGGAATTCGCCTGAACCCGTCGTGGCCGTGGTCCCGTCGCCGGGTGGGTCGGCGCCGGTGTCGTCGAGCGGCTGGCGCCCGGGCGACGACGTGGCCCACCCGGAGTTCGGCACCGGCTGGGTCCAGGGCGCGGGCCACGGCCGCGTGACCGTGCGCTTCGAGACACGGACTTCCGGCCCGGGCGTGGCGAAGACGTTCGAGCAGACCGACCCGGCGCTGACCCGAGGCGACCCCCAGGACTGTCTCAAGTAGACGGAAGGGGCCGCCACTGCCAGAGTGGCGACCCCTTCACCCAAAGCACCTCAGCTGGCAGACGGCAGAGCGCAACCTGGGGTGAGGTCGGCGACCTGCTGACCGGCCAGGAGGAACGCGCCGACGCCGGCGGCCGAAGTGTCGGTGGCCTTGGCCGAACCCGGTCCGTCGGTCTTCGGCTGGACGTAGCCGACGAAGCCGTCGGCGGTCTCCGCCTTGGTGGACAAGGACTTCCACGCCCGGTCGACTACCGGCGTGAACCAGCGGCTGTCGAGGACACCCGCGTTGACGCCCCACGCGAGGCCGTAGGTGATCAGCGACGTGCCGCTGCTCTCCGGGCCGCCGAACGGGTTGAGCAGGTTGGCGTTCCAGAAGCCGTCCGGCCGCTGCAGGACGCTCAGCGTCGTCGCCATCTTCTTGAACACGCGCAGGTACTCCGGTCGCCGCGGGTCGTTCGCGGGCAGCACCTGCAGCACCTTTGTCAGGGCGGCCAGCGCCCAGCCGTTGCCCTGCGACCAGTACGACAGCGAGTGCGCGTCGGTGCGCCACAGGCCGGAGAACTCGTCGAACAGGCTCTTCTCCGTGTGCTGGAACAGCTTCTGCATCGCGGCGAGCGTCGGCTCCGAGGAGTCCATCACGCCGATGCGGGCGAACGAGGGCATCGCCATGTTCAGCGCGCTCACGTGGTCCCAGTAGCCCGGGTGCCCGGCCTGCACGCTCGCGACCTCGTCGGCCAGGCGCGAACGCAGGTCGGCGAGGATCGGCGGGTCGGGGTGGAAGTAGGTGTACAGGTCGAGGTAGGCCTCGCCCGCGGCCTCGTCCTCGGGCGAGAACGGCTGCCCCGGGGTCGTGGGCAGCAGGTAGTTGTTGGCCTCGCCCCACGGCAGGGTCTGGTGGTTGGACACGCCGGTCGTGCGGACCACGGCGAGGTTGCCCACGTGGAACGTCGCGTTCTGCCAGTCGGCCGGCGCGAGGTTCGTCCCGTGGGCGACCCAGTAGTCACCGGCCTTCACCATCGCGTCGGCGACCGAGCACTGCGCGGCCGGCGCCGCCGGTGCCGCACTCGCCACGGCTGCCGGTGCCAGCCCACCGGCCGTCACCGCCGCCGCGAGCACGGCGAAACCGCGGATTCCCGGGAAACGCATGGGTGCGTCCTCCTCAAGCAGCTCATGGCGGCGGAGGCCATCGTGATCGGTGGCCGGTCGATCACGGACTATGGTGTGGACCACTGGGCGTGTCAAGGTGCCGGTGAGCGGTACGCCGCAACGGTTTCCAGCAGCCGTCGGGCGGCGTTCTCCGCTCCGTCGGCGTTCTTCGAGAGCACGGTGGTGAGCACGCGCGAGTGCGCCACGAGCGTGCCCGCCGTCGGCTCGGGTGCAGCCCGCAGGGCGGCGACGACCGGCACCTGCAGCTGGGTGAGCAACGCGTTGCCCGCGGCTCGCACGAGTGCGGCGTGGAACAGCGTGTCGGCCTCGGTGAACGCCTCGGTGTCCTCGCGTTCGACGGCGTCGGTCATCAGCTCGTACGCCGCCGCCAGCGCGGAGAGCTCGTCCGGCGCCCGGTGCCGGGCCGCCAGCCGCGCGGCCTGCGGCTCCACGAGGTGGCGCAGCTCCATCAGGTCGTGCAGCTGCCGCGGCGAATCCGGGCCGCTGACGCGCCAGGCGATCACGTCGGGGTCGATCGCGTTCCACGTCTCCGGTGGCTGCGGCCAGGTGCCGACGCGCGGTCGCGCGGCCACGAGCCCCTTCGACTCCAGGACCCGCAAGGCCTCCCGGACCACCGTCCGGGAGGCGGAGAAGCGGCGCCCGATGTCCTCGGGCACGATCGGCTCGCCCGTGGGCAGTGCCCCTTCGACGATCAGCCGGCCGAGCGCGTCGACGATGCGGGCGTGCAGCCCGGCCCCGTCGGCGCCCACGTCAGGCCGGAAGACCGACGCGGCGCTCCCCGCTGCGCAGCTGCTGCAGCACGACGGCGACCACGAGCAGCGCGCCGTGGGCCACGTTCTGCCAGAACTGGTTGATGCCCAGGCCCGACATGCCGTTGTCGAGCACGCCGAGGATGAACACCGCCAGCACCGTGGAGACGATGGATCCCTTGCCGCCCTTGAGCATCGTGCCGCCGAGCGCCGCACCCGTGACGGCCTGCAGTTCGAGGCCTTCGGAACCGGACGTCGGCTGGCCCGAGCCCGTGCGCGCCGTGATCAGCACGCCCGCGATGGCCGCGACCACGCCGACGAGCGCGTAGACGCCGATGATGTAGCGGTTGATGTTGATGCCGGCCAGGCGCGCGGCCGTGTCGTTGCCGCCGATGGCGAACACGTTGCGGCCGATGTCGGTGTACTTCAGCAGGAAGTGCAGCACCGCCGCCACGATCAGGAACACCCACACCAGCGTCGGCAGCCCGAGCACGCTTCCCTTGGCCAGGAAGATGAACAGGTCGTCGGCGCCCGTGTAGCCCTGCGCCTTGCCGTCGGACACGACCTGCGCGATGCCCTTGTAGGTGGCGAGCGTGGCCAGCGTGGCGACGACCGGGTTCACCCGGCCGAAGATGATGATCAGGCCGTTGACCAGACCGCACAGGATGCCGGTGCCGACCGCGGCGAGGATGCCGACGATCGAGCTGCCGGTGGACGTGAAGGCCATCGCCGAGATCACCGACGCGAGCCCGGCCATCGAACCGACCGAGATGTCGAGCGCGCCGAGGATGATCACCAGCGTCTGCACCAGCGACAGCAAACCCATGATGGTGATCGCGCTGCCGATGAGCAGCAGGTTGTTGGTGCGGAAGAAGTTGTCGTTCAGCGTGGAGAGCAGCACGACGAGCACCACGAGCGTGATGATCAGGCTGCTGTTCTGCACGCCGATGCCGTTGAGCACCTTGCGTGCGGTGGACACCCGGTGCGGGTCGGGCTGTTCGGTCGGCTGCTCCTGCGCGGGGCTGGGCCGGGTCGGGGTGCTCACGCCCCCACCTCCTGGATGTCTTCGGCGGCCGGCTCCGTCGCCGGGATGGCCAGGGTCAGTACGGCTTCTTCGGTCGCGTCGTCGCGGCTCACCTGGCCCGCGACGCGCCCGGCCCGCATCACGACGATGCGGTCGGCCAGCGCGAGCACCTCGGGCAGGTCGGATGAGATCACGAGCAGGGCGACGCCTTCGGCGGCGAGACCGTCGATGATGCGGTAGATCTCGGCCTTCGCGCCGACGTCGACGCCGCGAGTGGGCTCGTCGAGGATCAGCAGCTGCGGACGGCGGGCGAGCCAGCGCGCGAGCACGGCCTTCTGCTGGTTGCCGCCGGAGAGCTTGCGCACCTCCTGCTCCATCGACGGCGTGCGCACGCGAAGCTCGCGGATGTACTCCGCCACGAGCTCGCGCTCCTTCCCCCGCTTGATCACGCGGAAGCGGCGGAGGCGGTCGAGCACGGCGATGGAGACGTTGTCGCGCACCGAACGCTGCATCAGCAACGCGTCGGTCTTGCGTTCCTCGGGCGCGAACCCGATGCCCGCCTTCACGGCGTCGCCGGGCGTGCGGGCCTTGAACGGTTTCCCGTCCAGCTCGAGGGTTCCCGAGCGCACGGGCAGGTCGCCGACGATCGCGCGCGCCAGCTCGGAGCGCCCGGCGCCGACGAGCCCGGCCAGGCACACGACCTCACCGGCGCGCACCTCGAACGAGACGTCGGTGACGTCATCGGTGGTCACGTGGTTCAGGCGCAGCACGACCTCGCCGGTGTCAGCCGTCTCGCGCCGCTCCAGCGCGGAGAGGTCGCGGCCGATCATCATGCGCACCAGCTGGTTCTCGTCGGACTCCGCGGCCTGCTGCACGCCGACGAGCTTGCCGTCGCGCAGCACGGCCACGCGGTCGGCGAGCTGGAAGATCTCCTTCATGCGGTGCGACACGTAGACCACGGCCACGCCGGAGTCGCGCAGCCGGCGGATGAGCCGGAACAGCGCGTCGACCTCGTGCTCCGAGAGCGACGAGGTGGGCTCGTCGAAGGCGATCACGCGCGGCGGGGTGGCCGCGGTGAGCACCCGCAGGATCTCGACGAGCTGGCGCTGCGCGGCCGAGAGCTTGCTGCCGAGCGTGGCGGGGTCGAGCACGCCTTCGAAGCCGTATTCGACGAGTGCTTCGTGCGTGCGCTGGTTGAGCGTGCGACGGCTGAACACGCGGGCGCGCGAGGGCAGCTCGCCCACGAACACGTTCTCCGCCACCGAGACGTGCGGGATGATCTCCGGTTCCTGGTAGATCACGCGCACGCCCGCGGCCATCGCGGCGCGCGGGTTGTCGAACACCACCGGCTCGCCGTCGACCCGCAGAGTGCCGTCGCTGGGCTCGTGGTCGCCCGAAAGCACGCGCAGCAGCGTCGACTTGCCGGCGCCGTTCTCGCCCATCAGCGCGAGCACCTCGCCGGAGTGGAACTCCAGCGTCACGTCGTCGAGCGCGGTGACGCCGGAGAAGCGCTTGCCGATGCCCTCGGCGATGAGCGCCGTGGAACTGGCCATGGTGAGCCTTCCTCAGCCTTCCTCACAGGAGAGCCCGGGGGTGTCGCGAGTGGACACCCCCGGGCCGCGGTCGGGTCAGGTGCAGTTGACGCCGGCCGCCTTGAAGTTGTCCTTGTTCACCATCGTGGTCTTGGCGATCGTCTCGGCCGGGAGGTCCTTGCCGTTCTTGACCTTGTCGACGAGGACCTGGATCGCGCTCTTGCCGACCTCGGCGCCCGAGATGTAGAGCGAGGACTTGTTGCCGGTGTCCTTGCCCGCAGCCCAGTCCTTGCAGTCGAGGTAGGCGCCGAGGCCCACACCGATGATGTCGTTCGCGCCGACTCCGGAGTTGGCGAGCGCGGTGACAACGCCGGTCTCGTTCTCGTCGTTGCAGCCCCACACGACCCAGTGCTTCACGCCCGGGTTGGAGCTGATCACGGCGCCGGCGCGGTTCTGCGCGTCGACGGGGGAGTTGTCGGTGCCGACGTTGATCACCTGCACCTGGGCGCCGGAGTCCTTGTCGAACGCGGCCTTGGCGCCGTTGACGCGGTCGGTGCACACGGTGAGGTCCTGCTTGTAGGCGCTGATCACCTTGGTGTCGGCGGCGGACCAGCCGGCGGCCTTGAACAGCTTGGCGGCCTCCTGGCCGACCGAGGTGCCCATCTGCGTGCCGTTGAAGCCGACGAACGCGGCGGCCTTGCCGGTGCCGTCCTTGATCACGTCGTCCGACGCGATGATCGGGATGCCGGCGCTCTTGGCCTTGTCGATGACCTCGGGGCCGATGGCCTGGTCCGGCACCACGATGGCGACGCCGTTGGCGCCCTGCGCGACCGCGGCGTCGAGTTCGGTGATGGCCTTGTTGGCGTCCTGGCCGAGGTTCACGACCTTGAGGTCGACACCCAGCTCCTTCGCCTCCGCCTGGGCGCCCTGCGCCTGCTCCACGAAGTACTGCTGGTCACCCTGCTTCTGCAGGTAGTACAGCGTGATCTTGCCGTTCGTCGGCGCCTGCTGCGCGGGCGCGGCGGTGTCCTTGCCGGAGGAGCATCCGGCCAACACTGCACCGGCAACCAAACAACAACCAACAACGCTCCAGGTACGTGACCTGTGCGGGTATGTGGACATCGAGTGCTCCCATTGGGGCCGAGGACGACTGTTGCGTGGGCGTGAATTCCGCGTGACTCGTATTACAAGACACTTGATCTGGTGACGTCAACCACGGGATCTGCCGCAGTTAGCGGATGGATACCTACGGAGAGTGATTTTCCGCCTGGTGGTTGGCGGGCTAATTATCGTATTTTTTCCTGACTGACCAGGGTTTGTTGCTCCGTGCTGATCATGCTGGTGTTTCGGTTGCTGGTGGGTTTTCTTGTTGACTTGGGTTCGATTACGGTCCGTTATGGCGGGCGTTGCGTCTTGTCCGGTCGACATGCGGCAGGATGTGGCCCGCAGCTGGACAAAGGGGGCGAACATGACGCACATCCGTCGCTCGATCGTGGGATGGGCCGGTGCCGTGCTGGTGCTGGCCGGGTGCAGCGGGGCTCCGCAGGCCGCGTTGCCCGCTTCCGCTCCTTCGGCCCCCGCAGGCGTGCCTTCTTCGGCCACGCCCGGGTCGTTCACGGTCGTGGCCACCGGCGACGTGCTGATCCACCCGGCGCTCACCGACCAGGCGCAGGCCGATGGTGGCGGCGAGATCGACTACCGGCAGATCCTCGCGGGGGTGAAGCCGCTCGTGTCGGGCGCCGATCTGGCCATCTGCCACCTCGAGACGCCGCTCGCGCCGGAGGGCGGGCCGTACACGGGGTACCCGTCGTTCAGCGCGCCGCCCGAGATCGCCGACGCCATCAAGGACACCGGCTACGACACCTGCTCCACGGCTTCGAACCACACTCTGGACAAGGGTGCCGCCGGCATCACGCGGACGCTGGACAAGCTGGACGAAGTGGGCCTCGAGCACACGGGTTCGGCGCGCTCGGCCGCCGAGGCTGACAAGCCGCTGATCCTCGACGTCCACGGTGTCAAGGTGGCGCAGCTGTCGTTCGCCTTCGGCTTCAACGGCATCAAGGTTCCCGCCGGCAAGCCCTGGCTGGCGAACCAGATCGACGCCGACGACATCCTCGCGGCGGCCCACGCCGCCCGTGCGGCCGGCGCGGAGGTGGTGATCGCCAGCCTCCACTGGGGGATCGAATACCAGCACTCGGTGACGGACGACCAGGCTTCGCTGGCGAAGGAGCTACTGGCTTCCCCGGACATCGACCTGATCGTCGGCCACCACGCCCACGTGGTCCAGCCGTTCGAGAAGGTCGAGGGCAAGTGGGTCGCCTACGGCCTCGGCAACGAAATCGCCCGCCACGACGACCCCCGCGGCTCCACCGAAGAAGGCACGGCCGCGCGCTTCACCTTCACTCAGGCGGACGGCCACTGGGCTGTTTCCAAGGCGGAGTACATCCCCACACTCATCGACCTCGGCCCGCCCATCTGCCTGCGCGACCTGAGCTCCGCGCCGCCGAGCCCGCGCGGCACGGAGGCGCTGTCGAACACCGACAAGGTGGTCTTGTCCCGCGGTGCTGCCGACGACGGCCTGACTCGGCCGGGCAAGTGAGTGTGCCGTCGATTCGTCTGGCTGACCTGACGGCGTACCCGTCCGCCGTGTGCGGCGCGGAAGCCCCGACGAACACCGACCAGGTCGTTCGAAGGTGCCGATCTCGATAGCCTCACTCGGCCGGGCAAGTGAGCGATTCTCGGTCGAGGGGCTGGGAAAGTGCGGCCTTGAGCCGCCGCGCCGCTTCGTCGACCAGGACCTCGACGCGGTCGTCCAGCAACGCCTGCATGGTCTTCGCCGCGACCTCGGCGGGCCCGATCTTCGGGACGTCCAGCCACGCGGAGCCGTCGGTGTCCACGTAGCCGGCGTGCACGCCCACCACCAGCGTGCCCTGGTCGCGCAGGCCCTCGCGCAGCGCGTCGGTCAGCGACCAAAGCGCCGCTTTCGACGCCGAGTAGGAGACGGTTCTCGCGTTTCCCTTCCAGGACGCCACGGAGAGCATGATCCTGCGCCAGCTCTCCCGGGGCCAGACGCGGTTCAGCGAACTGCGCGAGTCGCTGGGCATCGCGCCCAACCTGCTCAGCGCGAGGCTGCGCACGCTGACCGAGGCCGGGGTCGTGGAAACCGCGCCTTACCAGGAGATCGGGGCGCGGCAGGGGGGCAGGGTCGTCCGGTTGACCAGGGTCTTGACCGCGGCGATGGGCCGCCGACCGAGCAAGTAGGCCTTCCCCGCCGCCACGACTGGACCTTTCGTGCTTTGTCGTCCGCGCGACTGGTCCTGTCACACGTGCGCGGCGGCACGAACTGACCACTCGCGTCTGCCTGCGGTGGCGACGGGACCTTTCGTGCTTCGTTGTCCGCGCGACTGGTCCTGTCACACGTGCGCGGCGGCACGAACTGACCACTCGCGTCTGCCTGCGGTGGCGACGGGACCTTTCGTGCTTTGTTGTCCGCGCGACTGGTCCTGTCACACGTGCGCGGCGGCACGAACTGACCACTCGCGTCTGCTCGCGACTGCGACTGGACCGTTCGTGCATCGGCCGCGGTGCGACGGGACCGTTCGTGCCAACGCCCGATCGCGGCCTGGCCGAAGACTGCGGCCGGCGCGAGTGGATCCTCGTCCGTCGGAACCCGCGTGGCTGGACCGTTCGCGCTCCGGGTTCCCGTACGAGCGGACCGTTCATGCCGCGCTGTCGCCGCGAGTGGACCTCTCGCCCCCCGATCTTGGTGCGAGGGGACTTTTCGTGCCGCGGGCGAGTCGCGACTGGACCGTTAGCGTGTTGTTGCCTGTGAGAGTGGGCCGTTCGTGCCGCGGCGGAGGCGCCACTGGGCAGGTGGGTGCGCCCGGCGCGAGGTGACTTTTCGTGCACCGGGAGCCGGCGCGAGTGGGCCCGTTCGTGCAAGGATCGCGGTGCGAAGTGACCGTTCGTGCCGGGCGGGAAGCGCGAGGCGCCGGTCGTGCGCCCCGGCGGCGGGCGAGGGGACCGTTCGCGGACCGAAACGCACCCCGGGAAAGAGAACGGCGCGCTCGTGCACTGGGGGAGGAGCACAAGCGCGCCAGGTCGGTCAGCGCGGCTCAGTGGTCCCGGCGGGTGATGTGGTGCGCGAGCAACGTGAGTTCCGCCGCGGGGCGCGGCGCCGGCGTCGTGGAGGCCAGCGAGGCCAACGCCGAAGCCAGCAACCGCGCAGCCTCCGAAGAGCTCCACGAACGCCCACCCGCTGAGTCGACCAAGGAAGCGGCCCGGGCCAGCTCCCCAGCCGACAGGGGAGCCTCCTGCCGGTACAACCCCGCCAGCTCCCGGGCAGCCGGGGTCTCCGAGGCCAAAGCCGCCACCACCGGCAGCGACTTCTTCCGGTTCTGCAGATCCGAGTAAACCGGCTTCCCCGTCACGGCCGGGTCGCCCCAGATGCCGAGGAGGTCGTCGACATGTTGGAACGCCAGGCCGAGCGAGCGGCCGAACGCGCCGAGTTCCGAGACGTGCGTGCCGCGGCCGCCGACGACCAGCACGCCCAGGATGCAGGCGGCACCCAGAAGTGCGCCCGTCTTGCCCTCGGCCATGCGGATGCAGGAGGACCGATCCACGGACGCTCGTCGTTCGAAGGCCAGGTCCTCGTTCTGGCCGTGCAACAGGTCCAGCACCGCCGTGCTCAGGACGCGAGCAGCGGCGGGACCGTCCGTGGCCAGGACGTCGAAGGCCAACGTCAGCAACGCATCCCCCGCGAGGATGGCCGGGCTGGTGCCGAAGACGGTCCACGCGGTCGCCCGGTGGCGGCGGGTTTCGTCGCCGTCCATGACGTCGTCGTGGAGCAGCGAGAAGTTGTGCACCAGCTCCACCGCCACGGCGGCGGCGATCGCGTCGCCCGGATCGCCGCCGGCCGCCGCGGCGGACAGCAGCACCAACGCCGGCCGCAGGGCCTTGCCGGCCGGTACGGCCGACTCGGCGCCCGACGCGTCCCACCAGCCGAAGTGGTAGCCGGCGATGCGGCGCATCGAAACGGGCAGCCGGTCGACCGCCGCGCGCATCGCCGGTTCCCACAGGTCCCGGCTCCAAGCCAGCACCTCCGGCACCGTCCGCGCCCGGGCGTCCACTGTGGTCATACATCCCCTCCGAAAAAGAAGCTCAGCGCCCGATCTCGACGTCGTCGAGCACTCCCAGCGCGTCCGGCACGAGCACCGCGGCCGAGTGGTAGGCACTGACCAAGTAGGACGTCACGGCCCGGTCGCTGATGCCCATGAACCGCACGTTCAGCCCCGGCTGGTACTCGTCCGGCAATGCCGCCGGCCGTAGCCCGATCACACCCGCGTCGTCCTCGGCGGTACGCATGACGAGGATCGAGGTGGTTCCCTGCGGCGAGATCGGGATCTTGTCGCACGGCAGCAGCGGCACCCCGCGCCACGTCGTGACCCGGCGTCCGTCGAGCACCGAGTTGGCCGGGTAGAGGCCCCGCGCCGTGCACTGGCGCCCGAACGCGGCGATTGCCTTGGGGTGCGCCAGGAAGAAGCGCGACTTGCGACGACGGCACAGCAGCTCGTCGAGGTCGTCGGGCGTCGGTGGGCCGCTGCGCGTGGTCACGCGCTGGCCGAGGTCCGCGTTGTGCAGCAGCCCGAAGTCCGTGCTGTTCACCAGCTCGTGCTCCTGCCGCTCCCGCAGCGCCTCCACGGTGAGCCGCAACTGCTGCTCCAGCTGGTTCATCGGCTGGTTGTAGAGGTCGGTCACGCGGTTGTGCGTGTGCAGGATCGTCTGCGCGACGGCGAGGTCGTACTCCCGCGGCGCCGGGTCGTAGTCGACATATGTGCCCGGCAGCGCGACCTCGCCGTCGTGCCCGGCCGACAGATCGATGCTCGCCTCGCCGGCCTTGTTGTGCTCGCGGCCCGGGCTCGCCAGCACGGCACTGATGTGCGAGCGCAGGCTTTCGACGGAGGCGTTGAGCCGCTCGAACGCCTCCGCCGGCAGCGCCAGCACGATGCACCGCGTGGCCGCCTTGGCGGTGAAGGTCCAGTTCCCCGTGGTGCCGCCCAGCAGTTCGGCGCCGAAGTGGTCGCCCGCGGTGAGCGTGCCGAGGTGCGCGTCCTCGCCGTAGGAACCGGGCGCGGTGCGCGAAACCTTGCCGTACGCCAGCAGCACCACCGAGTCGAGCGGCGAACCCGCCGTCGCGATGGTGTCGCCCGGCTCGTACTCGCGCTGCTCGAAGCGCTCGGCCAACGCCGACAACGCGTCGGCGTCGGCGAACCCGCGCAGCAGCGGCAGTTCCGCCAGCTCCGCAGGGACCACCTGCACCCGCGCGCCGGTGTTGAAGAAGCTCACCCGGCCGTCGCCGACGGTGTAGGTCAGCCGGCGGTTCACGCGGTACGAACCGGCCGGCACCTCCACCCACGGCAGCTGTGACAGCAGCCAGCGCGGGGTGATGCCGCGCATCTGCGGCAACGACTTGGTGGTGGTGGCCAGGGTCCGGGCCGCGCGCGTGGAAAGGGAAAGCGGCGGCTCTTCGGTCACGGTCATGCGGTTCCTCGCTTGGTGGGCTCAGCTTCTCCAGGTCGCTGGGACGCGGGTCTCGACACGATCCGCAGCGCGCTCGTGCCCAGGCCCGTCGGCCCGAACGCCGACGGGGGCAGCGGCGCCGGCCCGGGCCGCACAGGGGCGGTCTCGGGCGGGCGCGGCGGGGTGGCGGGCGCGGCCATGCTCAGTCACCGCGCCCGATCTCGGCGTTCTCCAGCACGGCCAGCGCGTCGGGCACCAGCACGGCGGCGGAGTAGTACGCGCTGACCAGGTACGACATGATCGCCTGCTCGCTGATGCCCATGAACCGCACGTTCAGGCCCGGCTGGT
Organism: Amycolatopsis sp. NPDC051372; assembly: GCF_040682095.1. NCBI lineage: Bacteria > Bacillati > Actinomycetota > Actinomycetes > Pseudonocardiales > Pseudonocardiaceae > Amycolatopsis > Amycolatopsis sp. NPDC051372. Next base: position 69,795 of record NZ_JBFBAF010000036.1, read on the forward strand.
ACTCGTCGGGCAAGCCGGTCTGGTGCAGACCGACGACACCCTGCGACTGCTCGCCCGTGCGCAGCAGCAACACGGAGCTGGTGCGCGTCTCGGTGACCGGGATCTTGTTGCACGGCAACACGGGCACACCGCGCCACGCCGGCACCTGGTGCCCGCCGAGGTCCACCGCGTCGGGGTACACACCGCGGCGGCTGCACTCGCGGCCGAACGCCGCGATCGTCTTCGGGTGCGCCAGGAAGACCGCAGGGTCCTTCCACACCAGGGAAAGCAGGTCGTCGAAGTCGTCCGGCGTCGGCGGGCCGGTGCGGGTGGACACGCGCTGGGAGTAGTCCGCGTTGTGCAGGAGGCCGAAGTCGCGGTTGTTGACCAGCTCGTGTTCCTGTCGTTCGCGCAGGGCCTCGACCGTGAGCCGCAACTGCTGCTCGATCTGGTTCATCGGCTGGTTGTAGAGGTCGGCGACGCGGCTGTGCACGCGCAGCACGGTCTGCGCCACGCTCAGCTCGTACTCGCGCGGCGAGCTGTCGTAGTCCACGAACGTGCCGGGCAGCTGCGGTTCGCCGTCGTGCCCGGACGCGACGTCGATCACCGCCTCGCCGTGGTCGTTGGCCGGGCCGGCCGAACCGGCGACGACGGCGGCGAGGTGCTCGCGCAGCGCGTCGGAGCGGTCGAGCACGCCCTGGAACTCGCTGCGGGACAAGGAAAGCACCGTGCACGCGGTCACGGCTTTGGCCGTGTACTCCCAGATCCCGTCGGCGTTGGTGAGCACGGCGTCGCCGAAGTAGTCGCCGTCGGCGAGGGTGCCGAGCACCGTCTGGTCGCCGTACGCGCCGGTGCCGACCTTGCTGATCTTGCCGTGCGCCAGGAGGAAGACCTGGTCGGCCTGGTGGCCGAATTCCACGAGCGCGTCGCCGGGGGAGAACTCGTGCTGCACGAACCGGCCGGCCAGCTCGATGAGCACCTCTTCGTCGTCGAAACCGCGCAGGGCCGGCAATTCACCCAGCTCCGGCGGGATCACGCGGACCTCGGCGCCGGTGGTGGTGAACGTGACGCGGCCGTCGCCCACCGCGTAGCTCAGCCGGCGGTTCACGCGGTACGCGCCGCCCGAGACCTCCACCCACGGCAGCACTTTGAGCAGCCACCGCGTGGTGATGCTCTGCATTTGGGGAACGGACTTCGTCGTCGTCGCGAGCGTGCGGGCCGCGGCCCGGCCCAGGCTCAGTTGCGGTTGTTCCTGATTCGCGGAGTCCACGGGGTCCGTGACGGTCACAGCGAAAACCACCTATCGTCGGATTTCGGAACGTGTGAGAAAGTTTCCAGCACGAATTGGAGTTCGTTATCCTGCTGCAATTCATTCGGGTCGGCACCGCGGAATCAACATAGCAAGCCGGCCTCGCCCGACAATCCCACGATCGGGTAACCGGGTCGGTTCACCTGTTTGCCAGAACGGGTAATCGGACATTCCAGTTGCTGTTGTCGGAGCGCCAGATTTAGACGATCTTCGTCGGCGCAACGTTCGTCACCCTCGGTCGGCAGGACTCACCCGGACGGGAAGTTCGACCGAAGATCGCCGGTGTATCCCAGGTGAACGGGCATATCCAGAGCAGGTGTTCGAACATTCAACTGCTCCGTTCCAGTGATCATCGGGGCCTCGCAGGGCCACTCGAATGAACCGAACTGCCGCTTCTTGTCGCTCGGGAATCAGATGACTAACTTGAGCGGGCCCACTTCCGGGAATTCGCCGAAGAATGGCGGACGCAGTGGTCTTCGAGTGTGAAAGGGGTCGGATGAACGTCTACCTGACCGGGATCTTCTGGGTGGTCGGAGCGGCCGTGGTCGGCGGCGGCATCGGCTATCTGGTGAGGCGGTTCGGCTGGGATGAAGGTCGTCGTGACAACAACGATGCGGCCGGTCAGGTGTTCACCATTGTCGGCGGTCTCCACGCGGTGCTCGTGGCGTTCGTGCTGATCTCGCTCTTCGACGCGGTGGGGACCGCGCGCGACGGCTCCTACACCGAGGCCGACAGCCTCGTCTCCATGACCTGGGCCGCCGAAGCGCTGCCGGGCGACACCGGCCAACGCGTGCAGCAGCTCGCGACCGCGTACGCCAGTACTGTGCAGCACCAGGAATGGCCGCGTCTGGCCGACGGTGGCACGGTCCCCGACACCGGTTGGACGCAGCTCGACCAGCTGCGCCGCACCATCGCCGGCGCGCAGGCGAGCAGCGACTGGGAGAACGACCGCAAGACCGAGGCCGCCAACGATCTGTGGCAGGTCTACCAGGCCAGACAGGCGCGTCTCACCGACGCCGCCTCGAGCGGCGTCGGCTCCGTGGTCTGGTTCGCGTTGATCCTCGGCAGCCTGATTTCCGTGCTGCTGCCCAACCTCTTCGGCGGCACGCGCATGGCGGCGCACCTCGTGATCGTGTCGACGCTGGCCGGCACGATCGCACTGCTGCTCTACGCGATCTTCCAGCTGCAGAACCCGTTCGCAGGCGGGGCGAGCATCCAGCCCGACGCGTTCAGCTCGGCACTGGCGCGACTGGGCTGAGGGTCGTGCGCATTCCCCGTTTCCTCCCGGTGGCGGCCGCCGCGGCGGCCGTGTCGGCGCTGCTCGTGGCGTCGGGGTGGCTCGAACCACCCGGCCGGACGCACCCGGCCGCGCCGGCGACGTGCGCGATTCTCCAGGTGGAGAGCCAGAACTCGCACTCGTCGTCGTTCGTCCGGCTCACGTTGCCGACCGGGCAGTGGCAGTCGCTCGGCAACCCCGGCTACAGGATCAACGCGATGGCCTACTCCGCCTCGCAAGGTGTGGTCTACGGCGTGGCCGACGGTCCGACCTCGGGCCACTTCCACGACGGCGCCCACGCGGTGCGGATCGACGGTTCGGGTCACGTCACCGACCTCGGCGGCGTGTTCCGCGCCGGCGCGCGCCACGGCATCTGGAGCTGGGCGACCGGCTCCACGGGCGGCGCGATGGCCGGCAACTCGTGGTACCTGCTGCATGCCAACAGCCTGTACACAGTGGACGTCGACCCGGCCAGTCCCCACTACCTCGACGTGGTCGCGCACCTGCAACTGCGGCCCGTCGTCCTGTCCTCCGGTGTCGACGACTTCGCCTACAACCCGGCGGACGGCTTGCTCTACGGCGTGTCGGTCACGGCCGCGGGCCACGGCTCGGTGGTCACGATCAACCCGCGCGACGGCCGCGTCGCCATCGTGCCGGGCTTGAAGTTCCCCCTCGCCACGGCGTACGGCTCGGTCGTGTTCGGTCCGGACGGTGCCCTCTACGCGACGGCGAACCGCATCGGCCACCGCAGCGTGACCTATCGCCTGCCGCGCGACGGCTCCGGTGGGGCGCAAGAGATCAGCACCGGGCCCGAGCTCTACACCTCCGACGCGGCCGGGTGTCTCGCCGGGGCAACGGTACCGCCCCCACCGCCCCCACCGCCTCCGCCGTCCCCGCGACTGGATCCCCCACCGTCGTCGAACTCGGTGAAACCTTCGCAGACCGCGGAAGACCCACCGCCGCCCGCGCTCGCGGAGCAGTCGCCGGCGGTGCCCCAGCCGCCGAACGCGACTTCGCCCGCCCCGATCGTCGCCTCGACCTCGGTTGCGCCACCGACGAAGTTCCGTCCCGTTGCGACACCGCAGCCGGTGGCCGACGCCGGCCACCGCGTGGAGAAACAACGCAGGTGGAGCGTTGCCGTGCTGGTTCTCGTGATCGGTGGTGGAGCGGCGGCAGCGCATGTGAGACGAGGCCGTTAACGCGGGCGTCGCCTCGATGACGGCGGTTGTCCAACTCCGTTAACCAGACTCCTCCTCCGGTGTCGTGTGACGCCGGAAGAGGAGAAAACGGATGAAGCGCGTGAGAATCGGGGTCGCCGCGGGGATCCTCGCCCTGCCGCTGCTGGCCACGGGCACGGCGTCGGCGCACGGAGGCGACGGGCACGCCGCGTTCGCCGCCCGCGACGACCACTACGGGACGCGAGCCGGCCGGGCACTGCAGGTGCACGGCGACGGGGTGCTCGGCAACGACAGCCGCGGTGACGCGAGCGGCGCCATCGTGCGCCACACCGCGCCGGAACACGGGTCGCTGACCCTCGACCCCAGCGGGTCGTTCAGCTACACGCCCGCGCCGGGCTTCCACGGCCGCGACACGTTCACGTACTCGGTGTCGGACGCGGTGCAGCTCTACCCGACCTCCCTGCCGCCGCTCGTGACCATCGGCGGCGTGAAGCTCACCGGTGGTGCCTACGGTTCCGCGCTCACGCCGGTGCCGGGCTCGCGCGACGAGTTCTACGGCCTCACCGACCGCGGCCCGAACGTCGACGCGCCGGACGGGTCCAAGGTGGAGCCGCTGCCCGCGTTCGACCCGGCCATCGGCAAGTTCCGCCTCAAGGACGGCAAGGCCGTGCTCGAGAAGCGGATCCCGTTGCGCGCCAAGGACGGTTCGCCGTACAACGGGCAGGTCAGCACGGCGGCCGACACCGGCGAGACGATCGTGGGCCTCGACGGGAACCCGTTGCCGGCCACTCCCAACGGGTACGACTCCGAGGGCCTCGTCGCCGAACGCGACGGCACGTTCTGGGTGTCCGACGAGTACGGTCCCTTCATCACGCACTTCCGCGCCGACGGCCGCGCGATCGAGTGGCTCTCGCCGTTCGACGGCTCGCTGCCGAGGGAGCTGAAGTACCGCGTGCCCAACAAGGGCATGGAAGGCCTCGCGCTCACGCCGGACGGCAAGACGCTCGTGGGCATCATGCAGTCGGCCCTGCAGCAGCCGGACCTCACCAAGAAGCCCGGCAACGTGACCACGCTGCGGATCGTCACGGTCGACCTGCGCACGCACGCGACGCATGAGTACCTGTACCTGCTGCAGGACCCGGACGACACGGGCACGGCCGTCAGCGAGATCACCGCGCTGTCGTCGACGAAGTTCCTCGTGGACGAGCGCGACGGCAACTTCGAGCCCGGCGCGTTCAAGAAGATCTACGAGATCGACCTGCGCGGCGCGACCGACATCGGGCCGAAGGCGAAGGTGGCCGGTGCCGCTTACGACTCCGTCAAGGGTGGGCTGCTCGTGGGTGACGCGCAGTCGAGCATCGACGCCTACGTCGGCAAGGACACCACCGAAGAGGCCACCGCGGGCCTCGCCAAGGTCGGTATCACGCCGGTGGCGAAGAAGCTGTATGTCGACCTCGGCGCGCTGGTGACCGGGTTCGACCCGACCGGCGGCTTCTTCGGCCACGACAAGGTGGAGGGCGTCGCGACCACCGACGGCGGCCGCACCCTCGTGGTCAGCAACGACAACGACTTCGGCATCGACGGCCTCTCGAACACCGCGCCGCCGTACGCGCTCCACGCCAAGACGCTGCCCAACGGTCAGCAGGACGACGGGGAGTACTTGAAGATCGACACGACGAAGCTGCCCGCCCGCGTCACCACGGCGACGGTCACCATCGACGTGCGCTGAGTTCCTGTTTCACAGCAAGGCACTGGTTTGTAGCAAGGACTGCGGCCGGGGCTCCGTCAACGGGGCTCCGGCCGTCAGTATTTGAACTGGTCCACGTTGTCCTGGGTGATCAGCAGCGGATCGCCGAGCAGCATGGTCTTCGAGCGCGCGTCGTACTTCACCGCGGGCAGCTCGAGGCTCACGTTGTTGCTGGGCCCGAAAGAGTGGCCCTCCACGAGCTGTTCCGCCGCCCACGCGGTGAGGTAACCCAGCGATTCGACGTTCCACAGCACCGACATCGAGCAGGAACCGTCGAGCAGGTAGGGCTTCATCGTTTGCGGTGTGCCCGTGCCGACGGTGTAGACGCGGCCGATCTTCTGCTGGTCCCGCACCGCTTGCGCGACGCCGGGAGCCGACGTGGTGCACTCGCCGATCAGGCCCGTGAGGTCGGGGTGGCGGTCGAGGACCTGCTTCGCGAGCTCGGTCGCCGTGGTCGTGTCCTCGCCGGCGTAGACGGTCTCCACGAGCTGCGCCTTCGGGTAGCGCTGGGCCGCGTAGGTCTGCTCGACGGAGATCCACGCGTTGAGGTTCGCGGCGGTCCGCCCGCACGAGACGATGGCGAACTTGCCGCTGCCGCCCGTTTTCGCCATCAGCGCGTCGACGAGCGCGGTGCCGACGCCTTCGGGAGATGCCTGGTTCACGAACACCTCGCGCTGAGTTGCCGGCGCATCGGTGTCGGTGGTCAGCACGTGGACGCCCTTGGCTCGAGCGTCGGCGATCGCGGGCGCGAGCGCGCGGGGATCGTTGGGCGCCACGGCGATCACGTCGACGTGCTGGGCGACGAGGTCGTTCAGGATGGCGGTCTGGGCCGCCGGGTCGACGGTCGCGGGGCCGCGCGTGATCCACTGCGCGCCGAGCCGCTTCGCCGCTTCCAGGCCGCCGGCGTTCATGGCGTCGAAGTACGCGATGCCCGCGACCTTCGGCACGAAGGCGATCCGGACCGGGGCTTTGTCACCGTCGGCCGTCGGCGTCCGGAGCGAGGAGGAACAGCTGCCGAGCCCCACCACCGCGCTCAGCAGCAGCGCGACGCCCAGGAAGAGCGTCTTGGACGGCCCTCGCATCCCCACCATTCCTTCAGTTCACGGTCTGCGCACCGCCGGCGACCTGGAGTGAACGTAAGGGAGCGTGCTCACAGGGGTCAACCGGTCGTGTGCAAAGGGTTACGGAAGCGAGTTCAACGGTGATCTTGGCAGCACCTGGTACCCGTTTGGGGTATGTGGCTAGCCTGGTGGCGATGACTCGACCGTCCCGCGGGTTCCGGTTTTCGGCCCCGGCGCGCCGGCTGTTGCTCGGCGCGCTGGTCTTCGGCGTGCTCGCGATGCACCACGTCCCGGCGCCGCACGGTGGTGAGATGAGCGGGATGGCGGCGGTGTCCGTTGCGCACTCGGCGATGGACGCACCTGCGGTGGCGATGGTTCCGGTGCCCGTGGCTTCGACGTCGGCGGATCCGGTTGCCGCGCCGCCCGCGAGCGACGGCGGCCACGTGATGCTGCACCTGTGCCTCGCGGTGCTGCTGGCCGCGGCGGGGTTGTTGCTCGCGCTGGCCTGGCTGCGCCGGCGCCGCGAGAGTGCGGTGTCGGGTCCGGTCGAACGCGGGCCCGCCGGGTTTGCCCGGGCGCCGCCTTCGCGGACGGGCCGAGAACTCCTCACCGCTTCCTGCGTACTGCGGATCTGATCGGGCACGGGCTCCAGCGTGTCCGAACTTCGTCGTACCCAGTGAGGAAAGAAACGTCATGAATCGCAAGTTCCTGGTGGGCATCGCGGCGCCCGCGATCGCCGCCGTGCTCGTCGGCTGCTCGTCGCAGGCCGCCGCCCCGCCCGCTGATCACAACACCGCGGACGTCACCTTCGCGCAGGACATGGTCCCGCACCACCGCCAGGCTGTGGAGATGTCCGCGCCCGTGCCGGACCACACTGGCGACCAGCGAGTGATCACGCTGGCGAAGCAGATCCAGCAGGCTCAGCAGCCCGAGATCGACCAGCTCACGGCGTGGCTGAAGGCGTGGGGTGCGCCGGCGCCTTCACCGATGGGCGGCATGGACCACGGTCAGATGTCCGGCATGGTCGACACCGCCGGCCTCGGCCAGCTGCGCGACGTGGCCTACGGCCGCAAGTGGCTCGAGCTGATGATCCAGCACCACAGCGGTGCCGTCGCGATGGCGCGCACCGAACTGGCCCAGGGGAGCAGTGCGGATGCGAAGGCCATGGCCCAGCCGATCGTCGACACCCAGGAGGCCGAGATCACCGCGATGAAGTCGCTCCTCGGCGGCTGAGCATGTGATCGAGATACCCTAAGGGGGTATAGTGGACGACATGACTGACCACCAGAACGGCGCGTCCTGGTCCACCGCGATCCAGGCGACGCTGCACTGCCTCACCGGCTGTGCCATCGGTGAGGTGCTCGGCATGGTTCTCGGCACCGCGTTCGGGCTGCACAACGCGGCCACCGTGGTGCTGTCCATCGTGCTCGCGTTCGTCTTCGGCTACGGTCTGACGATGCGCGGTGTCCTGAAGTCGGGCCTGAGCGTCTCGGCGGCGTTCAAGGTCGCCCTGGCCGCCGACACCGTGTCGATCGCGGTGATGGAGATCGTCGACAACCTCGTGATCGTCATGGTCCCGGGCGCGATGGACGCGGGTGTGACGTCGGCGTTGTTCTGGCTCTCGCTGCTGTTCTCGCTCATCGTCGCCTTCGTGGTCACGGTGCCGGTGAACAAGTGGATGATCGGCCGGGGCAAGGGGCACGCCGTGGTCCACGCACACCACCACCACTGAGTGGTCCGGACCGGAGTGAGCACGTGGTTCACTCCGGTCCGGCGCGGAATAACAAGTTCACATCCATGAACAATTCACAACCGTGAAAGCACGCTTTGGTGGGTGTACAACCACATGACGGTCGTGTACGGTGCCGATTATTACTAATCCGACCACAGTCACGGCCGAATGGCTTCGTGGCAACAGTTGCGTGCCGTGTGGGGGGCGGCCTACTTTTGGCCGGATTAGTAAAACTGCAGGCGGCCTTCTCGTGAGGCATTTCCCCACTGGCGTTTTCCACGACTGTGAAATGGCGGGCAATCGTGAGCGTTTCCCGGCGTACCCTGCTGACCACCGCGGCCGGTGCCGCCGTGGCGGCGACCGCGACCAGCACCGTTCCGGCGGTGGCTTCGGGGCAGGGAGTGTCCGACATCGCGAGCCAGGAGAAGGTGTTCCGCTCAGCGGCAGACTACGCGGTGAAGAAGCTGCGCGCGGTCGCCCCGGGCGTCACCTCGTTTCCCACCGGGACCAAGTTCGAGAAATGGGCCTTTTCGCAGAATGGTGACTGGGTCGGCGGATTCTGGCCCGGCACGCTCTGGATGGCATACCTGCACACCGGCGACGAACAATTCCGCGCGCTCGCACTCGCGTCGGCCGACAAACTGGCGCCGCGCCAGAACGACACCAGCACGCACGACCTCGGATTCCTGTTCTATCCGTCGTGGGTCACCGCGTGGCGCGTCACCGGCGACGACAAGTGGCGCGCCGGCGCGATCCAGGCGGCCTCGTCGCTGATCAAGCGCTACAACGCCAACGGCCACTTCATCCGGGCCTGGGGTTCGCTGACCGACCCGAAGGACGCGGGCCGGATCATCATGGACACGATCATGAACCTCGACCTGCTGGACTTCGCGACCAAGCAAACCGGCGACAGCCAGTACCTCGACATCGCCATCGAGCACGCGAAGACGGCGCAGCGCGTGTTCCTGCGTCCCGACGGCTCCACGCCCCACGTGTTCGACTTCGACCCGGCCACCGGCGCCGAGATCGGGCCGAACACCGTGCAGGGCTACAGCCCGGCATCCTGCTGGTCGCGCGGGCAGTCGTGGGGCATCTACGGCTTCACCACGATGTACCGCCGCACCGGAGACCGCTCGTTCCTCACCACCGCGCGACGGCTCGCCGACTTCGCGCTGAAGGCCCTCACTCCGGACAACGTGCCGGTGTGGGACTACACCGCCCCACAGGCGCCCAACGACATCAAGGACGCCTCCGCCGGTGTCGTGATGGCGTGCGGCCTCATCGACCTCGCCTCGGCCGCGGGCCGCCCGGAGTACCGCGCCGCCGGTCTGCGCCTGCTGGAGGCGACTTCGCGCACGTGCCTCACGACGAAGTCGAGCCGCGCCGACGCGGTGGTGGCCCGCTGCACGCGCAACCGCCCGGCCGAGGACGGGATCGAGATCTCGTTGCCGTACGCGGACTACTACCTGCTCGAAGGCATCCTGCGCGTGCTGAAGCCCCGCGAGCTCGACAAGGCGATCGACCTGTCCGGGCACTGAGTTCCCGGCCCGGGTGGGTGCCGGCCGCCGTGTCCGCGGGCGGCCGGCACCGTGGTCCGGTCCGGCGACTTGTCAGACGGCCACCGCGGGCCGGATGTTGGCGCCCAGGTGGAAGACGTTGCCGGGGTCGTACTTCGCCTTGATCAGCGCCAACCGGTCGTACTTCTCGGCGCCGTACGCCGCGCGCACGCGGTTCTCGTCGTACTCGGTCATGAAGTTGACGTAGCCGCCGGCGCTCGACGCGAACGGCGTGAGCGCGGTCCAGAACGCGCGTACCCACTCGCGGTCCGCCTCGAACTCCTGCAGGTCGGCCGTGGTCGCCGTGAGGTTCACGGCGATCTTGGGCGTGCGCGTGCCGCCGAAGGCCGTCGCGTCCTCGGCCACGCTGCAGTAGGCCTCGCGCATCACGAACATCGGTGTGATCGACAGCGGCGACGACTTCCGCGGCAGGTACTCGGCGATCACGTCGAGCACCTCGTCGCTCAGATCGTCGATGTACAGCCCCTTCTCGTACGCCAGCAGCCCGCGCGGAGCGGCTTCGTCGAGCATCTTCTGCAGACCGACGTACGGGATCGGTGTCACCAGCTCGAACGCCGCCGGCAGCCCGCGCCGGACTCGCGCGACCACCTCGGCGTGCTCCTCCGGCCCTTCGAACCCGGCGATGATCAGCGCGTACCCGGGCGCGAAGTGCGCTTCGGGCGGCACGAAGTCGGCCGGCGGCGCGTTGAGGCCCACCAGCATCGCGCCCATCGTCGGCGGCAGCGTCGCGAGCGTGTCGCGGATGAACCGCAGTGCCTCGGGAGCCTGCGCGAGCGGCCAGAAGAACAGGCCCAGCTCGATCATCGGGCCGACCGGGTGCGCGCGGAACTCGAACTCCGTCACCACGCCGAAGTTGCCGGCCCCGCCGCGCAGGGCCCAGAACAGGTCGGCGTTCTCGTCCGCCGATGCGTGCAGCGGCACACCATCGGCCGTGACGACGTCGGCCGCGAGCAGGTTGTCGATGCTGAGGCCGTGGCGTGCGGTCAGCCAGCCGACGCCCCCGCCGAGCGTCAGACCGCCGACGCCGGTGTCGCTGATCGTGCCGCCCGGGACCGCCAGCCCCTCCTGCTGGCCTGCCGCGTCGAGCTCGGCCCACGTGGTGCCGCCGCCGCAGCGGATGGTGCGCGTGTGCGTGTCCACGGTGATCGCGCGCAGCGCGCTCAGGTCGATCACCACGCCGTCGTCGCACATCGAGAACCCGCCGAAGCTGTGCCCGCCGCCGCGCACGCCCACCGGCAGCCCGTGCTCGCGGGCGAACGCCAGCGCCGTCGCGACGTCCGCGGTGCCGGCGACCTGGGCGATCACGGCCGGGTGCCGGTCGATCTGACCGTTCCAAATCTTCCGCGCGTCGTCGTAGCCGTCGTCGCCCGGCGTGAAGACGGTCCCCGCGAACCCCAGCCGCAACGGAGTCACGTCCTTCGTGTCGAGTGTGGTCATGCTGCCCCCTCAGGCTTGGCGAATTGTCCAGTATTGGTCGCCTGTCGTCGCAGCTCAAGGGCATATCGGCGCGACGGGACCGGCGGCGCCGGTTTTCACGTAGGTGTCCGAGACGTAGAGGTCCGGACCAACGCGGTCCCAGATCGCGCTGGTGCCGAGGGCGCCGCTCACGGACTCACCGGGCACCGAGCACTCGATCGGCACGCGTGCGTAGGGCGCTGCGACGCCCTTTGTCGCCGCTGACGTGCTGGGGCTCTCGCGCAGGTTCAGCGGCGCGCCGGCGGTGGTGATCACGCCGGCGGGGCCGCCGGTGCCGGTCCAGAGGTAGGTCACGTCGACCCACGAGCTGCCGGTGAGGCCGAGGCCGTCCCAGAAGACGCCGTCGGCGAGATCGATGCCGGCCGGATTTTTCACCGCACGTCCGCGGGAGTCCTTGCCACCGTTGAAGCCGTCCTGGAACGCGGCCTGCGCTTCGGGCGTGCCCTGCGGCAGCGTGGGGAAGCTGGCGCGCTCCTCGGCCGGGTTCCAGTAGTCGTCGTGGGTGTTCCAGGGGCCGACCTCCCACACGGGCGCGAACTCGCAGCGGGTGCCGTCGGTGCGGCAGACCTTCGCCGTGTAGGAGCCGGTTCCCTTGGGGGACACCGATTTCGTGGAGGGGAACGACACGAAGTGGTCGCTTTTGGCGATCACGTGACCGTTGGACGTCTTGCCGCCGACGAGGCCTTCGCGCGTCGCGTAGATCCGGTAGGTCAACGGCTCGGTGACGACCGCGTCCCGAGCCGAGCCGGCCGATGCGGCGAGCGTCACCGCACGCACGGTCGGCCGCACACCGTCGGCCGTGCCGGACAGGGAGATCCGGGCCTGGACCACCTGGACGGCGAACGGGAGCTCTTGGCCTGCCGGTATCCACTCGGTCCAGTCGCCGGCCGTGTCGCGGCCCCGGACGTCGACCTCCACGGTGGTGCCGGCCGGGACGTCGTCCGCCACCCGAGCGGTCAGCCGGCCCACCGAGGAGGCGAGGTGACGGGTTGCCGTGACGAGAACACCCCAACTCCGTGCGGTCACCGGGTTCCACGCCGAGTCGGCCAACGTCAGGAAACCCGAAACCGAGGACACGTTCACGTCGTCACCGTCCACCGTGGACAGATCCACCTGCCACGACCCGGCCGCGGCGGCCGGCGTCACGGGTACCACCGTGAGCACCGCCGCCAGCACCACGAGCACCCGCCGAACCAGACCTCTTCGGACCATTCCCGCTCCTCCACGACAAAGGGGTCCTGTCGAGACGCAATCCTCGTCTCGGCAGGACCCCTTGCCGAGCAAGCGAGCCCGCGCGTACGGGTCAGGCGGACACGATCCGCGGCCCCTCACCTGGAGCGGACTCCAGCCGCGTTTCCAGCGCCGATTGCTGCGGCCGCGCCGAAAGCTCCCGCCAGATCGCCAGCGCCCGCTCGGAGTACGTGCGCGAGCGCTCCGGCTGGCTGAGCGCGGAATGCAGCTCACCGAGCAGCTGCGACACCTCGGCCTCCGAGCGCCGGTCACCGTTGCGGCGGTGCACGCTCAGCGAGTTGACCAGCAGCAGCTGCGCGTGGGCGAAATCGCCGCTGTGCAGGCACAGCTCACCGAGGTTCTGGTTGGCGTAACCCACGCAGTGGTCGTCGCCCAGATCGGTGAACACCGCGATCGCGCGCGTCACGAACTCGCGCGCCGGCCCGAGGTTGCCCTCGTGCTGGTGCAGCAGCCCGAGCCGTTGCAGGGCGTGGGCCTCGCGGTGCCGGTCGCCGATCGCGGCGGCCAGCTCGAGCGCGTCGGTGAACCACCGCTTGGCCGGCGCGTAGCACTTCTGCGCCATCCAGACGGCACCCACGGCGATGCGGATCACCGCCTCGCCGTGCCGGTCGCCGGCTTCGGCGAACAGCTTCGACGCTTCGTGACAGCGTTCCAGCGCGAGGTCGTTGTCGCCCTGGATGCGCAGGATCGTGCCGAGCCCGGCGAGCGCGATGCCGGTGCCTTGCGCGTCGCCGACGCGTTCGTACAGCTCCCGCGCCGCGTCGAACGCCACGAACGCTTCGGCGTAGCTGTCCTGGTACAGGTGGATCTGCCCCAGGTTGCGCTGCACGATCGCCTCGCCGCGCTCGGCCCCCGCACGCCGGGCCGCCGCCAGCGCCACCTCGTGCGTGGCGTGCCAGTCGTCCTGGTGCCCGCGCAGGTCGAAGTACGGCGTGAACGCGGCCGTGAGCTGCCACGCCAGGTCGTCGAACCCGAGCTGCGCGGCCAGCGTCACCGCGGCGACACCGGAATGGCGCTCCGCGGCGAACCACGCCGCCGGGTCGGCCAGGAGCTGCTCCGTCCCCTCCGGCAGCTCCGGGTGCGGCACGGCGTGGTCGCGGTACTGGCCGAAGAAGTGGATCGGCATCCGCTCCGCCGCCGCGACGGCCAGCGCGAGGTAACCCTCGAGCACCCGTCGCGCCGCGCGTCGCGTCTTCTCCGGCGCGTCCCGCCCGGCCAGCTCCGCCGCGTACACGCGGAGCAGGTCGTGGAGCCGGTACCGCGGCTGGCCGGTGGCGTCGGACGCCACGAGCTCCACCAGGTGGGCATCGACGAGCACGTCGAGCACGTCGTCGGCCGACGGACGGCCCAGCGCGGCCGCGACGACCCAAGCGGGGAACTGGATCGGCCCCAGCGCACCCAGCCAGCGGAACGCCGCGGCCGCCGACATCGGCAGCAGGTCGTAGCTCAGCGTCACGCTGGCGCGCATGGCGAGGTCGCCGACGCGCAGCTCGTCGAGCCGGCTCCGCTCGTCGTGCAGCCGATCGGCGAGGATCCGCAGCGACCAGCTGGGCCGGTTGGTGAGCTTCGCCCCGGCCACGCGGATCGCGAGCGGCAGGTGCCCGCATTGACGCAGGATCGCGGCGGCGTTGTCGGGCTCGGCCGCCACCCGCTCGGCCCCGACGATGCCCTCCAGCAGCCGCGCGGCCTCCGGTTCGGGCAGGAGGTCCACGTCGACCGCCACCGCGCCGTCGAGGTCGGGCAGCCGCACCCGGCTCGTCACGAGCACCGCGCACGCACCCGTGCCCGGCAGCAGCGGCCGCACCTGGGCGGCGCTGCCCGCGTCGTCGAGTACCACGCACATGCGTTTGCCGGCCAGGCGCGAGCGCAGCAGCGCCGAGCGTTCCGGCAGATCGCGCGGCAGGCCCGCGTCGGGAATGCCGAGCGCGCGCAACAACTCCGCGAGCACACCCATCGGCGCCCTTGGCGACGACGACGTGCCGGCGAGGTCCACGTGGAGCTGCCCGTCCCCGAAAGCGTCGCGCACCGCGTGGGCCACCCGGACCGCGATGGCGGACTTGCCGACGCCGGGCGCGCCCGAGAGCACCACCACCGTCGGCCGGCGCGTCTCGCCGTGTTCGCGCAGGCGCGTGACCAGCCGGCCGACCACGTCCTCGCGGCCGGTGAAGTCCGGCAGATCGAGCGGGAGCTGGCAGATCGGCGGCCCCGGTTGAGCTCGCGGTAGCGGCACCGCGAGCTCGGCCGGCAGCCCGGGCAGTCCGGGCACCGCGGCGGGCGTCACGAGCGTGGCCCGCAACTCTCGCAGCCGGGGCCCGGGCTTCGCCCCGAGTTCCTCTTCCAGCGTGTGCTCGGCCAGCTCGTAGGCCTCCACCGCCTCGGCGATCCGGCCGCCGTCGCGAAGCGCCGTCACGAGCTGCTGCCACAGCTGTTCGCGCAACGGGTGTTCGGTGACGAGGCCGCGCAGCTCGGCGATCGCCTCGCCGTGGCGCCCCAGCGCGAGGCGGGCCCGCAGCCGCTGCTCCTGCACCGACAGGCGCAACTCGGCCAGCCGCGCGATCGCCGCGCCCCAGCCGTGGTCGTGTGGCAGGCCTTCGAGCACTTCGCCGCGCCAAAGCGCGTCGGCTTTGTCGAGCAACGCGAGCGCCGCTTCCGCGTCACCGCGTTCGAACGCTTTCCGCGCTTCGGCAGCGTGGTTGGCGAACAGCACATGATCGAGTTCTTCGTCTGCGGCGATGAGCAGATATCCCGACGCGCGGCTGCTGATGCGATCACCCAGCTCGGGTGCCGTTTCCGCGAGCCGCCTGCGGAGGGAGTGGACGTAGGTGCGGATGTTGGCTGCCGCGGAGCGAGGTGCGGTACCCGGCCAGAGGACTTCGACCAGCACTTCGGTGGACACCACGACATTCGGCTGCAAAGCCAGCGCGGCCAGCAGCAACCTCGGCTTCGGCCCGCCCAATGGGACGGTCCGGCCTTCAGCAATGACCTCCAACGGTCCGAGAATTCGGAACGCCAGCGAAGTCAACAATTTACCCGCCTGAGCGGCAAGGTCCCCATGACCGGGCATGCTAGGAGCGTTTGCGCAGGTTAGCTAGATCCATTCGGAGGCTCACGTCCCCTATATCGCGATTTGTACGGGTCGTGTACAAGGCTTCGACACGCTATGGCCATGAAGCGTTCGAAGCTCCGGCGCCTCGCCGGATTCGGGGTTGTCCTGGCCGCGATCGGCGGGTTCGCGTTTTCCTCGGGAGTACCCGCGTCGGCAGTGTCGTCAACCGTGCCCGGCAAGGTCCAGACCGCGGGTGACCCGCTCAACGTCCGCCGCGCACCCAACGCCGCCGCCACCGCCGTGAAGACGGTGGCCAACGGCGCGACCGTCGCCATCGAGTGCCAGACCACCGGCAGTTCCGTGGCCGGCCCGCTCGGCACCACCACCATCTGGGACTACGTGCCCGCGCTCGGCGGCTACGTGTCCGACGGCTACGTGCAGACCGGCTCCGACGGCCGCGTCGCACCCGATTGCGGCACCGGTACCGGCAGCGCCCAGTGCGCCGCGTCCTGCGCCGCCGAAGGCGTGTTCCGCTCGTCCGACTCGCACTTCGTCGCCTACGACACCAATGCCGACGGCAGCTCCGGCGTCGTGCAGTACTGGCTCGCCGACGGCTCGGGCCCGTACTACGTCTGGGCTTCCGGCGGAAACGGCACGTCGGTGGACAAGGCCGCGCCCGTCGCGCAGGGCAAGTGGGTCTTCTACAAGGTCTGCACGGGCCACAACACCTCGCCGCCGACGTTCGCCGGCTGCAGCGCCGGCCTCACCGACTTCGCGGCCTGACAACCCCTACTCCCTGAAAGGATCCCTGACATGGGCCAGGTGAACCGGCGCTCGGTGCTGCTGGGCGGACTCGCCGCCGTGACCGCGGCCGCCGCGACGACCGCACTGCCTTCGTGGGCCGACGCGCGCACCGCCGTCGCCGCCCCGGCGATCCACGACCCGTTCCAGCTCGGCATCGCCTCGGGCGACCCGTTGCCGGACAGCGTGGTGCTGTGGACGCGGCTCGCCCCCGCGCCGCTCAACGCCGACGGCTTCGGCGGCATGCCGGACGCGACGTACGCGGTGGACTGGGAAATCGCGAACGACGAGGCGTTTTCCTCGATCGTGCAAAACGGTTCGGTGAACGCGGTGCGCGCGTCGGCGCACAGCGTGCACATCGAGCCGACGGGTCTCGAGCCGGCGCGCGAGTACTTCTACCGCTTCAAGACCGCCGGCTACATCTCGCCGGTCGGGCGCACGCGCACGGCGCCCGCCGCGGGTGCGGCCGTGAACCAGCTGAAGTACTGCTTCACGTCCTGCCAGCACTGGGAGGAAGGCTGGTACCACTCGTACAAGGGTGTGGTGCGCGACGATCCGGACCTGGTGCTGTTCCTCGGCGACTACATCTACGAAAAGCCTTCCGGACGCAAGAAGGCGGAACTCAACCCGCGGCGGCTCGCGGTGCCTTCGGACACCACGACGCTGGCTCTGTACCGGGCTCGGCACGGCCAGCACAAGACCGATGTGGACCTTCAGGCCGCGCACGCGCTGGCGCCGTGGCTGGTCGTGTTCGACGACCACGAGGTGATGAACAACTGGAACTCCACCACCAGCCCAGCTTCGGCCGCCCGCAAGGGCTACGGATTCCAGGCGTTCTACGAGCACATGCCGATCCGGTCCACGGCCAAGCCCAGCGGGTCGTCGATCCAGCTGTACCGCCAGTTCCTGTGGGGCGACCTCGCGCGCTTCCACATGATGGACACGCGCCAGTTCCGCAGCGCGCAGGTCACCGGCACGGCGTGCGGTCCGTACCGCGACACCTCGCGCACGATCACCGGCACGGCGCAGGAACAGTGGCTGCTCAAGGCGTTCGAGACGCACCCGGCGACGTGGGACTTTCTGGGCCAGCAGGTGTTCTTCGCCCAGCGCGACGGCGACGGCAATTCGACCACGTGCGAGAGCCCCGACTCGTGGGACGGCTACCAGGCTTCGCGCGATCGCATCACGCAAGGCTGGATCGACCGCAAGGTACCCAACCCGGTGGTGCTCACCGGCGACGTCCACCGCCACTGGGCGGCCGACCTGCGCAAGGACTACTTCGACCACGGCGACCCGATCGTCGGCTCGGAGCTGGTGACCACCTCGGTCACGTCCAACAGTGACGACGCCGCGCCGCCATCGGCCGCGTGGCTCGCGAACAACCCGCACATCAAGTACTGCAAGGGAGAACGCGGCTACGTGCGCGTCACCGCGACGCCGGCGCAGATGCTGGCCGACTTCGTGGTGGTGTCGGACACGAGCGTGAACGACCCGGCGAAGCTGGTGATCAAGACGGACAAGAGCTTCGTGGTCGGTGCGGGTTCGAAGGGGCTGCAGGCGGTGTGAGCAACCGACGGAAGTAGGTGGTGCTTCCCCGTCCGGCGTGCTCCGTGATACCGCGATGCGGAACTTCCGAATCGGACTTTTGTTCCATTAGGCGACATTCCACTCGGGACAGTGTGGACGAACCGGACTTCCTCCTTGTGTGCCAACGAAGATCGAGTGTGGCTTCGAGATAACGGTTCCGCACCGGCGGGCCGGACGCTTCCCCGGCGGCCGGTGCGGACCTAGTCTCGGGCCGGACGTCTGCGGCCTGGGGCCGCGATTCACGAGGGAGTTGCCTGTGCGAAGAAGTCTCACCGTGTTCCTTTCGCTGGCGATGGCGGGTGGCCTCGCGGCCGCCACGCCGGGGCTGGCGTCTGCGGCGTCGGCCCCGGGTCGGGCCGACATCCCCGCGTCGCACCCGCTCTGGGCGAACGCCGGGGCCAGGGTTGCGAACACCGCGCCGGCGTCCAAGCTGGACTTCCGGGTGTACCTGAACCTGCGTGACGAGGCCAGTGCCGAAGCTGTGGCGGCGGGCGTGTCCGACCCGCAGTCCAAGAGCTACCGGCAGTACCTGTCGCCGCAGCAGGTGCGCGACCGCTTCACCGCTTCGGACCAGACCGTGTCCGCGGTGAAGACGTGGCTGTCGGGCGCCGGGTTCCAGATCGGCGACGTGCCGTCGAACCGCGCGTACGTGGAGGCCGTCGGTACGGCGGACCAGGTGCAGAAGACGTTCGACGTCACGCTCGGCAAGTACGCCGTGAAGGGCCAGACGCTGCGGGCGGCGGACAAGAACCTGTCCGTGCCGGCAACGCTTGCTTCCTCCGTGCTGGGTGTCGTGGGCATCGACCAGGCGACGAGCCTGCTGGAGCCGGACCACACTTCGGGTGCCGACACCGCTTCCGCGAAGTCTTCCGGTCCGGCGACCGCGCCTCCCGGCGCCGGTTTCCGCAACTCGGGCCCGTGCAGCGACTACTACGGCCAGAAGACCGACACGACCGACCCGGCGTACAACGGCAAGCAGCTGCCGTACGCGCCGTGCGGCTACAAGCCGGCGCAGCTGCGTTCGGCGTACGGCCTCGACCAGGCCGCCAAGCTCGGCGCCGACGGCCGCGGCACCACGATCGCGATCGTGGACGCCTTCGCCTCGCCGACCATCTACGCCGACGCGTCGGAGTACGCCAAGCGCAACGACCCGGCGCACCCGCTGACGAAGGCGCAGTTCAGCCAGCACGTCTTCCCGGTCAACCCGGCCGACGAGGGCCCGGACCAGTGCGACGCCTCGGGCTGGTACGGCGAGGAGACCCTCGACGTCGAAGCCGCCCACGGCCTCGCGCCGGGTGCGAACATCCTCTACGTCGGCGGTTCCGACTGTGAGGACCTCTCGCTCGACACCGCGCTGAACTACATCATCGCCGGCCACAAGGCCGACATCGTGTCGAACTCCTACGGCGACACCGGCGAGGACCTGCCGGCCGACGAGATCAAGGCGTTCAACCAGATCGCCGTGCAGGCCGCGCTCGAGGGCATCGGCGTGTACTTCTCCTCCGGCGACAACGGTGACGAGGTCGCGCGCCTCGGCACGCCTTCGCCGGACTTCGCGGCTTCCTCGCCGTGGGTCACCGCCGTCGGCGGCACCTCGCTGGCGGTCGACGCCTCCGGCAAGCGGACCTTCGAGACCGGCTGGGAGACGGGCAAGTCCACGCTCACCGCGGGTGCCTACACCCCGTCCTTCCCGGGCGCCTTCAACGGCGGCGCGGGCGGCGGCACCAGCCGCGTGTTCCCGCAGCCGGCGTACCAGAAGGGCATCGTGCCGGACGCGCTGTCCACGAAGAACCAGAAGGGCAAGGCCAAGGGCCGCGTCGTCCCGGACATCTCCGCGGTCGCCGACCCCAACACCGGCATGCTCGTGGGCCAGACCCAGCGCTTCCCCGACGGCGACTACTACGACCAGTACCGCATCGGCGGCACCAGCCTGGCGTCCCCGGTCTTCGCGGGCGTGATGGCCGTGGCCGACAGCCTGGACCACTTCCACCACGGCTTCATCAACCCGGCGCTCTACCAGCTCACGTCACGCACCGGCACGATCTACGACGTGAAACACGTGGACGCCGCCGTGCAGCGCGTGGACTTCGCCAACAGCGTCGACGCGTCGGACGGTCTGCTGACCTCCGCCCGCACGCTCGACTACCCCAACCTGACGATCCACACCACCAAGGGCTACGACGACGTCACCGGCCTGGGCTCGCCGAACGGCTTGCCGTTCTTGTTGCTCGTGTGATCCGCTACTGAGGGTCGGTGCAGGCCCCCGCTTTGCCGCGTTTCGGCAGGGTGGGGGCCTGCGTCGTTTTCGGGGGACTTCAGGCGCCGCCCGAACCCGCCTCCACCGGTGTGTGGCGCATCTTCCGCACCGCCGGCGACAGACAACAACGGCACCAACGCCGCCACCGCCAGCACCACCCCACCGGCCGTGGCAACGGGCCCGGTGCCGAACGCCGACGCCAACGGCCCTGCCGACAGCTGCCCGATCGGAATCCCCACGTACGACCCGAAGTCGTCATACGCGGCCATCCGCGAGAGCAGGTGCTCGGGGACGTTCTCCTGCACCGTCGTATCCCAGGCCACGTTCGCGACCCCACTCCCGAGCCCCGCCACCAAAGCCGCGCCCGCCAGGGCCACGAACCCCGGCTGCAAGCCGAGCACGATCAGCGGCGCGGCCGACAACGCGGCGCACACCTGCCCCAAGGTCAGCAGCCGGCGAGCCGCCACCCGGTACATGACCACACCCGTGATCAGCACCCCCGCGGCCCGTACGCTCAGCACCGCACCCCACGACGCCTCGCCGATGGTGGCGCGCGCGATGGTCGGCCCGAGGACCTGCCAGACGCCGGTTTGCGCGATGTTGACGACCGTGAACGCGGCCACGATCTGCCACAGCCACGTGATCCGCCGGAACGCGTGCCAGCCCTCGCGGATGCCCGGCAAGACGCCCGCCCGTGACGAGCCGGCGACCGGGGGCAGGCGGAGAAAGCTGAACACCAGGCCGGCCACCACGAACGACAAGCCGTCCGCCGCGATGGCCCAGCCGCCGCCGACGGTGGCCACGAGGACACCCGCGACGGAAGGCCCCGCCACCTTCGAGATGTTGCGCGCCGAGGACAACAGCGAGTTCGCCTGACGCAACAACCCCCGGTCGACCAGCTGCGGCACGATCCCGCGCAGGGCCGGCGTGGTGAACGCCGTGAGCACCCCGTTGGCGAACTCCGTGCACACCAGGAACGGCAGCGAGTAGTTCCCCGTCAGCAGCACCCCCGCCGCCACGAGCTGGGTCGCGCCGCTGCCCAGGTTGGCGAGGCGCAGCACCAGGTCACGCGGGAAGCGGTCGGCCACCGAGCCGCCGACCAGCAGCAACGCGAGCAATGGCACCATGTTCGACGCCAGCACGATGCCGAGGTCCCCGGAGTCCGGGCTGGCGTCGAGCACCGCGAACGCGAGTGCCACCGGCGTCATCGAGCTGCCGAGCAACGACACCATCCGCGCGCCGAAGAACACGGCGAAGCGCCGCGACGCCAGAACCCCCATTCGATCATCGTGCCAGCGGGGACGGAGGCCGTCGAAAGAGTTTCAAGACCGAGCTGGAAAGGGAACAACAATGACCGGGCGCATTGTCGTCCTGTGGCGAGCGGGTACCGCTCCCGAGCGCCGAACCCGTTCGAACGGCTCGCGGTGTCCGGGACGATCGTCGAGGTCACCGGCAACCTGGGCAACTCGATCACTTTCGACCTCGAAGACCCCGAGTTCTCCTGGCCGGGGGAGACGTTCGTCGCGGAAGCTTCCCCCAGCCCCGGCCAGCGGCAATCATGACACCCGGCAAAACGGGAGAAGGGCCAGTACATGAGCGGGATCGACGCGGACGTCTTCGGGGGACGCATGCCGTCCGGCG
Organism: Amycolatopsis sp. NPDC051372; assembly: GCF_040682095.1. Classification (NCBI taxonomy): domain Bacteria; kingdom Bacillati; phylum Actinomycetota; class Actinomycetes; order Pseudonocardiales; family Pseudonocardiaceae; genus Amycolatopsis; species Amycolatopsis sp. NPDC051372. The sequence continues at coordinate 91,713 of NZ_JBFBAF010000036.1, forward strand.
CGGGCGACTTCGCCATCGAGACGCACGGCATCACGCCCGTGCCCGAGGCGAACCGGTTCGGCCGGCCGTGGCGGCTTGCGAGCGTGTGGTTCGCACCCAACCTCACCATGACCGCCGTCTTCACCGGCACGCTCGGGTCGACGTTGGGGCTGGGCTTCACGACCGGGTTCATCGTCGCGCTCGTCGGCACGGTCCTCGGCTCGCTGCCGCCCGCGTACCTGTCCACGTGGGGCCCGAAAACCGGCGCGGGCCAATTGCCGCTCGCGCGCCTGCCGTTCGGCAAGACCGTGGTGCTGCCAGGGCTCGTGCAGTGGCTCGGCAGCATCGCGTGGGACGCGCTGGTGGGGCTCTTCGGCGGCGAAGCGCTGGCGGAGTTGACCGGGCTGCCGTTCTGGCTCGCCGTGGTCCTCGTGCTTGCCCTGCAATGCCTGCTCGGCGTGTTCGGCTACGCCGTGATCCACCGCGTCCAGGCCGTGATGAGCGCGGTGCTCGTGGTCGCGTTCGTGGCGCTCGCGGTCAAGGTCGTGCTCGACCACCCGATCACGTTCACCGACTCCGCGACCGGCGGCGACTATGCGGGCGCCATCGTGCTGTTCTCCACGATCACGCTCAGCCTCGCCATCTCGTGGGCGCCCTACGCCGCCGACTTCAGTCGCTACCTGCCCGCCGACACGAAGCCGGCCGGGGTCTTCTGGTTCACGCTGCTCGGGCTCGTCGCGTCCTACGCGCTGGGCGAGGGCATCGGCCTCGCGCTCGGCTCGGCGCTGGGCGACCAGACCGCGGCCGGCGTCTCGCAGCTGGTCGGCGGCGGCGTGGTCGGTGGCCTGGCGCTGCTGGTGATCGCGCTGGCCGCCGTGTCGTCCAACGCCATGAACGACTACAGCGGCTCGCTCGCCCTCCAAACCGTGGGCGTGCGGTTGCGCCGCCCGGTGTCCGCGGTCGTGGTGACCGTGCTGGCGTTCGTGCTCATCCTCTGGATGCACAGCGGCGACCTGTCGGCGAAGTTCGAGAACGTGCTGCTGTTCGTGAGCTACTGGATCCCGCCGTTCCTGGGTGTCGTGGTGCCCGACTGGCTACGTCGCACGAAGGCCGGCCGGCGCTTCGACATCGGCGCTGAGCTGCGTAAATCCACCCGGACGTGGGCCGCGCTGGTGGCGTTCCTGGTCGGTTTCGCGGCGGCGGTGCCGTTCATGAACACCACTGTCTACACCGGACCTGTCACCGCCGCCCTGCACGGTGCGGATCTGGCGTACTACGCGGGGTTCGTGGTTTCACTGGTGGCGTATTTGATCCTGCGTGGCGGAAAGAAGGTTGACCTCCAGTAAAGTAGAGGTCGCACGCTGGTTGGTACCTACGCCAGGAGGAACCATGCCAGTCGCCGTCATCACCGGCGCGTCAGCCGGGCTGGGGCGGGCCCTCGCCGGGGCCCTCGTCCGTCGCAAGTGGACAGTGCTGGGCACCGCGCGGGGTGCGGAAGCGTTGCGGACTACCGCCGACGAGATCGGCTTCACCGCCGTGCCCGGCGACGTCACGGACCCGGCGCACCGCGCCGCCCTCGCCGAGGCCGCCGGGCCGCGGCTCGATCTGCTCGTGAACAATGCCAGCAGCCTCGGCATCAGCCCGCTGCCGCCGCTGGCCGACTACCCGCTCGAAGCCCTGGAATCCGTCTACCGCACCAACGTCTTCGCGCCCCTCGCACTCACTCGAACGCTGCTGCCCGCGCTGAAAACCGCGAACGGCACTCTCGTCGACATCAGCTCCGACGCCGCCGTCGAACCCTACGAGGGCTGGGGTGCCTACGGCTCCGCGAAAGCCGCGCTCGACCACGCCACGGCCGTGCTCGGCGTCGAGAACCCGGAGCTCGCCGTCTACGCCGTCGACCCCGGTGACCTGCGCACGGCCATGCACCAGCTCGCCTTCCCCGGCGAGGACATCTCCGACCGGCCGCTGCCCGAGACGGCTGTTCCCGCGTTCCTCAGGCTGCTCGACGAACGCCCGCCCAGCGGCCGCTACCGCGCCGCCGACCTCGCCACGGCGGTGCGCTCGTGACCACTCCGCACACCCGCTTCACGCTGTCGGACGATCTGCTCGCCGTCGCACCACCCGAAGCACGGGGCCTCGCCCGCGACGAGGTCCGGCTGCTCACCGCGAGCCCGGCCGGGGTCCACCACGCCACGTTCCGCGAGGTCGGCGACCACCTGCGGCCCGGTGACCTGCTCGTCGTCAACACTTCGGGCACGCTCCCGGCGGCCGTCGACGCCGTGCGCGGCGACCACGTCGTCGGCGTCCACTTCTCCACCGAGCTCGACGCCGTGGAGTTCGACGAGGGCACCTGGGTCGTCGAACTCCGCGCCACCGGTGGCCCGCTGCTCGACGGCCGCGAAGGCGAGCACCTCGCGCTGCCCGCCGGAGCCGGCCTTACCCTGCTCGAGCCGCACATCGCCGGCCGGCGACGGCTCTGGCGCGCCCGCGTCGACGTCGAAGGCGGCGTGGAGAAGTACCTGGCGCTCGTCGGCCGCCCCATCCGCTACGGCTACGTCCCACGCACGTGGCCGCTCACCGACTACCAGACCGTGTTCGCCCGCGACCCCGGCTCGGCGGAAATGCCCAGCGCCGCCCGCCCCTTCACCGCGGAACTGGTGACGCAGCTGGTCTCCCGCGGCGTCCTCTTCGCGCCGATCCTGCTGCACACCGGCGTCTCGTCGCCGGAAGCGGGAGAGCCCCCGTACGCGGAGCGCTTCCGCGTCCCCGCCACCACGGCCGCGCTGGTCAACTGGGTTCGCACGCAGGGTGGCCGCGTCGTCGCCGTGGGGACGACCGCGGTCCGCGCGCTCGAGTCGGCCGCGGTGGACGGCTCCGTCACCGCCGCGTCGGGCTGGACGTCGCTGGTGCTGGGCCCGGACCACCCGGCCCAGGTCGTCGACGGGCTCGTCACCGGCCTGCACACGCCTGAGGCCTCGCACCTGCTCCTGCTCGAGGCCGTCGTCGGCCCCGCTCTGGTGCAGCGCGCCTACGACGCGGCCGTCGAGCGGAGGTACCTCTGGCACGAGTTCGGTGACGTCTCGTTGCTGCTGAGCAAGTAACGGCACCCCTGTCAAGGGCCTCCCACCGGTTTTCCCGCGATGCGGATGTCGATGCGCCCGGGTGAGTGACCGTGCGAACCTCGCCGGGACCCGTCGCCGCTGGAAGGGCCCACCCGTGCGCAAGCTCCCGAGAACCCGTCTGTTCGCCGCCGCGCTCGTCGCGCTGACCGCGGTGGGCGCACTCACGGGCTGTTCACGCGCGGACCGGCCCCAGGCCGCGGCCACGGACGAGGGCGCGGCGACGGAGGTCCGCCTCGGCTACTTCCCGAACGTCACCCACGCGCCGGCGCTGATCGGCGTCGACAAGGGCTTCTTCACCCAGCAGCTGGGCAAGACGAAGCTGACCACGCAGACGTTCAACGCCGGCCCCGACGAGGTCAACGCGCTGCTCGGCAAGTCGCTCGACATGGCGTTCATCGGCTCGGGCCCGGCCATCACGGCCTTCAGCAAGTCCGAAGGCGCCATCCAGCTGGTCTCGGGCGCGGTCTCGGGCGGTGCCCAGCTTGTGGTGAAGCCGGACATCACCAGTGTCGACCAGCTCAAGGGCAAGACGCTGACGACGCCGCAGCTGGGCAACACGCAGGACGTGGCGCTCAAGAAGTTCCTCGTCGGCAAGCAGCTCACCGGCCAGGTCACCGTGACCACGATGGACAACCCGAAGACACTCGACGCCTTCCGCAAGGGCGACGTCGACGGCGGCTGGCTGCCCGAGCCGTGGTCCTCGCGGCTGGTGCTCGACGCCGGCGCGAAGGTGCTCGTCGACGAGAAGTCGCTGTGGCCCGACGGCCGGTTCCCGACCACCGTGGTGATCGTGCGCAGCGAGTTCCTGCAACAGCACCCCGACACCGTGCGCGCGGTGCTGAAGGGCGAGCTGGCGGCCATCGACTGGGCCAAGGCCAATCCGGCGGATGCGAAGACGGTCGTCAACGGAGCGCTCAAGAAGCTCGCCGGCAGCTCGCTGAGCCCGGCCGTGCTCGACCGCGCGTTCTCTGGCATCGAGCTGACCACGGACCCGATCCCCGAGCAGTTCCCGCAGCTGGCGCAGGACTCCGTCACCGCGGGCGTCGCGAAGTCCGCCGTGGCGCTCAAGGGGTTCGCCGACTTCGGTCCGCTCAACGAGGTCCTGCAGGAAGCGAAGCAACCCGCCGTCGAAGCCCCCGCCCTGGCCAAGTGACCGCGTCCCGGTGATCCAGCCCTGGTGATCGAAGAGAGGCAGCGAGCGATGACCATCACCCTCCCCAGTGGACGGACCGACTTCACCGCCACCGCCGCCGTGCGCCTGTCCGGCGTCGGCAAGGCGTTCGGCCCGGCCGGGCGCGCCGTGGTGGCGCTCGACGGCATGGACCTGGCGGTGGCGCCAGGTGAGTTCGTGTGCCTGCTCGGCGCGTCGGGCTGCGGCAAGAGCACGCTGCTGAACCTCGTGGCCGGCCTCGACGCGCCGTCGGCGGGGGAGATCACGCTCAACACCTCGCGCCCGGCGGTGATGTTCCAGGAGGCCGCGCTGATGCCGTGGCTCACGGCCAGCCGCAACGTCGAGCTGCCGCTGCGCCTGGCCGGGTTCGGCCGCGCCGAGCGCCGCCGCAAGGCCGCCGAGCTGCTGGACCTGGTGCGCCTGAGCGGCGTGGGCGACAAGCGTCCGCACGAGCTGTCCGGTGGCATGCGCCAGCGGGTCGCGCTGGCCCGCGCGCTCGCGGCGACCCACCGCGTCGGCGGTGACGCCGAGCAGGCACTGCTGCTGATGGACGAACCGTTCGCCGCCCTCGACGCCATCACCCGCGACGTGCTGCAGGGCGAGCTGCTGCGCGTGTGGGGCAGCACGGGCACGTCGGTGCTGTTCGTGACCCACGACGTGCGCGAGGCCGTGCGGCTGGGCCAGCGCGTGGTTCTGCTGTCCTCGCGCCCGGGCCGCGTGGTGCGCGAGTGGACCGACGTGCCGCTGGCCGACACCGAGGAGCTGACCGAAGAAATCACCGGCCACCTGCGAAAGGTGATCAGCACCCATGCCGCAGCCTGACGGACCCGTCGACGAGCTGGACGCCGTCGGTTCCGGCCTCGACGCGCTCGACGCCCCGGTAGGGGAGCGCCGCCCGTCGTTCTGGCGGCGGTTCGCGTGGGGTTTCCTGCCGCCGGTCGTCGCGCTCGTGCTGCTCGTGGTCGTGTGGCAGATCCTGTGGGCCGCCGCGTTCTGGCCGGAGGCGCAGCTGCCCGCGCCGCTGGCCGTGTGGAACGAGTTCTGGGACCGCCTCACCGACGGTGAGGTGTTCGGCTTCATCTGGACGTCGCTGCACCGCGCCGCGCTCGGCTTCGCCGCGGGCGTGGTGATCGGGACGCCGCTCGGGCTGCTCGTCGCCAAGGTCCGCGTGGTGCGCGCGGCGATCGGGCCGCTGCTCACGGGGCTGCAGAGCCTGCCGTCCGTGGCCTGGGTGCCGGCCGCGATCCTGTGGTTCGGTATCAACGACGCGGCGATCTACTTCGTCGTGTTGCTCGGGTCCGTGCCCTCGATCGCCAACGGCCTCGTGTCCGGTATCGACCAGATCCCGCCGATCCTGCCGCGCGTCGGCCAGGTCATGGGCGCGCGCCGGCTGGCCGCGGCCCGCCACATCCTGCTGCCGGCCGCGTTGCCCGGCTTCCTCGCCGGGCTGAAGCAGGGCTGGGCGTTCTCGTGGCGTTCGCTGATGGCGGCCGAGCTGATCGCGCTGTCGCCGCAGCTCGGCATCGGCCTGGGCGCGTACTTGAACCAGGGCTCGTCGCTCAACGCGATCGAGAAGGTGATCGCAGCGATCTTCCTGATCCTGCTCGTCGGAATCGGGATCGAGCTGCTGGTGTTCCGGCCGCTGGAGCGCGCCGTGCTGCGGGCGCGCGGCCTCACGTCCTCGCTCTGACGGGGTTCATCGGACGCGGTTTCGCGGCACCCACCACAATGTCCGATCATGGCCCCCGCGATCCTGGCGCTGCTCGCCGATCTGATCTTCTTGGTGCGGTTCCTGCGCGAGCCACGGCGGTTCGGCAACGCCGTGTGGTTCGCGATCGCTTTGGTGTTGACGGCGTTGTGGCTCTTCAGCCTTACGGCGGGGCTGGTGTGGCTGCAGACCGTGGTTCTGATCGTCGTCGCGGTGGTGGCGGTGATCGCCGCGCTGGTGCTGCCGTGGGCGCTGGTCGCCAACGGCGCGGTGATGTGGCGCCGCGAGGGGCATCGGCCGGCGAACCTGCTGTCGCTGCTCGCGGGGCTGGCGATTCTGGCGGTCTACGTCTTCACGGTGGGCGCGGTCGCTTTCACGCGCGCGGCGCCGTGGCTGATCGTGGTGGCGCTCTCGGCACTGCTGCTCTCGGCGTATCTGGCGTTCGTGTTCACGGCGCTGCTCATGTACTCCGTGCTCTACAGCCGGTTGAACCGCCGCGCCCGCGCCGTCGCGATCATCGTGCTGGGCTCCGGTTTGCTGGGTGACCGCGTGCCGCCGCTGCTGGCCAGCCGGCTGGACCGCGGGGTGCAGTGCTACCAGCGCTCGCCCGAGGCCGTCGTGGTTGTGTCCGGTGGCCAGGGCAGTGACGAGCTCACCTCGGAAGCCGTGGCGATGGCTGCGTATCTGGAGAACGCCGGAGTGCCTCGGGAGTCGGTGCTGCTGGAGGACAAGGCCACGACTACCGACGAGAACCTGCGCTTCAGCGTGGAACTGCTGCGCGCGCGGGGGATTTCCGGCCGGATCCTCGCCGTGACGAACAACTACCACGTCTTCCGCACCGCCATCCTCGCTCGCCGCCTGCGGTTGCGCCTGGACGTGATCGGGGCGAAGACGGCGTCGTACTTCGTGCCGAGTGCCTTTCTGCGGGAGTTCGTGGCTTTGCTGGTGCAGTACAAGAAGACGAACATCGCCGCGTTCGTGGTGCTGGGCGGTTTCCCGCCGGCGTTCGCCTTGCTCGGCCAGCTCTGACGCGCCTGCGGCACAAAAAACCGGCCCGCAGGCGAGGAGCCTGCGGGCCGGTCTGAAGTGGACGGTCAGCGCCCGGTGCGGCGAGATCCCGCGCGGGTGCCGGCCGAGAATGCCGCGGCGCCACGGCTGGAGCCGGAGGCCGAGCCGGCGCGGCTGGGCTGCTGCGAACGCGTCGCCGACTGGCCGGAACCACCGCGGCGCGGTTCGCCCTGCGTGCGGGCGGCGGCTGCGCCACCGCGACCGTACATCAGCATGGTGCCCGCGTCGAAGAGGTCGAGCGCCTGCCTGACCTGGAGCGGATCCTGCGGCAGGTGCGCCGGCGCCGTGGTGAGCCGC
>NZ_JBFBAF010000037.1:0-97470 GCF_040682095.1 Amycolatopsis sp. NPDC051372
CGGCTGCTCGGCCGGCAGCCAGTCACGCATGACCGAGCGGGCACCCAGCGGCAGCGAACGGGCGAACTCGGCCTGCGAACCGCCGCCGGCGGACAGCTCCACCGTGCCGCCGCCGATGTCGAGCACCAGCAGCGGGCCCGCGGACGCGCCATACCAGCGCCGCGCGCCCACGTAGGTCAGCTCGGCCTCGCGCCGGCCGGAGAGGAACTGCAGCTCCACACCGGTGTCGCGACGGACGCGGCGCACCACCTCGGTGGCGTTGGCCGCGTCCCGGATCGAAGACGTCGCCAGCGGGAACACGTCGCCTACGCCGTGATCCCTCGCCACGCCCACCCCGTCGGCCACCGCCGCGGAGATGGCAGCGATCCCACGCGGGCTCAGCCGGCAGTCGTTGTCGAGCTCACGGTCGAGGCGCAGCCGCGTCTGATGGCTCAGGGCGGGGGCCAGCGGCGTACCCCCGGGCTCGAGGACGACGAGCCGAGCGCTGAACGAACCCACGTCCAGAACTCCTGCAGCCGGCCCCGCTATTCTGCGCACAGTCAGGCCTACCTCGCTTTCGCCTTCGTGTTCCCCCGGAACACCGTTCCTACACCTGACGTGACCCATCAGAGGCAGATTTACGGTTTTCCCACCACCGCCGCTGGGCTCGAGGTGCGACTTCTTCACACCTTCCTATTACGACAGGATAAACCGAACGCCTGAGCGACTCCGGTTCGTCCCGCTCACCGGCGCGTCGGCGCAGGTCAGCCGATGATCTCCGTCAGCTTCGCCACCGCGTCGACCCGGGCCTCACGGCCGGGCTGCAGTGGACTGACCACAAGGGTGGTCACCCCCGCTTCCTCGAAAGCCGCCACCCGCTCCTTGACGTACGACGCGGGGCCCACGAGCGAGATCGCGCGCAGCAATTCCAGGGGCACGGCGGCCGCGGCCTCGTCCTTCTTGCCGTCCAGGTAGAGGTCCTGGATCTCCTTCGCCTCGGCCTCGAAGCCGTAGCGCTGGGCGAGGGTGTTGTAGAAGTTCTTGCCGCGCGCGCCCATCCCGCCGATGTAGAGCGCCAGGTGCGGCCGGATCCGGTCGAGCAGGTGCTCCACGTCGTCACCGATCGCGAGCGCCGGGCCCGCGAACACGTCCAACTCACCCAGCGCTGGGTCGCGCTTGGCCTTGCCCTCGGCCAGCGCCTCGCCCCACACGTCGTTCGCCTTCTCCGGGTGGAAGAAGATCGGCTCCCAGCCCTCGGCCAGCTCCGCGGTCAGCGCGACGTTCTTCGGCCCCAGCGCCGCCAGCAGGATCGGAATCCGCTCGCGCACCGGGTGGTTGATCAGCTTCAGCGGCTTGCCCAGCCCCGTGCCCTGCTCCGGCGGCAGCGGGATCGGGTAGTGCTTGCCCTCGTGCACCACTCGCTCGCGCCGCCACACCTGCCGGCAGATCTCCACGATCTCGCGCGTGCGGGCCAGCGGCGCGTCGTACTTCACGCCGTGGAACCCCTCGATCACCTGCGGGCCCGACGCGCCCAGCCCGAGCGTGAACCGGCCGCCGGACACGAAGTCCAGGCCCGCCGCCGTCATTGCGGTGAGGCTCGGCGTGCGCGTATAGATCTGGAAGATCCCCGACGCCAGCTGCACGCGCTCGGTCTTCGCCGCGAGGTACCCCAGCTGGCTCACCGCGTCGAAGCTGTAGGCCTCCGGGACGAAGGCGATGTCGAGCCCGACCTTCTCCAGCTCGACGATGTCCGCCACGCTGTCGGCGAACCCGCCGGAGTAGTTGATGCCCGTCCCGATCCTCATCGTGCTCCCTCGTTCCCACGGCCCGGCGCGCCAGCCTGGCTAAGCGTGCGCTAAGTGGAGGCTACCGGGGCTCTCGCGGCTGACACGGCGCCCGCGCCGACTTCATCGGCGCCGGCACGTTTCCCGCACCTCCTGCACCGACGCGCAATGGCCGGACCGTCCGCTCTCCCGGCCACCGGCGCCGCCGGCATTTCGCCGGATCGCCACCAGCGTTCCGTCGACCCCGCAGCGTCTCGGCGCGTCGCGCTCCCATCGAAAGCCGGGAAACCACAGCCGTGCGCCCGGTACGAAAGAGCCTCGGGTCCGGAAGGCACACGGGGCGAGGGTGCGTGACGAACGCGATCGGCGCCGTGGAGTCGAGCGATCGGCGTTGGTGACGGCTCTCAGCCGAGGTCGGCGAACTGGTTCGCCGTGATCACCGCGCCGAGCGCTTCGGCGCCGGTGCCGAGCGCACCCGGGAGAACCTCCGGCGTCCGGTTGGTGACCGGCGAAACGTTGCGCGCCAGCGTCTCCCTGATACCGGTGAGCAGGGGCTCGCCGGTCTGCGCGAGGGTGCCGCCGACGACGACCAGTTTCGGGTTGAGCACGGTGCAGACGGGGGCCAGCGCGATGCCGACGGCCCGGCCCGCGTCGCCGAGCAGGCGCCGGACGCCGGGATCTCCCTGGCGCGCCAGGGAGATCAGATCGGCGAAGCTGCAGGTGGGGCCGTGGCTGTGGGCGAGCGTGGCGGCGAGTGCGCGAGCCCCGACGACGGTCTCCAGGCAGCCCCGGTTGCCGCATCGGCAGATGTGCCCGTCCGGTACCACCGTGACGTGCCCGAGCTCGCCCGCGGCACCGGCGTCACCCTCGTAGAGCCGGCCCTGCAGGACGAGGCCGGCGCCGACCCCCTCGGACAGCATCACGTAGACGAAGTTGTCCGCGGACGCCGCCGCGCCGAGGCGCCATTCGGCGAGCGCGCCGAGGTCGGCGTCGTTGCCGACGTGCACCGGCAGGCCCATGCGCTTCCCGAGCCGGGCCGCGATGTCGACCTCCCCCCAATTGCTCAGCATCGGCGGCGAGCTGAGGGTCTGCGAACGCAGCAACACCGGAGCCGAGACCGCCACCCCGACGCCCAGCAGCTCCCGGTGCGGGATTTCGAGGTCCGCGACGAGGTCGAGCGCCGTGGAGGCCACATACTCGAGGGTGTCGGCCGGCTGGTGTTCGACGTCGATGTCGTGGGTGTGTTCGGCGCGCACGGTGCCGTCCACACCGGCGAGCAGGATCCGGACCCCCGCGTGGGCCAGGTGGATGCCGATCAGCGCGCCCAGCGCCGGGTTTACGGCGAGCGCCGCCGCCGGGCGCCCGCCCGCCACGCCCGCGGCGGGGACTCGCTGGGCCAGCTCGACCAGGACACCGTCCGTGATCAGGTCGGCGACGAGGCCGGAGACAGTGGCCGCCGAGAGGCCCGTCATGCGCGCGATCTCGAGACGAGTCGTCGGCCGCCCGAATCGTGCCGCGGCGAGAACTGTGCGCCGATTGCGCATTTGTCGCGTTTCCACTCCGGTCACGTTAGCAAGGTTAGCCCCATAATTGAAATAACCTCCCCCATTTCTGGCGGGGGTTGGCCATTGACTCGCTCTATCTCGGCCTCTTAAGTTGACGACGGCCCCGCAGCCACCGTGCCCGCCCTGACACGAGGAGGTGTCGTGTGCGCAAGACGATGAAACTCAGCACGCTGATTCTCGCGACCGCTGCTTTGTTGTCCTCCGTATCCGCGACCGCATTCGCCGCACCATTCCCCGCCCACAATCCACCCGGAAATCTGCACGCCGGGCCGTACCCCGACGCGTTCGCCCGCGCCGGGTACTCGAAGAGACAGGTCGATGCCAAGGTGAACGCCACCTGGCAACAGCTCTTCCACGGCAGCCCGGGCACCGACGCGAACCGCTACGACGGCCAGACGCTGTACTACCAGCTCGCGCCGGACTTGGCCTACGTCGAGGACATCGGCAACCAGGACGTGCGCACCGAAGGCATGGGTTACGCCATGATGATCGCGGTGCAACTGGGCCACAAGCAGGAGTTCGACTCGCTGTGGAACTTCGCCAAGACGAAGATGCAGATCCAGAGCGGGCCCGAGCAGTACTACTTCGCCTGGCACACCGACACCACCGGGAAGATCATCGACACCGGCGTGGCACCCGACGGGGACCAGTGGATCGCCGCGGCGCTCGACTTCGCGTCCGGCCGGTGGGGCGACGGGCGTGGGACTTACGACTACGGGCAGCAGGCGGAGCAGATCCTGCACGCGATGTGGCACGAGTCCGACCACGGCGGCGTCGACATGTTCGACCGCCAGTCCTCCCTGCCGACGTTCTCGCCGCCGTTCGCGGTCGGCTACACCGATCCCTCCTACAGCCTCACCGGGTTCTACAGGGTGTTCGCCGCGGCCGATCCGTCGGATCGCGAGCTGTGGGACAAGGCCTACACCGCGGGCGAAAAGCTGCTGCAGAAAGCGGCGAACCCGGCGACGGGCTTGGCGCCGGACTACGCCCACTTCGACGGCACGCCTTACCTGCGGCCGACCGAGACGGCCACCGACAATGCCTATGACCACAACTTCCAGGAAGACGCGTGGCGCGCCATCGCCAACGCCAACGTCGACGCTTCCTGGTACGGCGTCAAGCCGTGGGAGACGCAGTACTCCAACACGCTGGAGCGCTTCTTCCAGGGCCAGGGCGTCAGCACGTATGTCAGCCGCTACCACCTCGACGGCACACCGTTGACCTCCGGCCAGAACACCTACGAACCCGCGCACGCCGAGGGGCTCGTGGCGATGAACTCGACATCCGCGATCTCGGCCACCAATCCGGACAAGAACGCTTTTATCCGGGATTTCTGGAACACGCCGATCCCGACCGGGCGGGCCCGTTATTACGACGGAATGCTCTACCTGCTCGGGCTGCTCTACGACAGCGGCCAATTCAGGATCTGGGCACCGCACGGTAACCACTGAGCGGCATGCCGGGCAAGAAGAAGCCAGGGCGGGAGAGTCGGAATTCTCTCCCACCCTGGCTTCTTTTCTTCGAATCAAGGTCGCATCACTGCCGAGCCGCGCATTTCCCGGTTCGGCGAAGGTGGCGGACTTGCGCGGGCAGCCCGAGGCACCCGTCGCCGCTGAGGGCACGCCGGGCGGGAGGCGCGGCCGCCGACCTGCACCCTTCCAGGTCAGGCGCCCTGGTCCTGCCCTGAGAGGAAGGTCCGAGCCTCAATCGACAGGAAGCTCCCCTGTCCCGCCATCCCCGACCAGGGATGTTTCCGCAGTTCTCTCTACTAAGCGCGCGCTTGGCCCAGCGGGGCACGACCCGCGCGACCACCGCCCGCACGGATCACGGCTGCGCGGGCCGGCAGCCGACGATCCGCAGGGCGAAAGTGCCGTAGAGCGCGGCCACTTCGGCCGCGGTGTAGTGACCGTCCGGGTGGAACCAGGCCTTCGCGTTGTTGCCCATCTCCAGAATCGCGAACGAGGCGACCCGCGGTTCGGGCACGTCGAACCGGCCTTGCGCGCACCCGCGGTCGACGATGGCGAGGATCTGCGCGCCGTAGGCGTCACGTTTGTCGATGATGGCCTGGCGCAACGGTGTCTCCAGGTTGCGGATCTCGCTGTTGCAGACCGTGACCTCGGCGGGGTTCTCGAGGAAGTCCAGCACCGTCACCTCGGTGGCCCGCCGCAGCTGGTCCGCCAGGTCGGTCACCCCGTCGAGGGCGGCGGCGAGCGCGGCCAGGGCGCGGTCCATCGCCACGTCCATGATCCGGTAGAGGAGATCCTGCTTGGACGTGACGTGGTTGTAGAGGTTCGGCGCGGAGACCGCCAAGACCTGCGCGATGTCCTTCATCGAGGTGCCGCTGTAGCCCCGGCTCGCGAACAGATCGCGAGCGGCTTCGTGCACGGCCTGCGGCGAGACGGCCGTTGACTTGGTCACAGCTCCAGACTATCGTCCTTTTCCACCCATTAATGAACGTTAATTAACCGTCGATCGGCCGACTCCGGCCGATCGATCTCGCGAACGGCCGACTCAGCCACAGCCACGCGGCCGCCCTCGCTCCTGGATGCCAATGCAGTCATCGGGTTCGGACGGCGCTTCCCGCCGCCCCCAAAACGACGAGGAGAGGTACATGGCGAGTGAGCTGACGCCGGACCGGTCACCGAGCACATCGAGATCCGCGACCGCGGAGGGTGCTTCCGCGGGGCCGTCGCCCCAAGCTCGTCCACCGATGCGGCGGGTCGCCCTGTCGGTGCTGATCGGCACGACCATCGAGTGGTACGACTTCCAGCTCTACGGGATCGCCGCCGCCCTGGTCATCGCACCGCTGTACTTTCCATCCGCGGACCCGCTCGCCGGCTCGTTGCTCGCGTTCTCCACCTTCGCGATCGGGTTCGGGGCCCGGCCGATCGGCGGGATCATCCTCGGCCACTTCGGCGACCGGATCGGCCGCAAGAAGATGCTGGTCCTGTCGCTGACCATGATGGGGTTCGCGACCTTCCTCATGGGCGTGCTGCCGACGTATGCGCAAGTGGGCGTGTGGGCGCCGATCCTCATGGTGCTGTTGCGCCTGGTGCAGGGCTTCGGAGTCGGTGGCGAATGGGGCGGCGCCGTGCTCACGGCCGTGGAATACGCCTCGCCCCGCAAGCGCGGCCTCTACGGCAGCCTCCCCCAGATCGGCGTCCCGGCCGGGCTGGTGCTGTCCACGCTGGTGTTCCTGCTGGTTTCGCAGCTGCCCGAGCAGCAGTTCATGGCGTGGGGCTGGCGGATTCCGTTCCTCATCAGCATCGTGCTGGTGGCCGTGGGGCTCGTGGTGCGGTTGCAGCTGCGCGAGACGCCGGTGTTCGAGAAGGTCCGTGAACGCAACGAGGCTCAGCGCGCGCCGCTGATCACCGCGATCCGCGCGTACCCCAAGCAGATCCTGCTCGCCATCGGGTCGATGGTCAGCACCGGTGCTTACTACTACATCGTCAACGCCTACGCCCTGAGCTATGCCGCCTCGGCGAAAACCATCGACCGGGCCTCCTTGCTCACCGCCATCATGGTCTCCGGCGTGGTCGCGTGCGCGGCACTGCCGTACTTCGGCTCGATGAGCGAACGGTTCGGCAGGCGCCGCATGATCCTGATCGGCCTCGCCGCGATGGCGGCGTGGATCTACCCGACGATCCTCGCGGTCGCGAGCGGCAACTTCGCCGCCGTGATGGCGGCCTACCTCGTGGGCGCGGTCTTCTTCAGCATCAGCTACGGGCCGCAGGCCACCTTCATCGTCGAGATGTTCGACGCCCGGGTCCGGTTCAGCGCCGCGTCGACCAGTTTCCAGATCGGTGTCCTGCTGGGCGGCGCGCTCGCGCCGATCATCGCGGCTTCACTGGTGCGGGCCACCGGCTCGGTCGTCTCGGTCGCCGTCTACGTCTGTCTGGTGTCGTTGCTGTCGCTGGGCTGCGTGCTGGGCGTCAGCCGGGCGGCACTGGCCCGAGGGAGTGCCGACCTCGACTCCGTGTGATCACTCCATCCCCGATCACCTCGGAGTTTTCGGCTGCGCGGATCTGCCTGCGCGCCTCGGGGGCCGTGCCCACGCGGGTACGGCCCCTTGGGGTGTTCGCGTGCTGCCACCACGGATTGCGGCGCGAACGCGCAGGGGTTGTCGGGCACCGTCCGCAGCAGTTGCACGCCGCTCTCCTCGCACCCATGCGGCACTCCGACGGAGCTCTCACGGTGCGGCGCCGGTGGTCGCGACGGGAGCGGAACCTCCCGGCCTAGCGGGGCACGACCCGCCCGGCCACCTCCCCGAAGCCGATCCGGCTGCCGGCCGGCCCGGGCGCGGTGGCGCTGATCGAGACCTCGTCGCCGTCTTCGAGGAACGTCCGCGTCTCGCCGTCGCCCAGCGCGAACGGTTCGCGCCCGCCCCAGCTCAGCTCCAGCAGCGACCCGCGCTGCTCCTTGGCCGCGCCGGTGACGGTGCCCGACGCGTACAAGTCGCCGGTCCGCAGGCTCGCGCCGTTCACGGTCATGTGCGCGAGCTGCTGCGGCGCCGTCCAGTACTGCGTGGCGAACGGCGGGCTCGACACGAGGTGGCCGTTGATCCGGATCTCCAGCGCCAGGTCCAGCCCCCACGGCTCGGTGACCCGCAGGTACTCCAGCGGCTCCGGATCCTGCGTCGGCTGCGGCACGCGCGCGTGCTCAAGCGCGGCCAGCGGCACGATCCAGGGCGCCACCGACGTGGCGAACGACTTCCCGAGGAACGGCCCCAGCGGCTGCGACTCCCAGCCCTGGATGTCGCGCGCCGACCAGTCGTTGACCAGGCACACGCCGAACACGTGCTTCGCGAAGTCCTCGACCGGCACCCGCGTGCCCAGCGTCGACGGGGTGCCCACCACGAAGCCGACCTCGGCCTCGATGTCGAGCAGCCGCGACGGCCCGAACGACGGCTCCGTGGCCGTGCGCGGCTTGCGCTGCCCCGACGGCCGCACGACCGGCGTTCCCGACACCACGACCGTGCCGGCGCGCCCGTGGTAGCCGATCGGGAGGTGCTTCCAGTTCGGCATCAGCTCGTCGTCGGCGCCGCGGAAGATCCGCCCGGCGTTGATCGCGTGCTGCTCGCTCGAGTAGAAGTCGACGTAGTCCGCGACCTCGAACGGCAGGTGGTTCGTGATCTCCGTGCGCGGCACGAGGTGCGGGCGCACCTGGCCGGCGTAGCGCTCGGCCGTGAGCCACTCCCGCACCTGCTCGCGCACGTCGTGCCACGTCGCGGGCCCGGCCGCCAGCAGCGGGTTGAGCACGCCGCTCGTGAGCAGCTGTGCGAACGGCGCCGCCGCTTCCTCGGCCGCCGCCGACAGGTCGAGCGCGTGCTCGCCCACCGCCACGCCGACGCGGCGTTCGGGCTCGCCGCCGCGGGAGAACACGCCGTAGGGCAGGTTGTCGAGCCCGAAGTCCGTGTCCTCGGACAGGTCGAGCCAGGTCACCGCGCGCCCTCCGCCTGCCTGGCGGCGATCCACCCGGTCACGAGCGTGTCCAGTGTGGACAGTGGCAGGTTCCCGTTGCCCAGCACCACGTCGTGGAACTCGCGGATGTCGAAGTCCGCGCCCAGCGCCTCCTCGGCCGCGGCGCGCACGCGCTCGATCTCCAGGCGCCCCACCATGTAGCCGAGCGCCTGGCCCGGGTTCGCGACGTAGCGGTCGATCTCCGCCTCGATCTCGATCCGTGCCATCGGCGTGTTGGCCACGGCGTAGTCCACGGCCTGCTGCCTGGTCCAGCCCAGCGCGTGCAGGCCCGTGTCGACCACGAGGCGGGCGGCGCGCATCGAGTCCTGCGTGAGCATGCCCAGGCGTGTGACGTCGTCGGAGTACAGGCCCATCTCCTCGGCCAGCCGCTCGGAGTAGAGGCCCCAGCCCTCGATGTAGGCGTTGAACGGCACCAGCCGCCGCAGCAGCGGCAGGTCCGTGAGCTCCTGCGCGAACGAGAGCTGGAAGTGGTGCCCCGGCACGGCTTCGTGGAACGCGATCCCCTCGCTGGTGAACCGCGGCCGCGAGCTCGCCTCGTGGGTGTTGGCGTAGTATGTGCCCGGCCGCGAGCCGTCGAGCGACGCGGGCAGGTAGTAGGCGATGGTGCCGCTGGCCGCGTCGGCCTCGGGCACCGGCGCCACCACGCACTTCGCCGCGGGCACGCGTGAGAACCACTGCGGCGCAACGGCTTCCGCCCGCGTGATGGCGGCGCGCGCGCCGGCCAGCAGCTCCTCGCCGTCGCGCCAGCGCAGCTCGGGGTCGCTGCGCAGGTGCTCGAAGATCTCGGCGAGGTCCTCGGTGCCGAACACCCGCCCGCCCAGCTCGCGGTACTCCCCCGCCAGCTTCTCGGCGATCCGCAGACCCGTGTCGTGCAGGTCCTGCGCCGTGCGGTCGGTGGTGGTCTCGGCGCGGATCAGGCCCTGGTACTTCTCCTGCCCGCCCGGCAGGTGCCCGATGCCCGGCTCCGACTCGGGCTTGGCCAGCGGCGCCACCTCGTCGGCCAGGAACGCACGGTAGCGCGCATACGCCGGGTGCACGACCTCGGCCAGCAGCCGGTCGCGTTCCTCCGCGAACCCCGCGATCTCGATGGCCGGGCTGACGCGCAGCGGGTCGGCGTCCCCGGCGGCGAGGTAGCGCTCGACGTACTCGATGCCCACGCGCACGAGGAAGTCCGGCGGAGCGAACCCGTCGGCCAGGGTGGCGCGCTGGGCCTCGATCACCGCGTCGAGGTAGCCGCCGTAGCCCGCGAGCCGGCGCAGGTAGCCCCGCGCCTTCTCCTCGTCGTCCGGCACCATCGCCGAGAGAGTGGTGACGAGGTTCAGCGCGGGCGAGCTGAACCCGTCGCTCACGGCGAACCCGGGCAGTCTCGAGTCGAGCGTGTCGACGACGCCGCGGGCGCGGGCGATCACCACGTCGCGCGTCACGGCGTCCGTGGCCGAAAGGCCGGCGCGGTCGATGGCCTCCGCACGGTCGGCGAGGTCGGCGAAGCGGGCGCGGAAGCTCGCAGTCGCGGCGAGGCTCGGGTCGGGCAGCGCGCCGTGGTCGCCGGGCAAGCCGTACATCGTGCGCACGAGCGGCTCGCGTTCGAACTCGAGCTCCAACAGGTCTTCGGCCAGGCCCGCGACGGTGTCCCCGTGGCCGGCGACCCACTGCGCGACCACGGTGTCGAGCACCGACAGCGGGAGCGCGCCGCCGGAGAGCACCACATCGTGGAACGCGCGGACGTCGAACTCACCGCCCAGCCGGGTCTCGGCGGCGGCACGGATCCGCTGGATCTCCAGGCGCCCCACCAGGTACGCGAGCGCCTGGCCCGGGTAGCCGATGTAGCGGTCGACCTCGGCCTCGATCTCCAACCGGCCCATGGGCGTGTTGCCGACGAGGTAGTCCACGGCCTGCTGCCGGGTCCAGCCCAGCGCGTGCAGCCCGGTGTCGACCACGAGCCGCCCGGCGCGCATCGACTCCAGCGTGAGCATGCCGAGCAGCGAGACGTCGTCGGAGTACAGGCCCATCTCGTCGGCGAGGCGCTCGGTGTAGAGACCCCAGCCCTCCACGTAGGCGTTGAAATCGCCGAGGCGGCGCAGCAGCGGCAGGTCGGTGAGCTCGAGCGCGGTGCTCAGCTGGAAGTGGTGGCCCGGGATCGCCTCGTGGAACGCCGTGGCCTCGGCGGTGTGCCGGAACCGTTCGGTGGCCTCGTAGGTGTTGGCGAAGTAGGTGCCCGGGCGCGAGCCGTCGACGGCCGGCGGCATGAAGTACGCGGGCGGTGCGCCGGGCGCGGAGTCCTCCGGCACGGCCTCGACCGTCCACGGCTGCGGCGGGATCGTGCCGAACCACTTCGGCGACTCGGCCGCCGCGCGCGTGATGGCCGAGCGCGCGGTGTCGAGCAGCTCCTCGGCGCTCGTCCAGCGCAGCTTCGGGTCGGTGCGCAGCCGCTCGAAGATCTCCTGCAGGTCGCGCGTGCCGAACACGCGCTCGCCCAGTGCCTGGTACTGCTCGACCTGGCCCGCGATCACCTCGAGGCCGGTGTCGTGCAGCTCCTGCGGCGAACGGTCGGTGGTGGTGTGCATGCGCGCGAGGCGCGCGTAGATCTCGTCCCCGCCGGGCAGCCACGACACGCCCACGCGGTCGTCGGGCCGGCCGTGGGCGAGCACCTCGGCTTCGAGGAAGTCGCGGTATTCCTTGAACGCCGGGCGCACGACGTCGCGCAGCAGCTCCTCACGCCGGCTCGCGAACCCCGCGTCCGGCGCCGGCTGGCGCAGCAGCGGGTCGCCCGCCGGCTCGGCGAGGTAGCGGTCGACATGGGCGATCGCGCCCTTCACCAGCCGTTCGACCGGCACCAGCCCGGCCTCGATGCCCTCGCGGTGCCGCAGCGCGACCGCGCGCAGGAAGGCCGGGATCCCGGCCAGCCGGTCGAGGTGGACGGCGGCTTTGTCCCCCGGCAGCACGGGCACCATCGGCAGCGCCGAGAGCAGGCCCGCCGCGGGTCCGACGAACAGGTCGGTCACGGTGAACTCGCCGAAGTGGCTGTCGATGAGGTCGAGCTTGCCCTCGATCGAGTTGATCACCACCTCGCGCGTGACGCGGTCCGTCGCGTCGAGCTCGCCGGCCTCGATCGCCCGCGCGCGCTCCAGCAGCCCGGCGAGCCGCTCGCGGTATGCGGCTTCGGCGGCAGCGCTCGGGTCGCCGAGCCCCGGCGCGTCGGGCTTGATGCCCAGGATCGCGGCGGAGAGCGGTTCGAAGCCGAACATCTCGTCGACGAGCTCGTCGGCGAGATCGGTGACGACGGTCATGGGTGCGGACTCCCGGGGTTCGGTGGTGCCGTGCGATTCCGACCCTAATGGAGACCCAGGCCCCGGGGTGGCGTTCCGGCACGAGCGTCCCGTTCACCCATGGTGAACGGCGGATCCGTGCCGTTCCGGATACCCGGAGCCACCGAAACCGGGCTGGGGCCACCGGACCGGGCGACGCGGCCCGGCCTCGCCCGGAGCGGCCCGGAAGGTAGCGTTCCCCGAGTGGCCGTGACCGATCCCGCCGATGTCCGCCTGCTCGCCGCCCTCGCCGAGGTGGGCAAAACGGCCGTGCACGACCTCGCCGCGAAGGTGGGCATGGACCCGCGTGAGGTCGCCTACCGCCTGGTTGCCTTGTCCGGTAGCGGGTTGCCGCTGCTCGTGGGCGTGGAGAGCGACCCGGCCGGGCTGCGCGCGGCGATCGCGGGGGCGCCGCCGTCGTGGCAGCAGGCCCCGCCGCCCTCGGGGGCGATGCCCGTCGCCGCGCCCGGCGGACGGCCCGGCCCGGGCATGCCGGACGGAGCGGGTCCCGGGATGCCGACGGGACAAGGACTTCCGGCCGCGGCCCCACCGAGCGCCCCCGTTCCGCGTCCCGGGAACGGACCCGGAACGCCGGGTGCGCCGTCCGTCCACGGTGGACCGTCGAGACCCGTGCACGGCGTGCCGTCCGGCCCGTACGGAGTCCCTTCGGGTTCCTATGGCGTGCCGTCCGGCGCGTACGCGGCTGCACCGCCCCCGCTCGACCCCGCGTTGAGCACGTGGGGGGTGCCGCAGACGGCGTCTTGGGCGCGCGGCGACGAACCGCGCCGCGCAGGGCCCGCCGAGGGCAAACGCGGCCGGATCGGCGAGACGCTCGCGACGCAGGGGCTCGAAGGCGAGCAGCTCACCGTGCAGCTGCTGGAAGTGCAGGACCCTGCCGACTACCTGTTCGGCGCCGCCGGCTACCGGCTCGACGCGGGCGAGCGGGCGGTGGTCGTGCACACCGAGATCACCAACCGCGGCAACGTGCCGTTCGCGTCGCTGCCGGACAACTATCTGGAGCTCGTCACGGCCGACGGCACGACGGTCGCCAAGGCGCCCGTGTCGCTGACCTCCCGGCCGCCGCACAAGATCGGCGTGCGGCCCGGCGAGACGCTCGGCGGCCACACCGTCTACGTCATCCCGGACACGACGCGCGTGGTCTCGGTCCGTTGGAGCCCCCCCGCCCTGAGCCGGACGACCGCACGCTGACCTGGGCCGTCGAGGGCTAGTAGCTCTCCTCGCGCAGGATCTCCAGCGCGCGGGCGAGGTCGTCGGGGTACTCGGCCTCGAACTCGACCCAGCGGCCGTCGGCCGGGTGCGCGAAGCCGAGGGTTCGGGCGTGCAGCCACTGCCGCGTGAGGCCGAGGTGGCGCGCCAGCACCGGGTCGGCGCCGTAGGTCAGGTCGCCCGCGCACGGGTGGCGCAGCGCGGAGAAGTGCACGCGGATCTGGTGCGTGCGGCCCGTCTCGAGCTTCACGTGGGCCAGCGACGCGGCTCGGAACGCCTCCACCACCTCGTAGTGCGTCACGCTCGGGCGTCCGCCCGCGACCACGGCGAACTTGTAGTCGTGGCGCGGGTGGCGGTCGATCGGCGCGTCGATGGTGCCGCGCGTCGGGTCCGGGTGGCCCTGGACCACGGCGTGGTAGCCCTTGTCGACGGTGCGCTCCTTGAACGCGCGCTTGAGCACCGTGTACGCGTGCTCGCTCTTGGCCACCACCATCACGCCGGTGGTGCCCGCGTCGAGCCGGTGCACCACACCCTGGCGTTCGGCGGCGCCCGAGGTCGAGATTCGCAGGCCCGCGGCGGCCAGGCCGCCGACGACCGTCGGCCCGGTCCAGCCGGGGCTCGGGTGCACGGCGACGCCCACCGGCTTGGAGATCACGATGATGTCGTCGTCGTCGTGGAGGATCTTCATGCCCTCCACGGGCTCGGCGACGACCTGGATCGGGGACTCCGGCTCCGGCAGCGTCACTTCGAGCAGGCCGCCGGCGGTCAGGCGGTCGGACTTGCCGGCGGGCCGGCCGTCCACCAGTACGTCCCCGGCTTCGGCGAGCTCCGCCACCACCGTGCGGGACAGGCCCAGTAGCTTGGCGAGGCCGGCGTCGACGCGCATGCCGTCGAGCCCGTCGGGGACGGGCAGCAGGCGCGCGGTCACGCGGTCTCCTTCTTGCTGTTCTTGTCGCGGGTCGAGGTGCCGTCGTAGTCCTTGCCCAGCAGCGACAGCAGCACGATGAGCACGCCGCCGCAGCAGATCGCGGAGTCGGCGATGTTGAAGATCGCGAAGCCCTCGCCGTTGGGGGCGAAGGCCGAGATGAAGTCGATGACGTGGCCGCGCAGCGGGCCGGGGGCCCGGAAGATGCGGTCGGTGAGGTTGCCGAGCGCGCCCGCGAGCACCAGGCCGAGGCCGATGGCCCAGCCGACGCTGCGCAGCCGCCGCGAGAGCCAGATGATGGCGACGGCCACGGCCGCCGCGACCAGCGCGAGCACCCACGTCATGCCCGTGGCCATCGAGAACGCGGCACCGGGGTTACGGATCACCTGCAGGTAGATGAGCCCGCCGAGGACGCGCACCGGCTCCTTGCCCTCGAGGTTGGCCGCCACGAGGTTCTTCGACACCAGGTCGATCACCCAGATCAGGGCCGCGACCGCGAACACCAGCCCGACCCGGCGCTTGGGCAGCACCACGGGCGCTTCGGGCTCCTCCGAGACCGCTGAGGCCGCGTCACCGCTCACCGCCGGTTCGACGGCGGGCGCGCCTTCGGGCCGGCCGGGTTCGGGCGAACCGGGCTCGGACAGATCGTGTTCGGACGAGGAGGGCTCGGTGCTCACGCCCCCATTGTCCACGCCCCGGCCTCACCCGTTCGCGGCGGCAGGCCGCGAACGCCCCTTCACGGGTCCGGCGACCACCAGAAACGCCGCCGCGAGCAGCACCACTGCCGACGAAACCACCCCCGCGACCCCCGGTAGCAGCACCGCCACCGCCACGAAGCCCACTGTGACCGCGAGGACCAGGAGACTGCGCTCGTACCCCGCCAGCACCACCAGCCCCACGGCGGCCAGCGCCGGGCCGCGGGCGTCGGCGTCGAGGTCGAATTGGGCGTAGGCGGCGAGGTCGAGCACGGGCACCGCCAGCACACCGCCGGCGAGGACCAGGGCGATCCGGCCGGGTTTCGGCCTGGTCCCGGCTCGCGCATAGCCGAAGAGCACGATCGCCACGACCAGCGCGAGTGCGATCGGCCAGCCCAGCGCCGACGTGGAGGCCGGCGCGGGCAGCGAATCCTGGCTCAGGAACTGCTCACCGCCGATGGCCGTGCCGAAGTAGTCCACGTGCACGCGGTCCATCGGCACCGCGGACAGGTTCACGAACTCGCCCACGGCAGAACCGGCACCGGCCGCGAGCCGCACCGCGGCCAGGATCAGCTCGGCGAAGCCCAGCAGTGCGAGCGGAACCCAGAAACCCCAAGATCTCCCCACGCGCCGAGGGTAGCGAGCGGGCTCAGGCGCAGAACGGCGGCAGCTCCCGCGGGTCCCCCACCGGGGCCCAGCGGCCGTCGACCTTCGTGTACTCCCAGCGGGCGCCGCGGGCGACGATCTGGCGCAGCGCCAACACGAGGCGGTCCACGTGCTCCTCGGTGCTGCCCAGGCCGAGGCTCACGCGCACGGCCTGCTGCCCGTCGCGGCCGCATTCGCCGATGAGGCGTTTGGTGGCGACGTGGGCGCAGAACGCGCCGTCGCGTACGCCGATGCCGTACTCGGCCGAAAGGACCGCGGCGAGCCAGCCGGGTTCGAAGCCGTCGACGATGAAGCTCACCGTGCCCACGCGGTCCACCGGCGCGTCGAACAGGCGCAGCTCGGCGCAGCCGGGCACGCCGGACAGGCCCTTGCGCAGCCGCTCCAGCAGCGTGGCCTCGTGCTCGCCCACGGCGGCCCAGCGCGCGGACAGCTGCTCGCACGCGACGCCGAGCGCGTAGACGCCGACGGTGTTCGGCGAACCGGCCTCGTGCCGCTCGGCACCGGTGTTCCACACCACGGCGTCCTCGGTCACGAGCTTCGTCGCTCCCCCGCCGGCGAGGTACGGCTCGGCGGCGCGCAGCCAGTCGGACCGGCCGATGAGCGCGCCGGCGCCGAAGGGCGCGTAGACCTTGTGCCCCGAAAGCGCGACGTAGTCGACGTCCAGCTCCCGCAGGGAAATCCGGCGGTGCGGCGCGAGCTGTGCGGCGTCCAGCGCCACCCGGGCGCCGTGCTTCCGTGCCACGGCGGCGATCTCGGCCACCGGCAGCAGCTCGCCGGTCACGTTGGACGCTCCGGTGACCACCACGAGCCGCGGTCCCTCCGGACAGGCGGCCAGCGCTTCGTCCACAACGGACACCGCGGCCAGGCGCGTGCGCGGCAGCTGCACGCGGCGCACATTCGGGCCGCGCCAAGGCAGCAGGGCCGCGTGGTGCTCGGTGTCGAACACGACCACGGACGTGCGCCGCGGCAGCGAACGCGCCAGCAGGTTGAAGGAATCCGTGGTGTTGCGGGTGAACACGACGGTGTCGGTGGCACGCGCGTCGACGAACCGGCGCAGGATGTCGCGCGTGCGCTCGTAAAGGCGCGTGGACACCTGCGAAGCGAAGCCCGCGCCGCGGTGCACGCTCGCGTACCAGGGCAGGAACTCGTCGACGGCGGAGCGGACCGCGTCGAGACACGGCGCGCTCGCGGCGTGGTCGAGGTTCGCGTAGCCGATCTCGCCGCCGGTCACCAGCGGCACCCGCAGCGCCGCCCCCGCGACGCCGGGAATCCCCTGTGCGGCAACGGTTTCGGTGTTTTCAGCGGTGCGGTCCAGAGCGAGAGTCATGGCGGTGCCTCCTCGGCAGTCCGGGGGACCCCCGGCGAGGGGCCCGCGCTTGCCCGTCGCACAACACGACCGGCCCGGTCTTCACCCGGGGCACCCCACCGCGGTAGGAGGGTTGCCGGCCAGCAAGCCGGGGCTGAACGCTGGCACTCATGACCTGTTGATGAAGGTAACTGATTCCGGCCGTGCGAAGAAAGCCCCGTCCCGTGATCTGAGATGGCGCTCACACGCCGGCGATCACCGCCGCAGGGCGCGGAAAGCTTCCGTCTGCTCACGGATCGCGCGCTCGGCCGGGAGCCGTTCGATCGAGGAAGCGCCGAAGAAACCCACAATTCCCTCGGTGTGGTCGAGCATGTACTGCGCGTCGGCGGGCTCGGCGATCGGGCCGCCGTGACACAGCACGAGCACGTCCGGGTTCACCCGCTTGGCGGCGTCGTGCATCGCCTGCACACGGGTCACGG
Organism: Amycolatopsis sp. NPDC051372; assembly: GCF_040682095.1. Taxonomy (NCBI): domain Bacteria; kingdom Bacillati; phylum Actinomycetota; class Actinomycetes; order Pseudonocardiales; family Pseudonocardiaceae; genus Amycolatopsis; species Amycolatopsis sp. NPDC051372. Next base: position 17,412 of record NZ_JBFBAF010000037.1, read on the forward strand.
CCTCGTCGAGCGTGACGGCAGTGCGCGCGCCGATCGTGCCGCTCGTGGTGAGCCCGAGGTGCGGCACGAGCACGTCGGCGCCCGCGCGGGTCATGTCGGCGGCTTGCTCGGGGTCGAACACGTACGGCGCGGAGAGCAGGTCGCGTTCGCGGGCCAGCGCGACGAGGTCGACCTCCAGGCCGTAGCCCATGCCGGTCTCCTCCAGGTTCTGGCGGAACACGCCGTCGATCAGCCCGACCGTCGGGAAGTTCTGCACGCCGGCGAACCCCGTCCGCTTGAGCTCGTCGAGAAACGGGCCCATCAGCCGGAACGGGTCGGTGCCGTTGACACCGGCCAGTACCGGCGTGTCGCGCACGACCGGGAGCACCTCGCGCGCCATGTCCACGACGATGCCGTTGGCGTCGCCGTAGGCCAGCAGTCCGGCGAGCGACCCGCGCCCGGCCATGCGGTAGCGGCCGGAGTTGTAGATGATCAGCAGGTCGATGCCGCCGGCCTCGGCGGCCTTGGCGGACAGGCCGGTGCCCGCGCCGCCGCCGATCACGGGCCTGCCTTCGGCGACCGCCGCGGTGAGCCGGGTCAGCGCTGTTTCGCGGTCCACGTCAGGACTTCCCTTCGCCGATGAGCCGGTGCAGTTCGCTCGCGGCGGCGGCGCCGAACCCGGCGTCGTTGATGGCTTCTTCGCGCCGGGTCACGGTCACCGCGCTGCCGGACAACGCTTCGGTGAGGTGGGCGAACAGCTCGGCGTCGGCCGCAGGGTCGTGGAACGGGCCGTCCGGAACGTCCACAGCGGACACTCCGCCGAGCGGCAGGAACACCGAGACCGGCCCTTGTGCCGCCCGGAGTTTGCGCCCGAGCAGCGTGCCCAGCTCCGCGGATTCCTCCGGTGTGGTCCGCATGAGCGTGACAGTCGGGTTGTGCACCAGCAGGTGCCGGCCCGCGAACCGCTCCGGTACGGTGTCGGCCGGGCCGAAGTTGACCATGTCGAGCGCGCCGACGCTGACCACCTGCGCCACGCCCGCTCGCCCCGCAGCCTCCAGCCGGTGCGGGCCCGCCGACAGCACCCCGCCGACGAGCTCGTCGGCCAGCTCCGTGGTGGTCAGATCGAGGACACCGGCCAGCAGGCCGTCGGACACCAGCTTCTCCATCGCCCGGCCGCCGGATCCGGTCGCGTGGAACACGAGCACCTCGTAGCCGAGCCGTTCCAGCTCGGCGCGGGCCTCGTCGGCAGCGGGGGTGGTGACGCCGAACATCGTCACCGCGACCACCCGCCGCTCGCTGGTCTCCCGGCCGGTCTCGTGGTGGCGGGCCATGGCGGCGATCGCGGCCGCCGCGTTGCCCAGCACGGTCTTCGACACCGTGTTGAGGCCCGCGATGTCGACCACGGAGTACATCAGCGTCACGTCGGTCTCGCCCACGTACGGGCGCACGTCGCCGGACGCCATGGTGGAGACCAGCAGTTTCGGCACCCCCACCGGCAGCTCGCGCATCACGGCCGCCGCGATCGACGAGCCGCCCGAGCCACCGACCGCCAGGACGGCGTCGACGCGGCCTTCGTCGAACAGCCGTCGCACGGCCACCGCCGCACCGCGCGCCATCGTCTCCACGGCGCGTCCGCGGTCTCCCCGCAGTGACGCGAGGTCGACGCCGGCGGCGCGGGCCACCTCCTCGGCGGGCACGTCGGCGCCGTCGGACGCCGACGAACCGGCGTCGACCAGCAGGGTGTGCACCCCGTCGATTTCGAGGCGGGTGCGCAGCCAGTCGTATTCGGCGTGTTTCGTGTCGAGGGTGCCGACGAGGCAGACCGTGGCCATGCCCGCCATCGTCGCCCCCCGCGGGCGCCGCCGCTGGGCCAGTTGGCCGGAAGTGGTCCAAACTGGCTGGTGAAGGAGGTGCCCATGCACCGGGTCGAGACCGCCGAACTGGCTCGGCTACTCGGCGCGTGGCGCGGCGGCGGCCCCACGCTCCCGGCCGCGCTCGCCACCACGCTGGCCGAGCTGGTCGACTCCGCCGTGCTGCCCGAAGCCGCCGTCCTGCCGGCACAGCGGCCGCTCGCGCGAGCACTCGGCATTTCCCGGGGCACGGTGACCTCGGCGTACGACCGGCTGGCAGCCGACGGGCTCCTCACGGCCGAAGCCGGCTCCGGCTCCCGGGTGCGGCGGCGCCAGCCCGGCGGCCCGGGCGTGCCGGGTGGCCGGCTCGTCTCGTTCACCGGTGCGGCGGCGCCGGCGGACCTGTCGAGCGGCGCCCTGCCCGGCTCGGCCCTGACCGCGGACGCGCTCGCCGCGCTCGGCCCCGCCGATCTGGTGCCCTATCTCGACACTGACGGCTACTTCCCCGCCGGCGTCCCGCGGCTGCGGGCCACGATCGCCCGGCTGCTCACCGACGACGGCGTGCCCACCGCCCCGGAGCAGGTCGTGGTAACCGCCGGCGCCCAGCAGGCCGTGTGGCTCGTGGCCAACACGCTGGTCGCGGCGGGTGATCTGGTCCTGGTGGAGGAACCGAGCTACCGCGGCGCGCTCGAAGCGTTCGCCGGCGCCGGGACCCGGCTGCGGGGCATCCGCTGGAGCGCGGGCGGGATCGACCGCGACCACCTGCGCGCCGCGCTGCGCCGCTCCCCCGCGCTGCTGTACTGCCAGCCGTCCGTACACAACCCGACCGGCGAGCGCATGCCCGCGGCCGCGCGGCGTGAGCTCGGCGAGCTCGTCACGGCCGCCGGTCTGCGCACCGTGGAGGACCGCAGCAGCGCCGACCTGGTGTTCCGCGGCACGGCGCCAGGGCTGGCCGCACACGTGCCACCGGAGCTGCTGGTGAGCATCGGCACCGCGTCGAAGCTGTTCTGGGGCGGCGTGCGGATCGGGTGGATCCGCGCGGACGCGCCGACGGTCGCCCGGCTGGTCGAGGCCCGCAAGGCGATCGACCTGGGCTGCTCGGTCGTCGACCAGCTGCTCGCCGTCGGGTTGCTCCGGCGGGCCGCCGAAGCCCGGGAAGCCCGGCGCACGCTGCTCACCGCGCGCCTGGAGTCCACTGTGGACGTGCTCGGCCGGCTGTTCCCCCACTGGCGCTGGACGCGGCCGGCCGGCGGCACCGGGCTGTGGACCGACACCGGCGAAGACGCCGTGCGCCTGGCCCAGCGGGCGCTCGCCACGGGGGTGAAACTGGCGCCGGGGCCCGCGTTTTCGGTCTACGACGGGTTCCGGACGCATCTGCGGCTGCCGCTGTGGCACGCGCCGGAGGAGCTGGAGCCCGTGCTCGCGTCCCTGCGGTAACTCCCGCTTCGAGGACGCCAGCTCGACTCAGCGGCCCAGCTCACCGCGCCAACGCGCGAGCCGCCCGGCCCGGTCGACGGCGCGGATCCGGCGCTCGGTCGCGTCACGGACCGCCGCCGTGGTGACCACCAGCAGCTGGTCGTCCTCCTGCAGGCGGCTGGTCTTCTGCGGCGTGAACCCGGAGCCGTGGCGGACCACGAGGCTCACGGTGGCGCCGGCGGGCAGCCCGAGCTCGGAGATGTATACGCCGTGCAGCTTCGAGCCCTTCTGGATGCGCACCTGCAGCAACTCCGCGCCGAGCTCGTCGAGCGGCGCGGCGTCGACCTCGATCTCCTGGGCCTCGGCCCTCTTCGTGAGCCCGAGCCGGCGCGCGAACGGCCCGAGTGTGACCCCCTGCAGCAGCGTGACCACGATGACCAGCACGAACACGGCGTCGACCAGCCGTTGTGCACCCGGCACGCCCTGCGAAAGCGGGATCATCGCGAGCACGATCGGCACGGCTCCGCGCAGGCCCGCCCACGACAGGAACGCCTGCTCCCGCCACGGCAGCCGGAACGGCAGCAGCGAGATCACCACCGACAGGGGCCGCGCGAGCAGCAGCACCACCGCGCCCGCGACGAGGCCGGGCACGAGCGTCTCCAGCAGCCGGCTCGGCGACGCGAAGAGCCCGAGCAGCACGAACAGGCCGATCTGCGCGAGCCAGCCGAGGCCTTCGGCGAACGAGAGCGTGTCGGAGCGGTGCGGCAGCCTGGAGTTGCCCAGCACCAGCGCCGCGACGTACGTGGCGAGCAGCCCGGACGCGTGCGCCAGTTGGCCGGAGGAGTACGCGAGGATGCACACGGCCACCGTCGCCAGCGGGTACAGGCCGGTGGCCGGCAGTGCGGCCCGGCGCAGCGCCATCGCGCCCAGCCAGCCGAACAGCAAGCCGATCACGAGCCCGGCGGCGAGCTCGTAAACGACCAACAGCGGCAGGGTCCAGTCCACGGCGGCCCCCGACGCGAGCACGATCACCGCGATGTACGCCGGCGCGTCGTTGATGCCGGACTCCAACTCCAGCGCGCCGACGAGCTTCGGGCGCACCCCCACCGAACGCAACACCGAGAACACCGCCGCCGCGTCGGTCGAGGCGAGCACCGCACCCCACAGCAGCGCGAGCCGCCAGTCGAGCCCGAGCAGCCAGTGCAGCGCGGCGCCGGTCGCCGCGATGGTCACGATCACGGCCACTGTGGACAGCAGGATACCCAGCCCCAGTGCGGGTTTCACGGCCTGCCACCGCGTGGTGAGCCCGCCTTCGGTGAGGATCATGACGAGCGCGGCGAGCCCGAGCGACTGCGTCAGGCCGGGGTTGTCGAATTGGATGCCGATGCCCGACTCGCCCAGCGCCACGCCGATGCCGAGGTACAGCAGCAGCGACGGCAGGCCCAGCCGGATCGACACGCGCACGGCGACCACCGACGCGAGCAGCACCACTCCGCCGACGCCGAGCAGCAGGGGAAGCTGATCCATCTCCGCCCCCTCCCGGTCGCCGTGGGCTTCCAGAATAGAGAGACGGGGGCGTTCACTCGTTCGTGCACCACTGGACAACTCGGGCAAAGTGGTGTGTTAGGACACTCGATCGCCACCCAGTGTCGCCAGATCGACACCGAGCGCCGCGAACGGCTTCTCCCCGGCCGGCCTCAACCGCACCGCGCGTTGCCGGTCCCGGGTCACCCACCCCGCGTCGACGGCCCGCGCCAGGATCGCCGCGGGCACGGCACCGGCGAGGTGGTCGCGCCGCTCCGTCCAATCCAGACAGTCACGCAGCAAGGGGCGCCGGCCGCGCTCCGGCACGGCGACACCGAGTTGGCCGAGCACCTCGCGCCCGGCCGCGGTCAGCGTCAGTCCGTCCCCCGTGTCGACGATCCCCTTCGCGATCAAGCCCTCGCGCAGCGCCACACCGACGGTGCCCGCGAGATGGTCGTAGCAGCTGCGCGCGAAACTCAGCCGCTGCGTACGCAGGGACGCCTTCAGCCCCACCGGTTCGCGGTGCTCGGCGTGCTGCGCCAGGTGCTCGATCAGCTCGGCCACGCGCGGGTCGGCGATGCGGACGTACGCGTGCCGGCCCTGCTTCACCCGGGCGACGAACCCGGCGTCGTGCAGCCGGGTCACGTGCTCGCTCGCGGTCGACACCGCGATCCGTGCCGCCGCGGCCAGCTCGCCGATCGTCCAGGCGCGCCCGTCCAGCAGGGCGAGGCACATCGTCGCCCGGCTCGGGTCGGCGAGCACCGCGGCCACCTCGGCCAGCGCGACGGTCTCCATGCCCTCACCGTAGGAGCCCGACGCTTCGGCCGCCGCCGAAGCGCTACTTCACGCCGGCGAGGAACTTCGCGCCGAGCGTGACGGCGGGGCCGGAGTCGTTGCCGCCCTCCAGGAACACGCAGAACGCGACGTCTCCGCGGTAGCCCACGAACCAGCCGTGCGCTTCGGCGCCGTCACCGAACTGCGCGGTGCCGGTCTTGCCGTAGACGGTGCCCGAGCGCGCCAGTCCGGTCGCGGTACCGCCCGTGACGACCTCGCGCATCATCGCGCGCACCGAGGCCAGCACGCTCGCCGACGGCGCCCGGTAGCCCTCGTTCACGGTCGTGGCCGACGAGGCGTCCAGCCACAGCTTCGGCGTCACCGCCTTACCCGCGGCCACCGTCGCGGCCATCACCGCCTCGCCGAACGGGCTCACCTGCACGGTGCCTTGGCCGATACCGTCCTCCACCTGCTCGTCGGCGCTGCCGGCGGCACCGACCTTGCCCATCTCGGTGGTGAGGCCGGGGATGTCGAAGTCGGCGTTGAGGCCGTACTGGCTCGCGGCCTTGGCGAGCGCGTCCGGCGGCAGCTGCGAGGCGAGCTGACCGAACGAGGTGTTGCACGAATGCGCGAACGCGCGGTGCACGGTGGTGGTGCCGAGGTCGAAGCCCTCGTTGGAGATCGTGCGGGTGCCGATCCGCGCGGTGAGCGGGCACGGCACCTGCGAGTCCTTCGTGACAACGCCGGCCTCCAGGGCCGCCGTCGCGGTCGCGATCTTGAACGTCGAACCCGGCGCGTACAGGCCGTTCAGCGCCGAGGGACTCGTACCCGCGGCGGCGTTCTGCGCCACCGCCAGCACCCCGCCGTTGGACGGCTGGATCGCCACGATCACGGCCTTGCCGCGGTAGGAGTCGACGGCCGACTGGGCCGCGTTCTGCACGGAGACGCTCACCGTGGACTTCACCGCCTGCTGCCCGCTCTCGGTCTTGCCGAAGAGCGTTTCCAGCGCCTTGCCCGAGGTGTCGACCCGCTGGACCGCGAAGGTGTCCGACGGCGCCGACGTGCCCTGTCCGGTCAGCGCCTGCGTCAGCAACGGGAACTTCGCGGCAGGATCGAGGTGCGTGCCACCCGGCCCGCTGATGACCACCGGCTTGCCGTCGCGGTCCACCACCACGGCCTCGTCGGCCGCCGCGGCCGCGATCACGAGCCGCTGGCCGGCCTGCAGCTTCGGGTGCAGCGTGGCGGGCGTCCAGTGCACCCGCCAGCTGTCGCCGGACTTCACCACGTCGAAGCTGCCGCTGTAGGACCAGACGTGGCCGGGGCCGAGGTTCCAGGTGAGCGTGTAGCTCGCGGCCGTCTTCGTCGCAGTCGCGGCGGCAGGCTCGACCTTGTCGATCTTGGCCTGCACGTCCTGCGGCTTGAGCGTGTACCAGGCGTCGCGCAGCGCGGCGGCCGCGTCGTGCGGGTTGTCGGTGAGCAGGCTGGCCTCGTCGGTCTGGTTGCCCGCGAAGTCGTTCAGGTAGAGCTGCGCCGCCGACGTCGGGTCCGGGGCGACCGGTCCCGCCGCGACCGAGCTCTCGGTCGGCTCGGCCGCTGCCTCGGGCGCCGGCGAACCGCCGGTCAGCAGCACCACCGCCGCGACGACGATCGCCACCATCGCGACCGCGCCACCGATCAGGACAGCTCTCTTACCGGCTGGACTCACTTGCGACTCTCCCCCAGGCCCGTGCGACGTGCGCGCACTCGGCCCAGCTTGCCCATCGCTGACGGACAAGAGGCGTTACAGGTGAGAAAGCGGCCTTCCCGACGCCGATTCGTGATCAACGCCGGGAAGGCCGGTTCGCTACGCCTTCTCGACCGCCACGCGGACCTTCACGCCGTCGCCGACAGTGCCCTCGAAGCCCTCGGGAGCGTCGCCGTAGGTCACCGAGGTGGCCAGCGTTTCCGACGCCACGAACTCCTCGAACTTGCGCACCGCGGCCACGACCTCGTCCGGGGGGTCGATCGTGAGCGCGACTCGGTCGGACACGTCGAGGCCGGCTTCGCGGCGGGCCTGCTGCACCACGCGCACCAGGTCACGGGCGATGCCCTCGTCGGCCAGGTCGGCCGTGACCTCGGTGTCGAGCTGCACCAGCCCGCTGCCGCCCGGCAGCTCGGCCGCCGCGCCGCCGTCCTTGGCCACCAAGCGCCGCTCGTACTCGCCTTCGAGCAGCTCGACCCCTGCCGCCACCACGACGCCGCCCGGGTTCGTGGTCCAGTCACCGGCCTTCACGGCCTTGATGACCTTCTGCACGTCCTTGCCCAGCCGCGGCCCGGCCGCCCGCGCGTTCACGGCGACCTCGAACGAGCCGTGCGCCGCGACGTCGGTGGTCAGCTCGACCGACTTCACGTTCACCTCGTCGCGCAGGATGTCGGTGAACTCGCGCAGCGCCTCCACGTCCTCGGCCGCGACCAGCAGCTTCGCCAGCGGCAGCCGCACGCGCAGCTTGTTGGCCTTGCGCAGCGAGAGCGCCGTCGACGCCACCTGCCGCACGCGGTCCATGGCCGTGACCAGCGCCGCGTCGGCCGGCAGGTCGAGCGAGCTCGGCCAGTCGGTCAGGTGCACCGAACGGCCGCCGGTGAGGCCGCGCCACACCGTCTCGGTCGTGAGCGGCAGCAGCGGCGCGACGACGCGGGAGGTCACCTCGAGCACCGTGTGCAGCGTGTCGATCGCGTCCTGGTCACCCGCCCAGAACCGGTCGCGCGAACGGCGCACGTACCAGTTCGTGAGCACCTCCAGGAAGTCGCGCACGGTCTGGCACGCGCCGGCGATGTCGTAGTTGTCCAGCGCGTACTCGACGTCCGTCACGAGCTCGTGGGTCTTCGCGAGCACGTAGCGGTCGAGCAGGTGCGCCGAATCCGTACGCCACCGGCCTTCCACGCCCTCGGCGTTGGCGTAGAGGGCGAGGAAGTAGTACGAGTTCCACAGCGGCAGCACAGCCTGGCGCACGGCGTCGCGGATGCCCCGGTCGGTGACGACGAGGTTGCCGCCGCGCAGGATCGGGCTCGCCATGAGGTACCACCGCATGGCGTCGGACCCGTCGCGGTCGAACACCTCGGTCACGTCCGGGTAGTTCCGCAGCGACTTCGACATCTTCTGCCCGTCGGAGCCGAGCACGATGCCGTGGCTGATGCAGGTGCGGAACGCCGGCCGGTCGAACAGCGCCGTCGCGAGCACGTGCAGCAGGTAGAACCAGCCGCGCGTCTGCCCGATGTACTCCACGATGAAGTCGCTCGGGTAGTGGTGCTCGAACCACTCGGCGTTCTCGAACGGGTAGTGCACCTGGGCGTACGGCATCGAGCCCGAGTCGAACCACACGTCGAGCACCTCGGGCACGCGGCGCATGGTCGAGTTCCCGGTCGGGTCGTCCGGGTTCGGCCGGGTCAGCTCGTCGATGTACGGCCGGTGCAAGTTGTCCAGCCGCACCCCGAAATCGCGCTCGAGGTCGTCGAGTGAACCGTAGACGTCGGTGCGCGGGTAGGTCGGGTCGTCCGACTGCCACACCGGGATCGGCGAGCCCCAGTAGCGGTTGCGGGAGATCGACCAGTCGCGGGCGTTCTCCAGCCACTTGCCGAACTGGCCGTCCTTGACGTTGTCCGGGTACCACGTGATCTGCTGGTTGAGCTCGACCATGCGGTCCTTGAACTGCGTCACCGCGACGAACCACGACGACACCGCCCGGTAGATCAGCGGGTTGCGGCAGCGCCAGCAGTGCGGATACGGGTGCTCGTAGGTCTCGTGGCGCAACAGGATCGGGCTCTGCTGCGCGGCGGAACCCGTGCCGTTCTTGAGGTCGCGGATGATGTTCGGGTTGGCCTCGAACACCTGCTGGCCCTCGTAGTCGGGCACGGTCGCGTCGAAACGGCCGCGCGCGTCGACCGGGGTGGCCGGCGTGATGCCCGCGGCGTCGGTGACGACCTTGTCCTCTTCACCGTAGGCGGGAGCGATGTGCACGACGCCGGTGCCGTCTTCGGTCGTGACGTAGTCCGCCGACAGGACCCGGTGCGCGTTCTCGCGGCCGAGGAAGTACGGGAACGGTGGGGCGTAACGGTTTCCGAGCAGCTCCGCACCGGTGTAGTGCGCCACGACCGTCGGCTCTTCGCCGAGCTCGCGCGCGTACGCGCCGACGCGGGCTTCGGCGAGCAGGAACCGCTTGCCGGGGAAGTTCTCGCTCTCCACCACCACGTAGCGCACCTCGGGGTGCACGGCGGTGGCGAGGTTCGAGGGCAGGGTCCACGGCGTGGTCGTCCAGATGAGCAGGTACGTGCCGTCGAGCTCGTTCCCGTTGCCCTCCAAGCGGAACCCGACCGTGACGGCCGGGTCCTGGCGGGTGCGGTAGACGTCGTCGTCCATGCGCAGTTCGTGGTTGGACAGCGGCGTCTCGTCGCGCCAGCAGTAGGGCAGCACGCGGTAGCCCTCGTACACCAGCCCCTTGTCCCACAGCTGCTTGAACGCCCAGATGACCGACTCCATGTAGGGCAGGTCGAGCGTCTTGTAGTCGTTGTCGAAGTCGACCCAGCGCGCCTGGCGGGTGACGTACTCCTCCCACTCCTTGGTGTAGCGCAGCACGGACTCGCGGGAGGCGTCGTTGAACTTGGCGACCCCCATCGCCTCGATCTCTTCCTTCTCCATGATGCCGAGCTGTCGCATCGCCTCGAGTTCGGCGGGCAGGCCGTGGGTGTCCCAGCCGAACCGGCGGTCGACGTGCTTGCCCTTCATCGTCTGGTAGCGCGGGACGATGTCCTTCACGTACCCGGTGAGCAGGTGCCCGTAGTGCGGCAGGCCGTTGGCGAAGGGCGGGCCGTCGTAGAACACGTACTCGTTGTCGCCGTTCGCCCCGGCCGGGCGCGCGTCGATCGAGGCCTGGAACGTCCGGTCGGTCTCCCAGTACTCGAGCACGCGCTGCTCCAGCGCGGGGAACGACGGCTGGGCCGGGACCGACGTCTCGCCGTCCACCTGGGCCTTCGGGTACATCGGGGTGCGCTCCTTGCGTTCGTCGCTCGCGTACGGATGACCGGTGCCTACCGGTCACCCACACGGGGACGAGACGCTCGCGCGTCACGCGGTACCACCCCGCTTGCCCGGCGTTCGTACTGCCGGGCCACTCGTTCGTCGGCTGTGACGGGCCGCCCCGTCCGGGTCTACTGGGGACGCACGCGCCCCGTTCTTCCGGAGGCTCCCCGGTGATGGCCGGATCGACGCCTTGCTGGTACCAGGTTAGCCCGGGTGCGCAACCGCGTTTGCGGTGGCCCGGGGTCCGGTGGTGACGGCGGCGAGGGCCGCGGCGGCGAGCCAGAGTGCGGCGGCGATGACGCCGAGGGTGTGGAGGCCGTGCACGAAGGCCGGGTGGTTCGCCGGATCTCCCGCGACTGCGCCGAAAACCGCGACGCCGAGTGCTCCGGCGGCTTGGCGGGCGGCGTTGTTGACGCCGCCGGCGACGCCCGCGCGTTCGGGAGGCGCGTCGGTGACGGCGGCCGTGACGACGGCGGCGGTGAGCAGCCCCATGCCTGCGCCGAGGCCGAGAAGCGCGGGCAGGAGGGTGGGGTAAGTCGTTGTCGTGTCGACGCGCAGGAGTGCGCCGAGGCCGGTCGCTCCGAGGAGGAGTCCGCCGATGATCGGCGAGCGGGGGCCGAGCTTCGCGGTGAGGCGGCCGCTGAACGGGCCGAGCAGGACCAGGGGCAGGAAGAGCGGGAGCAGGGCGAGTCCCGCGTCGAGCGGTTTCAGGTACAGCACGCTCTGCAGGTAGAGGGTGAACACAAGGACCGCGCCGAGTCCGACGAAGTTCATGGCGGCGGAGATGGTGGTGGCGCCGGCGGTGCGGCGGGATTTGAGCAGGCCCAGGGGCAGCATCGGGTCGGCGGAGCGGTACTCGACGACGAGGAATGTCGCCGCCGCCGTCACGGCGATGACGGCGGCGACGGGCTGGTGTCCGATCACGGCGTAGACGCCGGCGCCGAGGGCGAGGGCGGCCGTGGCGGCACCCGGCAGGTCGATGCGGCCGGGTGTGCGGGCGCCGGGTTGGACCAGCTTCCGGACGGCGAGCGCCGCTGCCACGACGATCGGCACGTTGAGCAGGAAGACAGGTCGCCAGCCGGCGAGGGAGACGAGCACCCCGCCGAGCAGCGGGCCGGCGGGCAAGGCGAGCGCTGACACGCCGGCCCAGACACCGAGGGCGCGGGCTCGGGTGCTCGGATCCGGGCACTGCCGGTTGATCACGGCGAGTGTGCCCGGCAGCAGCAGCGCGGCGCCGATCCCCTGTACGGCCCGGGCGGCGATCAGCCAGGACGCGGACTGGGCGAACCCGCACGCGGCGGACGCGACGCCGAACACCACCAGCCCCGTGAGCACCACGCCGCGGTGGCCGAGGACGTCGCCGAGCGCGCCGCCCGCGAGCAGCAGCGCCGCGAGGACGACGGAGTAGCCGTCGACGACCCATTGCAGCGCGGTCAGTCCTGCGTGGAGTTGCTCGCCGAGGGTGGGGAGGGCGACGTTGACGACGGTGACGTCGAGCTGCACCAGGAACATCCCGGTGCACAGGGTGATCAGGAGCGCCGGTCTCATGGTCCCCAGTGGACCTCGTGGACGCTTCCGTCGCGGTGGAAGTGTCGCGGGTGCACCCTGGACATCGTGGACGGAGACGCAGACATCGCCGCGACCGCGGCCCTCTTCGCCGACCCTGCGCGGGTCCGCGTGCTGCTCGCCCTGGGCGACGGCCGCGCGCTGGCCGCGTCGGTGCTGGCCGCCGAGGCGGGCTTGTCGGCCCAGGGCGCGAGCTCCCACCTGGCCAAACTGCTCGACGCGGGGCTCGTCACGGCCGAACGCTCCGGCCGGCACCGCTTCTACCGCATCGCCGGCCCGGCCCCGGAGCTGTTGAAGACTTTGGCTCGGTTCTCCCCTGCGCGACCGGTCCGTTCGCTGCGCGAAGGCACGCGGGCGGGCGCCTTGCGCTCGGCGCGGACTTGCTACGACCACGTCGCCGGTCAGCTGGGCGTCGCCATCACGGCGGCCCTGGTTTCGCACGACGCACTGATCACTGTGGACGGTGACCCGAGCACTGCGCGTCGGCCCGGTGACCGGATTTCCGCGCAGCTACAGGATCATCCGTATGCATTGGGGCCCGCCGCTCCGGCGGTGTTCGCTTCTTTGGGCGTCGATCTCGAGGCGGCTTCCGCAGCGCGGCGGCCGTTGTTGCGCTTCTGTCTGGATTGGAGCGAACAGCGGCACCACTTGGCGGGTGCGCTCGGTGCGGCCGTTGCTGAGCGGTTGCTGGACGCGGGCTGGCTGCGCCGCCGCACTCAGGCCCATCGCGCGGTCCGGCTGACGCCCGCGGGAAGCGCCGCACTGGGCGAGATCCTCGGGATTTAGCGCGCGGCCGGTCAGCGGTGCGCGGCGGCGAGGACGGCGTCGGGACCGCAGCGCGCGCACGGGGTGAAGCCGAGCTGGCGCGCCTCGCCGACGCCGATGGGGATGGTGTCGCGGCCGGAGAGCCAGGGGCAGTCGACGAGGTGGTAGCGGGGGTACTCGTCGACCACCACGACCACGTCCTCGAGCTCCTTGACGACCGCGAGATCCTCGGCGCTCGTGTTTTCCTCGGCAGGCGGGGTTTCGCGGACAGGCGCCTTTTCGGCGGCGGCGGTCGCCGGCTCGGCCGTCGCGGCGGTAGCGGTCGCGGCCGTCGCAGCCGTCGAGGATTCGGCGGTCGCGGTGGTCGCGGTCTCCTTGGCTGCTGCGGAGGTGTCCACGGTGGCATCGCTGTCCGCGGCGGCTCCGGCCGGCTGAGGTGCGGGCGCGGTTTCGGCCTCCGCCTCGGGTGCCGGCTCGATCTCGGGCTCGGGCACGTCGGCCAGGTTGCCGAGCTCGCCCCGCGAAGGCAGCAGGGCGGTCTGCTCGGCGTCGAAATTCTCGACCTCGGCGGCCTTCTCACCCGCCCCAGCGTCCTCGACGGCCGCCTTGGCCTCGCCCGGCTCGGGGCGGTTGCGCCGCCGCAGCCAGTCCACGAGCAGGATCAGCCCGGCGAGCACCGACAGGCCGATCGAGACCCACGCCCACAGCGAGGTTGCCGTGATGAGCGCCGTGACGAGCAGCGCGAGCGCCGCCAGCACCAGAACGAGGACGATGTAGAGCACGCTGAATTACAGCACGCGAAACCCGGATCCCGGGACACGACCCGCCCACGCCGGGTACCGCACCGGATGCATTCCGTGGCCACCCCACCGCCGCCCCCGCCCCCAAGATCCACACCACCCCCAGCGACAACCACCCCACCACTCACCCGCCGGCCCCCAGTCGCCAAGCGGTTGATCACTTGCGCCGAACCGCACAAACCGGCGATCCACCGCAACACCGGACCGACCGGACGCGCCCACTCCCGCTGGGCCGACGCCGCGCCAACCGCGGGCGCCACCGGATTCACCGAACCGAACGGCAGCACTCCGGCTTCGCCCGGCGGTCGAGTACTCGCGCCGAGCGCCGAGGAAAACTACTTCCACCCAGCCGCAAGACTCGCCCTGCCGTCGATCACTTGCGGCGGCGGCACCGCACTCGCCAACCCCGGGGTATCTCCGGCACACCCACTCGAACTGGCCAACCCGAACACTCCACCCGACGCACCCAACGAGCCGAAGCCCTCCCGAATCAGGGGCGCCGAGGACACCTGCCCGCCGTGGGTCGCCGCGCTCGCCGAACCGGTCCGCTCCCGGCGAGCCAGCGCCTCGCGAGTCAGGCGAGGCTCACGTCACGGAAAGTCGGTCCGGACCCCGGGCGCGTCGGGCGCCGCAAAGCCGACCGAGCGAACCCCGGTCTCGCAGAGCGCGAGCGGGCCGGCGCACTCCGTGCGCACCGCCTCGGAGCAACAACCGGAAATCGCCAGGCCACCCGGAAAAAACTTGCGATCAAGGTCGGCCCGAACGGGCAGTTTCCCGGCCCGAAAGCCCATCCCGGAATTCACGCCCGCGACATTCCGTGCGCATTCCATCACCTAATGCGCAGGGGCATTCCAAGCCGTCCGAAAACGCCGATCACGAATTGCCACTACCCGACTACCGAAAATGCGGAAACCGCAGGACGACGACCCGTTCGACGCGCATGACGAAGCCCCGCCGGATCCCCGGTGAGCGGGGATCCGGCGGGGCATCAGCCAAGTCAGAGACTCAGAGAAGCGAAGAACCTCAGCCGGCTTCGGCGCGGGGGCCGAAGGAGTAGCCCTGGCCGCTGCTGGAGCCGGAGGACTGGCCCGAGTTCGACGACGCCGAGGCCGGGGCCGCGGACCCGCGATCGTCGAGTTCGCGCAGCTGGGACTCGAGGAAGCCGCGCAGGCGAGTGCGGTACTCGCGCTCGATGGTGCGCAGCTCTTCGATCTTCTTGCCCAGCGAACCCTTCTCGGCGTTCAGGTTGTTCATCGTCTCGGTGTACTTGCGCTGCGACTCGCGTTCCATGGTGGTCGCCTTGTCGCGCGCCTGGCGCTCGAGCGTTTCGGCGCGCGTGCGCGCGTCGTTCAGCATGGTCTCGGCGCGAGTGCGCGCCTCGTTGACCATCGAGTCGGACTTCGCCCTGGCGTCGGAAAGCAGCTGCTCGGACTTGGTCCGCGCCTCCGCCAGCATGCCGTCGGACTCGGTCTTCGCCTCGGCGGTGAGCCGGTCGGCCATCTCCTGGGCGAGGCCGAGGACCTTGGCGGCCTGCACGTTCGGCTCACCACTGTCACCGACCATCGAGTGCGCCTGCGTCTGCTCCATCGCCGAAGCCGGCGGCGGCACGGGCGCCAGGCGGCGGGACGGCTCGTCCCGCACCGGCGGAGGACCGCTCACCTTCGCGTTCTCGAGCTCGCCCCGGGTCGACTCCAGCTCGTTGTCGAGCTGTTCGATCTGCTGGCGCAGCTCGTTGTTGTCCTCGATCAACCGGGCAAGCTCGGTCTCCACCAGGTCGAGGAACGCGTCCACCTCGTCCTCGTTGTAGCCCCTCTTGCCGATGGGCGGCTTGCTGAACGCGACGTTATGCACGTCAGCGGGGGTCAACGACATCAGATCACCTCACGCACTCCATGGCCTGCAGGGTCCACCCAGGTTTCCCCGATCACCTGGGAGTTGCCAGTTGCATCGCGAAGAACACAACCAACAGCAGCACCATAATCGATAAGTCCAGTCCCATCCCGCCGATCCGAACCATCGGGATCATTCGTCTGAACAGACGAACCGGCGGGTCGGTCACTGTGTAGATGGTCTCGAGCGTGACCGCAACCCCTCCGGCGGGACGCCACTCTCGTGCGAAGGTCCGCACGAGCTCGATCACGATACGCGCCGTCAACAGAAGCCAGAAGGCGAACAGCACGTACCAGACCACCAGCCACACAGCATTCACTCGACCACTCTAGCGGGGGACGCCGGGGGAAGTCGCAGCCAGCAGCCCCGGCGTGGCGCCGAGTCGACAAAATCACGTCTGGCTGCGCCCAGCGGTCTGCCGGACTTCAGCCGCACTTCAGCTGCGCAGGAAAAGTCCGCCCTCGGCGATCCGCCGGCGGTCCTCCGCGGTCACGTCGACATCCGGCGGTGAGAGAAGGAACACCTTGTTGGTGACCTTGTCCATCGACCCCCGGAGCGCGAACGCGAGCCCCGCGGCGAAGTCGACGAGCCGCTTGGCGTCCGCGTTCTCCATCTCCGTGAGATTGATGATCACGGGGATGCCTTCGCGGTAGTGCTCGCCGATCGCGCGCGCCTCGACGTAGCTCGTCGGGTGCAGCGTGGTGATGCGGCTCAACGGATCGCGGACGGGCGCGCGCACGGGCTCGGTGACCGGCCGTAGCCGGGCGACGGGCTCGGGCTGGCGGTCCACGGCGAGAGCGCCGTGCGTGGTCGGTTCCGCAGCGGTGACCGACCGTGACCGGGCCCGCGAAGCGGGCTCGTCGTAAGTGTCATCGGCCTCACGGTACCGTGAGCGCGATCGCGCCGGCGGTTCGTCGTAGGAGTCGTACTCGTCGTCGTAGTCACGCCGGTAGTCCTCGTCCTCGACGTCGTAGCCGTCCTCGTCCGCGGGCACCATCCCGAAGTAGGCCTTCAGCTTCTGCAGCGCGCTCATGCCTCTCCCTAGCCCTAACCGCTCCCGCACCGTGCTACCCCACCCGACCGATCACGAAACGTGACGGCCACGCGGACTCCCTACGGCGAGGCTAAACCGCGCCCACCGAGCAGTGCGGTTCCGACACGCACACATGTCGAGCCGTGCGTGATCGCCTGTTCGAGATCATGGCTCATCCCGGCGGAGACTTCTGCGGCATTCGGGTGATCTTTGCGAAGTCGCTCCGACACCTGGGCAAGCAGGGCAAAGGCCCTGCCCGGATCCTCTTCCCGGGGTGCGACGGCCATCACGCCACGCAACCTGAGCTCACTCACGTGAGTGATGTGGTCGGCCAGCGCGGCGAGGTCGGACAGGGGTGTGCCGCCCCGCGCCGGGTCGCCGTCGAGGCTCACCTGGATGAGGACGTCGAGCGGATCGGCCCGCTCCCCCGCCTCCCGCGCGGTGCCCGCCGCGCGGCCCAGCGCGTCGGCCAGCCGCGCCGAGTCGACCGACTGGACTTCCGCCGCCCAGCGCACGACCGAGCGCGCCTTGTTGCGCTGCAGGCTGCCGACCATGTGCCAGCGCGGCGCGGCGTCGGGGCGCAGCTGCCCGACCTCCGCAGCCTTGGGACCGGCCTCCTGGTCGCGGTTCTCGGCCAGGTAACGCAGCCCCAGATCCACGAGAAGCGCCGCGTCGGACGCCGGGAAGGTCTTGGTCACCCCGACCAACCGCACCTCGTCGCGCGCGCGTCCCGCGGCCGCGCACGCCGCGGCGATCCGGTCCTCGATCGCGGCCAGCGAGGCCGCCAGTTCGTCCCGCCGGGCGGCCTCGCTCATGCCGCCTCCCATGTTTTGCGGGACACCCGCACCTGGTCGGCGGCACGCGCAGGCCGGCGCGATCGGGTGCTCACGCCGCCTCCAGCCACGTGATCCCGGCGATCCGGCCGGTGGTCCCGTCGCGGCGGTAGCTGAAAAGCGTCTTGTCCTCCGCCGTGCACCGCGGATCAACGCCGATGCGCCCGACACCGAGCCCGGCCAGCTGACGCCACAGCCCGGCGCGCAGGTCGAGCCCCGTCGTGCCCTGGCGGGTCTTGCAGGCGCTTCCGGGCACGTGCTTCTCGACGTCGGCCGCCATGTCGGCGGGCACTTCGTAACAAGCGCCGCAGATCGCCGGGCCGAGCAGCGCCTCGATGCGGGCCGGTTCGGCGCCAAGGCCACGCATGGCCTCCACCGCCGCCGGGACCACGCCGATGCGCGCGCCCACGCGTCCGGCGTGCACCGCCGCGACCACGCCCGCCTCGGGGTCGGCCAGCAGCAGCGGCACGCAGTCGGCGACGAGAACCACGAGCGCGACGCCCGGCTTGTCCGTCACCAGCGCGTCGGTGGCCTCCGCCGCCCGGGTCTCGGTGCCGTCCACCACGGTGGCCGTGCGGCCGTGCACCTGCTCCATCCACGCCAGCCGCTCCTTCGCGAGGCCGAGCTCGGAAGCCAGCCGCTCGCGGTTCGCGAAGACGTTGCCCTCTTCGTCCCCGACGTGGTCGCCGAGGTTGAAACTGTCGTACGGCGGCCGGGAAGCCCCGCCCGCCCTGGTCGTCACGACTCGTCGTACTCGCACCCGGCCATCCTTCCAAAGCACGCCGGAACACGCCGAAGGCCACCTCGACGGCGGGTCGAGGTGGCCTTCGCGGTGAACGGGTTCCCTACCGGCGCATGAACGGCGGCACGTCGACCTCGTCGTCCGACGGGTCGTCGTGCACCGTGGCCGGACGGCTCGGCAGGCTGCCGGTCGTGGGCCCGGAGCCGATCGGCGAGTAACCGCGCGAGCCGCCGCCCGGCTGGGGCAGGCCGCCCGGCGGGGTGCCGGGCTGCGGCAGCGGTGGCTGGGTGCGCGGCGGCGCCACCGGGTAGCCGGAGCTGCTCGCCGGCGGCACCGGCGTGGCGCCACCCGACGGAGCCGGCGGCTGCGAGCCGCCCACGTGCCCGGCCGAGGCCGACGCCGTGGTGCCGCCCGAGCGCGAACCGAACGCGGGCGGGTCGAGCTTCTTGTGCGTGGGCGCGCCGGCGTCGAAGCCGGCCGCGATCACCGTGACGCGGACCTCGTCGCCGAGGGAGTCGTCGATGATCGTGCCGAAGATGATGTTGGCGTCGGGGTGCGCCGACTCCTGCACCAGCGACGCGGCCTCGTTGATCTCGAACAGGCCCAGGTCGGAGCCGCCCGCGATCGACAGCAGCGCGCCGTGGGCGCCGTCCATCGACGCCTCGAGCAGCGGCGAGTTGATCGCCTTCTCCGCCGCCTGGATGGCCCGGCCCTCGCCGCGCGCCGAGCCGATGCCCATGAGCGCGGACCCCGCGCCGGACATCACGCTCTTCACGTCGGCGAAGTCGAGGTTGATCAGACCGGGCGTGGTGATCAGATCGGTGATGCCCTGGACACCGGACAGCAGCACCTCGTCGGCCGACCGGAACGCGTCCATGAGGGACACGCCGATGTCGCCGAGCTGCAGCAGCCGGTCGTTCGGGATCACGATCAGCGTGTCGCACTCGTTGCGCAGCGACTGGATGCCGTCCTCGGCCTGCTTGCCGCGGCGCTTGCCCTCGAAGGTGAACGGGCGGGTCACCACGCCGATGGTCAGCGCGCCCAGCTTGCGGGCGATCTGCGCGACCACGGGGGCGCCACCGGTGCCGGTGCCACCACCCTCGCCGGCGGTCACGAACACCATGTCGGCGCCCTTGATGACCTCTTCGATCTCCTCGCGGTGGTCCTCGGCGGCCTTCTGCCCCACCTCGGGGGCGGCGCCGGCACCGAGGCCGCGAGTCAGTTCCCGGCCGATGTCGAGCTTGACGTCGGCGTCGGACATGAGCAGTGCTTGCGCGTCGGTGTTCACCGCGATGAACTCGACACCCTTGAGGCCGACCTCGATCATCCGGTTCACGGCGTTCACGCCGCCGCCGCCGATGCCGACGACCTTGATCACCGCAAGGTAGTTGTGCGGGGGCGTCATCGTGGCCGCCTTCCTGATCGTGATGTGCTCGTGCTGCCCACCGGGGCCGCAACCCTGACCCTCAACCCGAGAATGAGAGTTATGTCAACCACCGGCGTTAGAGCAGGACGGTAGGCACCAGGCAGGCTCTAATCCAGTAGCCACGCCGTGTGCGGCAAAGGTGTTTTGCCACAACGCGAACGCCTGCGCAAGGCCGGGAACCCGATCACCCCGTGATCCACTCGTCTGCTATGGCACCGGAGAAACACGGGAGCGGCGGCACCGGCGGGAAACCGGTACCGCCGCTCCTGGCGGAATCACCGCAGCGTCAGCACCAGATCAGGCGGGCATCGACATCACGAGAACCACGTCGTCCGAAGGCTTTCCGGTCGGCGAGCCACCGGCCTGCTCCACGCTGATCGCGAACTGGTCCGCGCCGGCCAGCCCGTCGGCCACCACCAGCGAACCCGCGGGTCCGCCCGGCAGGAGCCCGGCCGGGCGCGGCGCGAGGTCCGGGCCCATCAGCCATGCCTGGTAGACGTGCCCCGCCGGATACGGCGGCAGGTCTGATTCCATGAACATCATGCGGTCGAGCTGCTTCGACACGACCACCGTGCCCCCGCCCCCGCCGGGCGCGGTGCCGTGGATCGCCTGCGCGTCCGGCGCGGCGAGGATCTCCGCGACGGGCTGGTAGCGCACGCGCGCCTGGTCCAGCTGCGACTGCGCCGCGTCGAGGCGCCCCTGCGTGGTCACCGCGAGCCCGCCGAACACTCCGGCGAGCGCGAGGCCCACGACCGCGGCCGCCGTGGCCAGGATCAGCGGCCAACGGCGCCGGCCGCGCGACCGCTCCCCGGGCTCCGGCCCGGACAACGGCGGCAGCTGCGGTGTCGAGCGCATCTCGGCGAGCACGCGCTGCTTCAGCGACGCGGGCGGCTCCTCGGCCATCGCCGCGCCGAGCCGGGCCGCGGTGGCCCGCAGCTCGCGGACCTCCTGCGCGCAGGCCACGCACTGCTCGAGGTGCCGACGGAACAGGGCGCGCTCGGTGTCCGAAAGGGCGTTGAGCGCGTACGCACCGGTCAACGTGTGCATCTCCGGCGAGTTCACGCGGTCACCCCCAGGCAGTCGCGCAGCCGGATCAGCCCGTCGCGCACCCTCGTCTTGATCGTCCCCTGCGGAGTCGCCAGCACGTCGGCGACCTCGCGGTAGGTGTAGCCCTGGTAGTAGGCCAGGAGCACCGACTCGCGCTGCAGCTCCGTGAGCGACTTGAGGCAGCGGCGCACCTGCGAGCGCTCCAGCCGGGCGGTGACCGACTCGGCCACCTCGTCGAACGGCCGGCCGCGCGCGGCCTCGAACGTCGCCTTCTGCTCGCGTTCGGTGCCGGCCCGCGCGGACCGCACGCGGTCCACGGCGCGGCGGTGCGCCAGCGTCATCGCCCAGTTGAGCGCGCTGCCCTTCTCGGGCGAGTAGCGCGTGGCGGTCTTCCAGAGCTCGACGAGCACCTCCTGCGTCACCTCCTCCGACTGCGCCGAGTCGCGCACGATCCGCCGCACGAGGCCGTAGACCGGTCCGGCGAGCTGGTCGTAGAGCAGCTCGAACGCGCGCTCGTCGCCCTTGGCGACCTGGGCCATGAGGTCTTCGGCGGTGGGCGCCGCCTGCTCGGCGCCCACCGGCACGGCCGCGACCGGGCGCGGGCGGGCGGTCTCATCCATGGAGCGCTCCTGACGAGTTCTGTGGGGTCCGGGTGGCCACCGGGGCCTTGCGCAGCCACAACGTGACGCCGTGGCGGCGGATCAGGGCTGCCACGCGCTGCGGCTGCAGGGGCCGGCCGAGCACGAGCCGCGCGAGCGAACGCGCGCCGGCCGGCCTCCGGACTCCTCGCAGCGTAGCGAGCAACGGCGCGGTGTCACTGTTTCGGGCACGGTGGTGCAAGGCGACGGTGAGGTCGAGCAGCGCGTCGGGCCGCGGCAAGAGCACGCGGTACTCCCCCGCCATCTCCTGGAACGGCGACACGTAGAACTCCTTTTCGGCACGGGACTCACCCGCCGCGTCGGGGCGCAGCAGGTACGCGTGCCGCCCGCCGTAGGTGTTGTGGACCTCGGCGACGACGCACTCGAGCGCCCCGTCCGGCGTGTGGCACCAGTAGACGGTGATCGGGTTGAACACGTAGCCCAGCACGCGCGCCGACGCGAGCATCGTCACCGCCCCGCCGCGCAGGTCCACCCCGTGGTCGGCGAGCCAGCGGTCCAGTTTGGACCGGATGTCGCCCGGGTCGCCGGGGTCGAAGTGGTCGCGGCCGTCGAATGTCGCGAAGGGCCGCAGCCACCACGGCAGCCGCGGCAGCGAGTCGAGGTCGGTCAGCCACAGGTACAGCTTGTGCACGAACGCGTGCGGCGGGTCGGCGCGGCGCACGTGGCCGACCGTGGCGTCGTACAGCGCGGCGGTCACCAGCCCACCCCGAAGCTCTCGGCCGCGCGGACGCCCGACGAGCAGCCGTCCTCGTGGAACCCCCAGCCGTGGTAGGCGCCGGCGTAGGCGATCACCCCGTCGTTCAACGCGGCGAGCTTCCGTTGCGCCGCAACCGATTCCGGCGTGTAAACGGGATGATCGTAGGTCATCTTCGCGACTACGGACGACGCGTCGGGCTCGGCCCGCGGGTTGAGCGTGACGACGTAGCCGGTGGGTTCGTCGAGGCGCATCAGGCGGTTCATGTCGTAGCTCACCTGCACGGCGTCGCTGCCCGCGCCGCACACGGGCGTGCGGTAGTTCCAGCCGGACCGCGCGGCCTCGGCGTTCGGCAGCACGCTCGTGTCGGTGTGCAGCCAGGCGTCGTTGCGGGAGTAGCGGAACGCGCCGAGCACTTCGCGCTCGGCGGGAGTCGGGTCGGCCAGCAGCCGCAGCGCCTGGTCGGCGTGGGTGGCGACCACGACGCGGTCGACGCGGTGGCGGGTGTCGCCGTCGTCGCGGATCTCGATGCCGCGCGCGGTCCGCCGCACCGAGCGCACCGGCGTGGACAGGTGCACGGCGGTGAGCTGCTTCGCGGCCAGCTCCACGTACTCGCGCGAGCCGCCTTCGACCGTCCGCCAAAGTTTTCACCGTGAGCATCCCGTGGCTGCGCAGGAACTCGAACAGGTAGCGCGCCGGGTACTTCAGCGTGTCCGTGCGGTCGGCCGACCAGACGGTGGACACGAGCGGCAGCACGAAGTGGTCCACGAAGTAGCGCGAGTACCCGCCGATCGCGACGAACGCGCCGAGGCCCACGTCGCCGGCGTCCTCGCGCTGCAGCAGCCGCGCCGCGTGCCGGTGGAAGCGCTTGACCTCGGTGAGCATGCGCAGGTAGCGGTGGTCGGTGGCGTTGCGCCGCTGCGCGAACAGGCCCCGCACGCCCTTCGCGCCGGCGTACTCGAGGCCGCAGCCGTCGCAGCGGATGCTCATCGACATCTCGGTCTCGCGGGTGCGCACGCCGAGCTCGCCGAACAAGCGCAGCAGCGTCGGGTACGTGCGTTCGTTGTGGACGATGAAGCCGGAGTCCACGCCGATCGTGCCGCCGTGGGCACTGGGCACGTCGTGGGTGTGGGCGTGCCCGCCGAGCCGGGGGTCGGCTTCGAACAGCCGCACCTCGTGGCGGCGCTGCAGCAGGTAGGCGGCGGTGAGGCCGGCGACCCCGCTGCCGATGACAGCGATGCGGTGTCCTGTGGTCTGGTGCACGGCAGGGATTCGGGACCGGTGCCGCCGTGGATTGGTGGGAATCGGGCCCCATCCGCCTGGCGGAGGGCTCCGAACCCCGGGTATGCCGAACAGCACCGCGAACCGCTTGGCCACCTTCGTCGAACGCCTCCTCGGCGCGCCGCTGCCGATCGCCGTCCGCACGTGGGACGGCGAGCGCGTGGGCCCCGAGGGCCCGACCGTCGTCCTGAAGAACCGCCGCGCGCGGCGCCGGCTGCTCTACGCACCGGGCGAGCTGGGCCTGGCGCGCGCGTACGTGTCGGGCGACCTCGACGTGGAAGGAGACCTCACCGAGGGGTTCCGGCGGATCTGGGCGCTGACCCGCTCGGGCGAGCTGAGGAGGGTGCAGCTCGCCCCACGGGACTGGGCCGGCGCGGTGGGGCTCGCCGCGCGCCTGGGCGTGCTGGGCCTGCCGCCGAAACCGCCCGCGGAGGAGGCGAGGCTGACCGGCGTGCTGCACAGCCTGCGGCGCGACCGGTCGGCCATCGCCCATCACTACGACCTGTCCAACGCCTTCTACCAGCTGCTGCTCGACGACTCGATGGCCTACTCGTCGGGGTACTGGACGGCCGGAAACCCTCCTGCGCCCGGCTACGGCCTCGCGCAGGCGCAGCACGACAAGCTGGAGCTGATCTGCCGCAAGCTCGGCCTGCGCCCCGGCATGCGGCTGCTCGACGTCGGCTGTGGCTGGGGTTCGCTGCTGGTGCACGCGGCCAAGCACCACGGCGTGCACTCGGTGGGCGTGACGCTGTCGGCCGAGCAGGTGCAGCACGTGCGAGGGCGCCTGGCCCAGCACGACCTCGAAGGCCGCGTCGAGGTGCGGCAGCAGGACTACCGAGAGTTGACCGACGAGCCGTTCGACGCCGTCGCGTCGGTCGAGATGGGCGAGCACGTCGGCGAAAAGAACTATCCGACGTACGCGAATACGCTGTTCCGCATGCTCAACCCGGCCGGGCGGCTCGTGCTGCAGCAGATGTCGCGCGGGCGCGCCGGGGACACAGCGCCCGGTGGCGGCGCGTTCATCGAGCGCTACATCGCCCCGGACATGACGATGCGGCCGCTGAGCCGCACGCTCGGACACCTCGAGACGGCCGGGTTCGAGATCCGCGACGTGCACGCGCTGCGCGAGCACTACGTGACGACTGTGCGCGAGTGGGCCGAGACCCTGGAGTTCCACTGGGCCGAGGCCGTCGCGCTGGTCGGCGAGGCCGAGGCGCGCGTGTGGCGGCTCTACCTCGTCGGTGGCGCGCTGGCGTTCGAGGAGAACCGCATGGGCGTGGACCAGATCCTGGCCGTGCGGCCGACCGAAACCGGCGGAAGCGGGCTGCCGGCCACGCGGGAGTGGGCGTGATCGGCCTCGGCCCGCTCGTCGCGATCACCGCCGGCGTGGTGCTGGTGGCGGTGACGGTGACGTTCGGGATCGCCCGCCTGCGCCGCCGCTGCGACACCATCGACACGTTCTGGGGGCTCGGGTTCGCCCTGGTCGCCGTGGTCGCGTTCCCGCTGGGCAGCGGACCACTCGTGCTGCGGCTGGTCACGGCCGCGCTCACGGTCGTGTGGGGCGTGCGGCTCGCCGTCCACCTGCACCTGCGCAACCGCGGCGGCGACGAGGACCCGCGCTACCAGCGGATGGTCGAGCGCGCCGGCGACAACCCAGGTGCGCGGATCTTCGTCCGCGTCTACCTCCTGCAGGCCGGGATCCTGTGGTTCGTCTCGCTGCCGGTGCAGTTCGCGGTGTACGGCACCGGCCTCGGCGTGCTCGGCTGGATCGGCGTCGCGGTGTGGGTGCTCGGCTTCACCTTCGAGTCCGTCGGCGACGCCCAGCTGAGCCGTTTCCGCGCGGACCCCGGCAACCGTGGTGAGGTGCTCGACACCGGGCTGTGGCGCTACACGCGGCACCCGAACTACTTCGGCGACGCCTGCGTGTGGTGGGGCCTGTACCTGCTGGCTTGCTCGACGTGGCCCGGCGCGGCGACGATCCTCTCGCCGATCGCCATGACGTTCACCCTCGCCCGCGGCACCGGGAAACCGATGCTGGAGAAGAGCATGGCGCGCACGCGGCCGGGTTACGCGACGTACGTGGAGCGCACCAGCGGGTTCTTCCCGTTGCCGCCGAAGAGGCTCACTCGCCGGTGAGCCCGTCGGTCAGCTCGCGCAGCAGGTCGAGGTGGCCGAGGTGGCGGGCGGTCTCCTCGATCATGTGCGTCACGACCCAGCGCACGTTGAGCTGCCGGTCGCCTTTGTGGAGCACGGTGTCGGTGAACTCGCGCGCCGCAACGACCTCGCGGCTGAGCGCGATTTCGGCTTCGTAGCCGGCCACGAGCTGCTCGATCGGGGTCGTCATCGCCGCGCGGAACTCGGCGTCGCGGTCGAGCTCCAGAGCCTCTTCCCACTCGTCGGGCTGACCGTCGAGCACCACGCGGAACCACCAGTTCTCCACGAGCGTGAGGTGGCTCAGCAGGCCGGCGATGGTGGTCAGCTCGCTGGGCAGGTGGCGGCGGCGGGCCTGCTCGTCGGTGAGCCCGCTGGTTTTCCAGACGACGGTCGCGCGAAGGAAGTCGAGGAAACCGGTGAGCTGGGTGCGCTCGTCGGCGTCCATGGGCGGGTCGGGGCGTTCCGGCGCGGTGGTCACGAGGTGCAGCCTTCCGCACCGGGCAATCTTTTTTCGCCGGATAGGTTGCGCACAATCTGATTGCGCAATATGTTCATGACAGATGAACCACAGCGATCCCCCACCCCGGGGGATCCGGCACCGAGGAGGCAGTTGTGCCCAGCCGCGACGCGACGACCCACTGGACCGGCGGACTGCAGAAGGGCAAGGGCGAGGTCACGCTCGACTCGTCCAATGCCGGCAGTTTCGACGTGTCGTTCCCCACCCGCTCGGGCAACCCCGACGGCCAGACCAGCCCCGAAGAGCTCATCGCCGCCGCGCACTCCTCGTGCCTCGCGATGAACCTGTCGGGCGTGCTGGAGTCACAGAAGCTCGAGGCGGAGTCCATCGACGTCTCCGCCGAGGTCACGCTCGGCCCGGCCCAGGGCGGCGGCTTCGAGATCAGCGGCATCGCCATCACCCTGCGCGCGAAGCTCGACGGCGTGACGCCGGAGCAGTTCGCGGAGCTGGCCGAGACCGCCGAGAAGACCTGCCCGGTCACCAAAGCGCTCGCCGGCACCACGATCACGATGGACGCGGCGCTCGCTTGATTCACCAGGCGGTGAAAGCCCCTCCATCCCGAGGGGCTTTCACCGCGCTGTCCGGTCCACGAGGTGTTCGCCTGCCTGCCGGACGCCAGAGCAGCCGAGCCTCACGATCGTCCGCGCCGAAACGGGCCCCGCGAAGTCACCCGGGCCGCTCCCCATGCCGCCCCACGGCTGTCCGCCACCCGCCAATGGGCTGCGACGCCGGACATGCGCGCCCGAGGCCACGATCGTCCGCGGCGAAACAGGCCCGGCGAAGTCACCCGGACCGCCCGAGGGCGATTCCCGCGCCTGCCGGCGGGTGGCCGCTCCGGCCGCGCCAGCGAGCGCAACACTGTCCACAGTGGCCGGAGCGCGCTCCGGGTAACCCGGACACTCCGGACGGAAACCGGCGGTACGCAAGCGGTTCCGGGTCGCGAAGATCACCCCGGGCCGCCGGTTACCGGCTGTTAGAATCGGGAACCGGTTATTCCGGTTGTCGAGAACGAGGTGCCCGTGGCCCAGCCCGAAGCCGAGACCACGTCTCCCGCGGCGCCCCAGCAGGCGCCACCCTCGTGGCTCGTCCTGCTCCTCGCCGTCTCTTGTGGACTGACAGTCGCGAACCTCTACTACGCGCAGCCGTTGCTCAACGAGCTGCGGACCACGTTCGACGTCGGCGAGGCCGCGGCCGGCGGTGTGGTCACCGCCACCCAGATCGGCTACGCGGCGGGCATGCTGCTGATCGTCCCGCTCGGCGACCGCGTGGAGAACCGCAGCCTGGTGTCACTGCTGCTGGCCATCGCGTGCGCCGGGCTCGTGGCCACCGGCCTCGCGCCGCAGTTCTCCGTGCTGCTGATCGCGTCGCTCATCGCCGGCTCGACGTCGGTGGTGGTGCAGATCCTGATCCCGCTCACGGCCGACCTCACGCCCGACGCCGTGCGCGGGCGCATCGTCGGGCGGGTGATGAGCGGGCTGCTGTTCGGCATCCTGCTCTCCCGCGTCGCGGCGAGCCTGCTGGCCGAGGTCACGACCTGGCGGGTCGTGTTCCTGATCTCGGCCGGGCTGATGGCCATCCTCGCCGTGGCACTGCGCTTCAGCCTGCCGCGGCGCGCGCCGAAGACGTCCGTCCACTATGGAGAGCTGCTGCGCTCGACGCTGCGGCTCGCCCGCGACCACCCGGCGCTGCGCCGCCGCGCGCTGTACCAGGCCGCGCTCTACTCGGTGTTCAGCGCCTTCTGGACCACGATCGCGTTCGTACTCACCTCCGCGCCGTTCCGCTACTCGCAACTCGGCGTCGGACTGTTCGCGCTCGTCGGCGCGGCCGGGGCGGCCATCGCGCCGCTCGCCGGGCGCTGGGCGGACCACGGCCACGGCCGCGTGGCCACCGGCGCGTCCTTCCTGTTGTGCGCGGTGGCGTTCGCCGTCGGCGGGTTCGGCGCGCACAGCGTGATCCTGCTCGCTGTGGGGGCGATCGCCCTCGACATGGCCGTGCAAACCACGATGGTGTCCGGCCAGCACGTGATCTACCAGCTCGACCCGAACGCCCGCGCCCGCGTGAACAGCATCTACCTGGCCACGTTCTTCGTGGGCGGAGCGATCGGGTCGGAGATCGGGTCGGTCCTCTACCACCTGGGCGGCTGGACGGCCGTGTCGGTGTTCGGCGCCGCCATCCCGCTGATCGCGCTGGCCTGGTGGACAACCGAACGGCGCTCTGCTGACAACTGAGCGCCGACAACCGAGCGCCGACAACCGAGCACCGACAACTGAGTACTGACAACGGACCCGCGCTCAGGAGAACGCGCCGGTGTGACGCGCGGCCCACTCGGCGTAGGTCACGCCGCGGTGGCCCAGCAGGTCCTCCACGACCCCGGTCGGTACCTCCGGCCGCGCCACCGCGGCGGCGAACCCGTCGAGCAGCCAGTCGGCGATCTCCCCCGGGATCCCCAGCTCGACCCACTCGGAGTGCTGCTGCTCCCGGGTCAGCTCCACGAACGGCACGTCGCGGCCCAGCGCTTCGGCGATTTTCCCGGCCATCTCCCGCAACGTGAGCGCCTCCGGTCCACTGAGGACATAAGTCTGCCCGTCATGGCCTTCGGTGGTGAGCACGTGCGCGGCGACGGCCGCGATGTCGGCCAGGTCGATCGGCGTCTGCGCCGCTTCCGCATACGCGGTGCGGATTTCCCCGTGCGTGTGCACGGAATGCGCCCAACCGAGCGAGTTCGCCATGAACACCCCCGGCCGCAGGAACGTCCTGGCGAACCCGGCCTTCGTCACGGCGGCCTCCACCGCCGCGAACTCCGGCCCGCTCGACCCGTCGTGCTCGTCGCCGACACTGCTGCCGGACAGCGCGACCACCCGCCGCACTCCCGCCTCGGCGGCGAGCTCGCAGAACCGCGTGACCGTGCGCGCCATCGGCGCGAGGTACACCTCCTCGACCCCCTTGAGCGCCTGCGGCAACGTCGACGGCCGCGCGAGCGACCCCACGACCACCTCGGCCCCGGCCGGCAGCGCCGCCTGCTCAGGGTCCTTCGTCAGCGCGCGCACCGCCGCGCCGCGGGCCAGGAGTTCGTCGACCACGAGCCGCCCGACGTTTCCGGTCGCACCCGTCACCAGGATCGGCATGCTGCCCCACCTTCTCTCGTATGCCGTACGAAATAAAACAGCGTACAGCATACGGAGAAGGTGGTGCCAGTGGAAAAGACGAGGTCAGGACGTGATGGTCGGCAGCTCGGGCGCCGAGACGTCGTAGACCTTGCCCTTCTGTGTGAGCAGGGCGGCCAGGACTTTCGCCTTGCGATCGGTCTTGCCGGCGTCGCCCCAGCGGACGGTCTTGCCGTCGGTGAGGGTGAACTGGACGCTGGCCGGCGTCTGGGCCGTCGCGGTGGTGACCTGCTTGAGCAGGGCCTGCGGGATCACGCCGAGCACCGCGGTCACCGCACGCGTCACCGGGTCGTCGGCCGACACCTTCGGCAGCTTCAGCTCCGGCAGCCCCGCCGGGCGCGTCTTCACGGTCTTGAACACGACTCCGCCACCGTCGACGAGGTGCACCCCGTCGCCGCCCGGGCCGCTGTCGAAGAACGCGATGGCCGTGCGCTCGGTCACCGCGATGTCCACGGTGTTGGGCCACGAACGCGACACGTCCACGGTCGCGACACCCGGCATCTCCGCCACGCGGTCGCGGATCCCGTCGACGTCGACGAGCAGCATCGGCTTGTCGGCCGGCACGGCCGCGACGGCCCGGATCTGCTCCGCCGACACCGCTTTCGCACCCTGCACGGCCACGTCCTTCACCCCGAGCATGGAGCTGAAGAACAGCAGATACCCCAGGCCCACGAGCGTGACGACCACGAGCAGCGCGACCCAGCGGCGCCGGATCTCCTTCTTCCGCGTCGGACGCGCGCGCAGGCTCTCCGCCCGAGTCGCCCGGCCCGAGCGCGGTGCCGTCGAGCGGCTCGAACGGGTACGGCGGCGCTCCTCTTCCGAGCGCCGCCCCCGCCGGGCCCGGGCCAGGGCAGCGCGATCCCGCTCGTCCTCTTCGGACGAGGGCGGGTTGCGGCGCTCCCTGGTCGACGTCATGCGCCCGCGGTCCTCCGGTCGAGCTCGGCCAGGATCTCCGGGCCCAGCTGCGTCACGTCACCCGCGCCCATGGTCACCACGAGGTCACCCGGCTTCACGAGGTCGGCCACGAGCTTCGCCGCGAGGTCGAATGCGGGCTGGTAGTGCACCGGGCTCGTCACGCGGTCGGCGATCAGCGTGCCCGTCACGCCCGGCACCGGTTCTTCGCGAGCGCCGTACACGTCGAGCACCACGACCTCGTCGGCCAGTGACAGCGCTTCGGCGAACTCCGCCGCGAAGGTCTGCGTGCGCGAGTACAGGTGCGGCTGGAACACCACGAGCACCCGGCCGAGCCCGGCCGCCGTGCGCACGGCCCTGAGCTGAGCGGCCACCTCGGTCGGGTGGTGGGCGTAGTCGTCGTACACGCGGACATCGCCGGAGCGGCCCTTGAACTCGAAGCGCCGGCGCACCCCGCCGAACGCGGCGAGCCCCTCGGCCAGGCCGGCCACGGGCGCGCCCAGCTCGAGCCCGGCCAGCAGAGCCGCGACCGCGTTGAGCGCCATGTGCTCGCCCGGCACGGCCACGCGCAGGTCGAGCTCCTCGCCGTCGAGCGAAAGCCGGACCTGGCCGCCGTCCGGGGCGGGCTTGTAGTCGAGCACGCGCGCGTCGCCCTCGCCGGTGGCGGTGCGGCCGTAGCGGCGCACGCGCACGCCCTCGGCCGCGGCCTCGTCGCCGAGTTTCGCGGCGCCCGGGTCGTCGGCGCACACCACGAGCAGGCCACCCGGCTGCAGGCGTCCGACGAACTCCGTGAACACCTTCACGTAGGCCTCGGCCGTGCCGTGGTGGTCGAGGTGGTCGGGCTCGACGTTGGTGACCACGGCGACCGACGGCGAGTACGTGAGGAACGAACCGTCGCTCTCGTCGGCCTCCGCGATGAAGACCCCGCCCTCGCCGTGGTGCGCGTTGGCACCCGACTCGTTGAGGTCGCCGCCGATCGCGAACGACGGGTCGAGCCGGCAGTGCTGCAGCGCCACGGTGAGCATCGACGTGGTCGACGTCTTGCCGTGCGTGCCGGCGATGCAGGCCACGCGGTGGCCCTCCATCAACCCCGCGAGCGCCTGCGCGCGGTGCAGCACCGGGATGTCGCGCGCACGGGCCGCGGCCAGCTCCGGGTTGGACTCCTTGATCGCCGTCGACACCACGACGGCCGACGGGGCTTCGGCGAGCGCGTCGAGGTTCTCCGCGCGCTGGCCCACGAACAGCTCGGCGCCCTGGGCGCGCAGCGACAGCAGCGCGCGCGACTCCTTGGCGTCCGAACCGGACACGGCCGCCCCGCGGGCGAGCAGGATCCGCGCGATGCCGGACATGCCGGCCCCGCCGATGCCGATCAGGTGCGCGCGGCGCAGTTCTTCGGGCAGCTCAGGCACCTGCGGCCTCCAGCACGATCTTGGCGAGCGTCTCGTCGGCCTCGCGGTGTCCCATCCCCACGGCGGCCTCGCTCATCTTCGCGACGCGCGCGGCGTCGGTGATCAGCGGCACCACCAGCTCGGCCACCTTGGCCGGGGTCAGCTCTCCGTCGGGCACCAGGAAGGCGGCGCCCGCGTCGACGGCGGGACGGGCGTTCACGGCCTGCTCGCCGTTGCCGTGCGGCAGCGGCACGAACACCGCGGGCAGCCCGACGGCGGATACCTCGGCCGCGGTCATCGCGCCCGAGCGGCACAGCACCACGTCGGCCGCGGCGTAGGCGAGGTCCATGCGTTCCAGGTAGGGCACCGGCACATAGGCCGGCTTGCCCGGGAACTCCTGCACCACGAGGGTGTTCTTCGGGCCGTGGGCGTGGAGGACGCCGACGCCGGCCTCGGCCAGCTCCTTCGCGGCGCCGGAAACGGCGCTGTTGATCGACTGCGCGCCCTGCGAGCCGCCGAACACCAGCAGCGTCGGGGCGTCCGCGTCGAGGTCGAAGAACTCGCGGGCCTCGGCGCGCAGCGCGGCGCGGTCGAGCGACGTGATCGACCGGCGCAGCGGGATCCCGACGACCTCGGCCTTCGGCAGCGGCGTGCCCGGCACGGCGACGGCGACGCGCGCGGCGAAGCGGGCGCCCACCTTGTTGGCCAGGCCCGGCGACTGGTTGGCCTCGTGGACCACGATCGGCGTACGGCCGCGCGCGGCGAGGTACGCGGGCAGCGCGACGTAGCCGCCGAAGCCCACCACGACGTCGGCGCCGACGCGCTCCAGCACGTCGCGGGTCCGGCGCACGGAGTCGCGGACCTTCAGCGGGAGCCGCAGCAGCTCCGGGGTCGGCTTGCGCGGCAACGGCACCGGCGGGATGAGCTCCAGCGGGTAACCGCGAGCCGGCACCAGCTTGTTCTCCAGGCCGCGCGCCGTGCCCAGGGCGATCACCTTGGCGTCGGGGCGCAGCCGCATGACGGCGTCGGCCAGGGCGAGGGCGGGTTCGATGTGTCCTGCGGTGCCACCTCCGGCGACGACCACCACGGGCACCTTGCCCGAGGGTGATCGCTCGGCTCCCTTGACGGGGTTACTCACCAATGACCTCTCCGGTTCGCGGTACCCCTGGCACCGCGGTTCGCTGTTGTCCGCGCCGCGTTCGTCCGTGCGGCAGTGCTGCGCCGCGTCGGCTGGCGGACCGACCTGCGGCGCTCCTGCGCCGGTGCGGGCCGGGCCGCGCGAGGCGCCGGCCGGGCCGCCTTGGCCCCCGAACCGGTCCCCCGCCCGGCCAGTCCCTTGCGGGTGGTCGTGGGCGGGCGGTACGGGTCGGGCGCGGGCAGCCTCAGCAGGCGTCCGAATTTACCCGGGCCCTGCGAACGCAGTGCGGCCACCGCCTCCGGTTCGTGCCGGGCGGCGTTGGCGAGCACGCCCATGATGAGCATCGTGATCACCAGGGAGGTGCCGCCGTAGGAGATCAACGGCAGCGTGACGCCCGTGACGGGCAGCAGGCCGACGACGTAACCGATGTTGATGGCGGCCTGCGCGACCAGGAACATCGTGAGCGTGCCCGCGACGATCCGGATCCACGGGTCGATGTTCCGCGTCGCGATCCGCAGCCCCACCACGGCGACGAGGGCGAACAGGGCCAGCACCACGGCGCAGCCCACGAACCCGAGTTCCTCGCCGACGAGGGCGAAGATGAAGTCGTTCTGCACGTTGGGCAGGTAGCCCCAGTTGGACGCGCCCTGGCCGAGGCCCTTGCCGAACAGGCCGCCGTCGGCGAGCGCGAGCTTGGCCTGGTTGGCCTGGTAGCCCTCCACCGTGGTGTCGGCGTTCGGCGACAGGAACGACATCACGCGCGCGAGCCGGTACGGGGCGATGATCGCCAGCACCAGGATGCCGGCGAGACCGCCGGCGAGGATCACGCCGAAGAGCCGCTTCGGCGCGCCGGCGAACCACAGCAGGGCCAGCAGCACGACGGCGAGCGTGACCGTGCCGCCGAGGTCGGGCTGCAGCATGACCAGCGCGAACATCACGAGCGCGACCGGGACGACCGGCACGAGCAGGTGGCGCCACTGGTGGATCACGTTGTACTTGATCACCAGGATGTGCGCGCCCCAGAACGCCAGCGCGACCTTCGCGGCCTCCACCGGCTGGAACGTGAACACGCCGAGCTTGAACCAGCCTTGCGAGCCGTTCACGGTGGCGCCCAGCGGCGTCAGCACGAGCATCAGCATGCCGAGGCAGACGACCACCATCGTGGCCGACATCCGGCGGATGCGTTCGAGCTTGATCCGCAGCCCCACCCAGAACACCACCGACCCGATGGCGACGAACATCAGCTGCCGGAAGAACAGCGAGTACACGCCGCTGCCGGTCTTGGGGTCGTAAGAGGCGACCGACGACGCCGACAGCACCATCACGATGCCGATCACGGTCAGCACGCCGGTGAGCGCGAGCACGAGGTGGAACGACGCCAGCGGCCGTGAGAGCCACGCCGTCAGCGCGGTGCGGAACGCCACGAACGGGCTTTCCTTGCGCTCGCGCCGCCGCGGCCGCTCGGGCCGGTCCTGGGTCCGTTTGTCGTCAACTACCGTCATTCGCCGCCCCCGCCGCACCGCCCGCGAGGACACGCACCGCCGCGATGAACGCGT
This sequence comes from Amycolatopsis sp. NPDC051372, assembly GCF_040682095.1. Lineage (NCBI taxonomy): Bacteria > Bacillati > Actinomycetota > Actinomycetes > Pseudonocardiales > Pseudonocardiaceae > Amycolatopsis > Amycolatopsis sp. NPDC051372. Next base: position 51,573 of record NZ_JBFBAF010000037.1, read on the forward strand.
CGCCGCGCTCGCCGTAGTTGCGGAACATGTCCAACGAGGCGGCGGCGGGCGCGAGCAGCACCACGTCACCAGGGCGAGCCATCGCGCTGGCCGCATCCACCGCCGCAGTCATGGGTTCATGGTCACCCGGACGGAGGCGGTTCACCGGGACATCCGGCGCGTGTCGCGCAACAGCGGCTGCGATCACGGGTGAATCCACGCCGAGTAGCACAACTCCGCGAAGCCGGCCAGCGATCGAGGCCACGAGTTCGTCGACCGCGGCGCCCTTGAGCTGGCCCCCGGCGATCCACACGATGCTCTCGTGGGCCCGCAGCGAACCGCCCGCGGCGTGGGGGTTGGTGGCCTTCGAATCGTTCACGTAGCGCACGCCGCCGATCTCGGCGACCTCCTGAGCGCGGTGCGGCGCCGGCTGGTACTCGCGCAGCCCCTTGAGCACGGCCTCGGGCGACACGCCGTGGGCGCGCGCGAGGGCGCCGGCGGCCAGCGCGTTGGCGACGTTGTGCGGCCCGGCCGGGCGGACGTCGGCGATGGTCGCCAGCTCTTCCGCGCTCGTGGCGGGGTCGGCGACGAACGCGCGGTCCACCAGCAGGTCCTCGACCAACCCGAGCTCACCGGCGTACGGCGTGTCCAGGCGGAACCCGATGCGCCGGGCGCTCTCGGGCGCGTGCTCGTCGGCGATGCGGGTGGACCACTCGTCGTCGGCGTTGTGCACGACCACGCGCGAGCGCTCGTGAGCCCGGCCCTTCGCGGCGCCGTACTCCTCCATCGAGCCATGCCAGTCGATGTGGTCCTCGGCGAGGTTGAGCACCACCGACGCGTCGGGCGCGAGCGTCGAGGACCAGTGCAGCTGGAAGCTGGACAGCTCCACCGCGAGCACGGCGTGGCCGGCCCGCACGGCGTCGAGCACCGCGTAGCCGACGTTCCCGCAGGCCACGGCGTCGACGCCACCCGCACGCAGCATCGACTCGAGCATGCCGACGGTGGTGGTCTTGCCGTTGGTGCCGGTGATCACCAGCCACGACGGCGGGTGCTCCCGCAGCTGGCCGAGGCGCCAGGCCAGCTCGACGTCGCCGATCACCTCGACGCCGGCAGCGGCCGCGGCGGCCAGCAGCGGCGACGTGGGCCGCCAGCCCGGGCTCGTCACCACGAGCACGGTGCCCGGCGGCGGAGCGCTCAGCCCCGGCACCAGCTCGGCACCGAGGCCCGCCAGCTCTTCGAGCCGCTCGGCGTTGCCGTCGGTGACCGTCACGTGGGCGCCCAGCTCCCGCAGAACCGGCACCACCGACTTCCCGGTGACGCCGGCGCCTGCCACGAGCACGTTCTTGCCTTCGAGCAGGAGCTCCCTGTCGGTCACGACCTAGCTCCCGACACCGAGCTGTTCGCTGTAGAACAGCCCCAGGCCGAACATGCAGCAGATGGCCGACAGCAGCCAGAAGCGGATGATCACCGTGGTTTCCGCCCACCCGGCGAGCTCGAAGTGGTGGTGGAAGGGCGCCATCCGGAAGAGCCTTCGCCGCGTTGTGCGGAACACCGCGATCTGGGTGACCACCGAGATCATCTCGACCATGAACAGGCCGCCGATCACGATGGCGAGCAGCTCCGTGCGGGTGGTCATCGACAGGCCGGCGACGAGACCGCCGAGCGCCAGCGAACCGGTGTCGCCCATGAAGATCTTGGCCGGCGCGGCGTTCCACCACAGGAAGCCGACGCACGCGCCGGTCGCCGCGGCGGCGACCACAGCGAGGTCCAGCGGGTCGCGCACGTCGTAACAGGCGGTCGTGGGCCCGTCGGCGCAGGAGAGGCGCGCCTGCCAGAAGGAGATGATCACGTAGGTCGCCAGCACCATCGCCGCGGCGCCGCCGGCCAGGCCATCGAGGCCGTCGGTGAAGTTCACCGCGTTCGACCAGCCGGAGATGACCACGTAGCAGAAGATCACGAACACGATCCACGGGAACGTGATCAGCGCCAGGTCGCGCACATAGGAGAGGCTCTGCGACGCGGGCGTGAGGCCGTGCTCGTCGGCGAACTGCAGCGACAGCACCGCGAACAGGATCGTGACCACGAGCTGGCCGACCAGCTTCGCGGTCTTGTTCAAGCCGAGGTTGCGCTGCTTGCGGATCTTGATGAAGTCGTCGAGGAACCCGACGATGCCGAGTCCCACGGCCAGTATGAGCACCAGCAGGCCGGACGCCGACGGCGCCGAGCTGTGGGAGTTGCCGAGCCAGCTGATCAGGTGTGCGACGAAGTAGCCGACGACCATCGCGATGATGATCGCGACGCCACCCATCGTCGGGGTGCCGCGCTTCGACTTGTGGCCCTGGGGCCCTTCTTCGCGGATCTCCTGGCCGAAGCCCTGCCGGGAGAAGACCCGGATCAGGTAGGGCGTGAGCAGGATGGAGACCAGCAGACCCGCCGCGGCCGCGATCAGGATGTTGATCACGCGTGACCACCGTTCGAGCGTTCAGAGGAGGGGGACGGGGAGGAGGAAAGAGACAGGGAGGAATGAGATGGGGAAGAGGAAGTCGACTGCGAGCCCGGCCCGGAGGGGGCGAGCAGCGCCTCGGCCACGTGCCACAGGCCGGCGGCGTTGGAGGCCTTGACCAGCACCACGTCTCCGGGACGGAGCTGATCATTCAGCAGGGCCACGGCGGCGTCGCCGTCGGGTACCTGCACCGACTCCTCGTTCCAGGAGCCCTCCTGCGAGGCGCCCTGGTGCATCGGCGCGGCCTCGTCACCGACGACGACGAGCTTGTCGATGTTGAGGCGCACCACGAGGCGGCCGATGGAGTCGTGCTCGGTCACGGAGTCGGCGCCGAGCTCGCCCATCACCCCGAGCACGGCCCACGCGCGGCGGCCGGTCCGGCGCATCGACGCGAGGGCCTTCAGCGCGGCTCGCACTGATTCGGGGTTGGCGTTGTACGCGTCGTTGAGGACGGTGACGCCGTCGGCGCGCGTGGTCACGGCCATGCGGTGGGCCGAGCGGCGCTCGAGGGCGGACAGCCGCTGCGCGACCTCGGCCGGCGTCGCGCCGAGCTCCAGCGCGATGGCGGCGGCCGAGAGCGCGTTGCCGACGTGGTGCTCGCCGTGCAACGGCAGCGTCACCGACGCTTCGCCGTCGGGAGTGATCAGCCGGAACGATGCGCGGGCCTCGGCGTCGAGCGTGATGTCGGCGGCGCGGACCTGCGCGGACGCGGTCTCGCCGACGCCGACCACGCGGGCGCTCGTGCGGCCGGCCATGGCGGCGACCAGCGGGTCGTCGAGGTTCAGCACGGCGACTCCACCCGCGTCGGCGCTCGGCAGCGCCTCCACGAGCTCGCCCTTGGCCTTCGCGATGGCTTCGCGCGAGCCGAACTCGCCGACGTGCGCGCTGCCGACGTTGAGCACCGCCCCGATGCGCGGCGGTGTGATCGCGGCCGCGTCGGCGATGTGCCCCATCCCGCGCGCGGACATCTCCAGCACCAGGTACTTGGTGCGGTGGTCGGCGCGCAACGCGGTCCACGGGTGGCCCAGCTCGCTGTTGAACGAGCCGGGCGGCGCGACCGTGGGGCCCATCGGCTCCAGCAGCTGCGCGATGACGTCCTTGGTCGAGGTCTTGCCCGACGAGCCGGTCAGCGCCACGACCGTGAGGCCCTCGGCGGCGAGCCGACCGACGACGTGGTTCGCCAGCTTCGCGAGCGCGGCCAGCACCGCGGCGCCGGACCCGTCGGTGTCGCCGGCCAGCGCGACCGAACGGTCGTTGGCCTGGCCCTCGGGCAGCGGCGGCACCACGATCGCGGGCGCGTCGACCTCGCGGCCGGCCAGCACCGCGACGGCACCGGACGCCACGGCCTTCGCGGCGAAGTCGTGTCCGTCCACGCGCTCGCCGGGAAGGGCGACGAAGAGGCCGCCGGGCCCGACCTTGCGCGTGTCGAACTCGACACACCCTGTGACGGTCAACGAGCCGTCGGCTCCGTGCAGCCGGCCGCCGACGACGTCGGCGATCTCGGCCAGGCTGAGCTCGATCACGCACTCACCTCGAGATGCTTGCGAATGGCGGCCTCGAGCTCGTCGCGGTCGGAGAACGGGTGCACGACACCCTGGACCTCCTGGCCGGTCTCGTGGCCCTTGCCGGCGATGAAGACGATGTCACCCGCGCGGGCGAGCGACACGGCGTGGGTGATGGCCTCGCGGCGGTCGCCGATCTCCACGATCTCACCGCCGTGGGACGGCCCGACGCCCCGCGCACCGGCGAGCATCGCGGCGCGGATCAGGGCCGGGTCCTCGGACCGCGGGTTGTCGTCGGTCACGATCAGCACGTCGCTGCGGCGGACGGCTTCCTCGCCCATCATCGGGCGCTTGGCCGTGTCGCGGTCACCACCGCAGCCGAGCACCGTGATGATGCGGCCGTCGGTGCGGGCGCGCAGTGCGTCGAGTCCCTGCGCGACGGCCGCGGGCTTGTGCGCGTAGTCGACGACGGCGGTGAAGTCCTGGCCCAGGTACACGCGCTCCATCCGGCCCGGCACCTCCACGGCTCCGAGGCCCGCGATGATGGCCGCCGGGTCCACGCCGGCGCTGCCCAGGATCGCGGCGGCGAGCACGGCGTTGGCCACGTTGAACGTACCCGGCAGCGGGATCTTCGCGGCGAGTGTGAGCCCGTCCGGGCCATGGAGGGTGAAGGTCTGCTCCCCCGCCGCGGTGGGCTCGATGTCGGAGGCGCGCCACGCGGCGTCGACGCCCTGCTCGATCGACACCGTCACCGTCTGCGGCGTGAGCAGCGCCCGGCCCCACGCGCTGTCCACGACCACGACCTCGGTGGTCGAACGGCCGTCGAACAGCAGCGACTTGGCGGCGAAGTACTCCTCCATGTCGTGGTGGAAGTCGAGGTGATCCTGCGAGAGGTTCGTGAACGCGCCGACCGCGAAGCGCGTGCCGTTGACGCGGCCCAGCGACAGCGCGTGGCTCGAAACCTCCATCGGCACGTGGGTCACGCCGCGCTCCAGCATCACCGCGAGCAGCGCCTGCAGGTCCGGCGCCTCCGGCGTGGTGAAGCCGCTGACCAGGCGCTCGCCCGCGATGCGCGTCTCGACCGTGCCGATCAGGCCCGTGGTCAGGCCCGCAGCACGCAGCCCGGAGTCGACGAGGTAGGAGGTGGTGGTCTTGCCCGACGTGCCGGTGACCCCCAGCACCGACAGGTGCAGCGACGGCTCCCCGTAGATCCACGCGGCCATCTCGCCGAGCGCGGCGCGCGGGTCCGGGTGCACGAGGACCGGGATACCGGCGTCGCGCAACGCGGGGCGCTCGGCGCCCTCGGCGTCGGTGAGCACCGCGGCCGCGCCGGCGGCCACGGCCTGGTCGCTGAAGTCGGCGCCGTGGGCGCGCGCGCCGGGCAAGCCGGCGAACAGGTCGCCCGGCAGCACGTGCTGCGCACGCAGCGTGGTGCCGGTGACAGTGAGGTCGGCGGCCTCGGGGCTCTCGGCGATCAGCCGGGCGCCCGCGCGCGCGAGCAGGGTGGCCAGCGGGACCGGGTCGATCCGGGCCGGGCGGGGCGGGGCGGCGACCGCCTTCACCGGGCTTTCCGGCAGCGACGAGGCAGCCGGCCCGCTCTGGGGTTTGGACGAGGACACGGACACGTCCGAGAGGTTACCGAGAGCGCGATCGGGTGACCCAAGGCGGTACGGCGAAAGCGCCGCCGCGCACCGTGTGTGCTATGCGGCGCGCGCAACGTCGTTGCGGGGCAAGCGTTTCCGCCCGCCGCCACCAGCCGATGTGGACTATCGCAGCCGGAAACACACGGCCCGGGGCCGCCTCGCTCGGTGCGAGGCGGCCCCGGGCCGTGTGTTGCGAAGGCGTTCCGGTCGTGTCGCGGGAACGTCGCGGAACCGTCACGGGATGATGAGCGGGACCTCCGGCGACGGACCGTCGGACAGCGGGATCTGGTAGCGCTGCGTGAGGTACGAGGCGATGGAGTGGAACAGCGGGCCAGCCGAGTGCCCGGCCGGCAGCGTGGTGTCGGGGGCGTCGAGGCGGATGCCGACGACGAACCTCGGGTGGTCGGCGGGCAGGATCCCGGCGAAGGTGATGTTGGCCAGGCTCTGGCTGTAGGCCTTCGTGCGCGGGTCGACCTGCTGGCCGGTGCCTGTCTTGCCCGAGATCTGGTAGCCCTCCAGCGCGGCCGACGGCGCCGTACCCGCGTTGGGGCTCTTGGCGTTCTGCACCACCGCGCGCAGCATGTCGCGCACCGTCGTCGCGGTCTGCGGGCTGACCACCTGCACCGGCTTCGGCGCCGGCTCGGGCACGACCGTGCCGTCCGGGTTCTTCTTCGCCTTCACGATCCGCGGCGGCACGCGCAGGCCGTTGTTGGCGATCGTCTGGTACATCCCGGCCATCTGGACCACGGTCATCGACAGGCCCTGGCCGATCGGCAGGTTGCCGAACGTACTGGCCGACCACTGGCTGCGCGGCGGCACGTAACCAGGGCTCTCACCGGGCAGGCCGAGGCCGGTGCGCTGGCCGATGCCGAACTTCTTCAGCAAGTCCGAGTAGCGGTCCGGGCCGATCTTCTGCGCCAGCTCCAGCGTGCCCACGTTGGAGGACTTGGCGAAGATGCCCGTGGTGGTGAAGTTCTGCGTGCCGTGCACCCAGGCGTCGTGCACCGTGCGGTCGGCGATCTTGATCTCGCCCGGCACCGCGATCGTCGACTGCGGCGTGGCGATGCCCTCGTCGATGGCCGCGGTGGCCGTGACGATCTTGTTCACCGATCCCGGTTCGTACGGTGTGGTCACCGCGCGGTCGTTGAGCAGTTCGTCCTGGAAGGTCGACTGGTCGTTCGGGTTGAACGTCTTGTCGTCGGCCAGCGCGTAGATCTCGCCGGTCTTCGAGTCCATGATCACGGCCTGGCCGCCCTTTGCGTGCGACTGCGCGACGTAGTCGCTCAGCTGCCGCTGCAGCTCGTACTGCAGGTCCGAGTCGATGGTGAGCTCGAGGTCCGAACCGGGGATCGCCGCCTGCAGCACGTGCTCGGAGCCCGGCAGATACAGGTTGTCGTTGCCGTTCTGGGTGTTCACGATCTCGCGGCCCGGCGTGCCCGCCAGGTCGTTGTCGCGCGACTGCTCCAGCCCGACCACGCCGTGGAGGTTGTGCTTGGACACGTCGGGGTCGTCCATGCGCCAGTTGGCGAGGCCGACGATGTTCGACGCGAGCGTGTCGCCCGGGTATTCGCGCATCGCGCGGTTCTCCACGCCGATCCACGCGAACTGCTTGACGATGTCGGTGGCCACGGACGGCTCGACGTTGTCCACGAGGTAGGTGAACGACTGCGGCTTGTGCAGCTTCGTCAACAGTTCCTGCTCGGTGGTCAGGTTCGGCACCTTGGCGGCGATGTACTTGGCCGCCTGCGTCACCTCGCTTTCGAAGTTCACCCCCTTCGCGGGGTTCTTCTTCGCGTAGTCGTCCATCGTCTTGTGCAGCACGCGCAGGTTCACCGACAGCGTGCGGGTTTCCACGCTGAAGGCGAGCTTGTTGCCGTTGCGGTCCACAATGGACCCGCGCTGCGCGGGGATGTCGATGGTGAGGCTGCGCTGCCGCTCGGCCGCGGCCGAGAGCGTGGGCGCCTCGAACCACTGCACCTGCACCAGCTTCACGCCCGCGACGACCATGAGCGCCACCAGCAGGATGCGCACCGCCGAGAAGCGGCTGCGCTGCCCGCCGTTGCCGCGCTTGGCCACGGCGCGGCGCGTGCCCGCGGCGTAGGTCCGCCGGGCGCTGCCCGCGGCACGCGCCCGGCTCGCCCCCGAAGCCACCATCACTGTCCCGCGGACGGCAGGTCGCCCTCGATGCCGCCCTCTTGCTGACCCGAAGCGGGCTGACCGGTGTTACCGGGCTGCGGCGGCGTCTCGTTCGTCGAGCCGGCGGCAGGCTGGGCCTTCGTCGGCTCGCCGACGACGGTGGTCTTGCCGTCCGGCCCCACCACGATGCGGGCCGGGTCGCCGCCGGGCACCATGCCCAGCTGCTTCGCGGCCGGCGCCAGCGACGCGGGCGACTGCGCCTTCGCGACGTCGCGCTCGAGCCGGTCCTTGGCCTCGGCCAGGCCGGCGTTGGTCGTGCGCAGCTGCTCGAGGCGGTAGGAGTCGGCGATGGCCTGCGTGGTCAGCCACAGCGTCGAGGCGACGCCGACGGCCAGCAGCCCCATCATGACCAGCACGAACGAGGCGCGCGAACGCGGCCAGCGCAGCAGCAGCCGCTTCGGCTTGACCTCGGCCTCGGTGCGTTCGACCTGGGCTTGGGGCTTCTTCGGCTCCCGCTGCTGCAGCAGGTCGGCCCGCTGCGCGCGGCGCGCGTACGCCCGCTCCGCGGCCGTGGTGCGGCCGCGCGAGGACCGGCGCGGCGTGGTTTCCGGCTGCGCGGTGGTGCGGCCGGTCGTGGTCTGCGGTTCCTGCTCGACCGTGGTCCCCGCTTGCGCGCTCCGGCGCGTCGCCGGCGCGCCGGAGCGGCGGCGGGACTTCGTGGGTGCGGTCATCGCGGCTCTCCGATCCTCTGTGCTGCCCGCAGCCGCACGGAGGCGGCCCTCGGGTTGTGCTCGATCTCGCCTTCGCCTGCCTTCTCGGCTCCTCGGGTCAGGAGTTTCAGCTCGGGGCCGTGCCCGGGCAGTTCGACCGGGAGCCCCTCCGGGGTCCGCGACTTCGCGAGCTCCGCGAACGCCTGCTTCACCAGGCGGTCTTCGAGCGACTGGTAGGACTCCACGACGATGCGGCCGTCCATCGCGAGCGCCGAGAGCGCGGCCGGCATCGCCCGCCGCAGCACTTCCAGCTCGCCGTTGACCTCGATCCGCAACGCCTGGAACGTGCGCTTGGCCGGGTGCCCGCCGGTTCGGCGGCTCGCGGCCGGCACGGCGTCGTAAAGCAGCTCGACGAGCCGCGCGCTGCGCGTGAACGGCTCCTTCTCCCGCTCGGCGACGACCGCCCGCACGATCCGTTGCGCGAAGCGCTCTTCGCCGTAGTCGCGCAGGATCCGGATCAGCTCGCCGGGTGTGTAGGTGTTGAGCACGTCGGCGGCGGTGAACCCGGTGGTCGGGTCCATTCGCATGTCCAGCGGGGAGTCCTTCGAGTACGCGAAGCCGCGTTCGGCGCGGTCCAGCTGCATCGAGGACACGCCGAGGTCGAAGAGGATGCCGTCCACACGGGACAGTCCCAAGCCCTCGATGGCTTCGGGGAGCCCGTCGTAGACGGTGTGGACGAGGTCGACGCGGTCACCGTGCCGCGCGAGCCGCTCGGCCGAGCGCTCGAGCGCGGCGGGGTCGCGGTCCAGCGCGACGAGCCGCAGGCGGGGGAAAGCCGTGAGGAGCGCGTCGGAGTGGCCGCCGAGGCCGACGGTCGCGTCGACCAGCACCGCGTCGCGGTCGGCGAAGGCGGGGGTGAACAGCTCGACGATGCGGTCCAGCAGCACCGGAACGTGCTCGTGTTCGGTCGCCATGCCCCTCCCCCTTTCGTGCTCCGAATTCCCGGGGAAGATGCGGCGGATGCCGTCAGGTCCCTGCCCGCCCGCGGTCCGACCTGGCACCGGGGAAGGTGCGCCAGGGCCAAAGAGCGGACAGAGGCCTCACGGCATCCGCGGGGACGTTTTCCGGTTCCACGGCCTCGGCGGACCCGCGTCCCCCGACGACGCAGGTGCTCCGGTGTCCGTGTCCCCTAGAAGACGCCCGGTAGAACTTCCTCTCGAGCCTTCGCGTAGCTGTCCTCGTGTTCGTCCAGGTAGCCCTGCCACGCCTGGGCGTCCCAGATCTCCAGCCTGGTGATCGCGCCGATCACCACGCACTCCTTGTTCAGCCCGGCGTAGCGCCGGAGCTCGGACGCGATGGTGATGCGCCCCTGCCCGTCCGGGCGTTGTTCGTCTGTTCCAGCGAACAGGTAGCGCTGGTAGGCCCGAACCGCCTCGTTCGTGAACGGGGCGTCGGCGACCTTCCGTGCCATCTGCTCGAACTCGGCGCGGGGGAAGACGAAGAGGCAGTGGTCCTGCCCCTTGGTGACCATCAGCCCGCCGGCCAGCTCGTCGCGGAACTTCGCGGGCAGCGCGAGCCGCCCTTTGTCGTCCAGCTTCGGGGTGTGGGTGCCGAGGAACACCGGCCTCCACCTCCCTACCGGCTCCGGCTGGCGAACCACCCGACTCCGGCCCCGGGGCTCCCTTCTGCCCCACTGGTCACCACCGTACCCCACTTTTCACCACAGTCAACGCGACCTGCCTCGCGTTAACTCCGTCGTGTCACGCGTTTACGCAGGTCAGCGCCGTGGGGCCTGGTGGGGGGTGGGTGGGGGCCCGTGGTCAAGATCCCCCGCGCCGGGGTCTCGGAGCAACCCGACCGGGTGCCGGACGTCCGCGGAACGGCAGCGTGAAGACCAGGGATCCCCTGGGTGGGGCCCGGTGGGGACCCCGGTGGGGCCCGGTGGGGATCGCAGTGGGGGCCGCGGGTGGGGCCGCGGGTGGGGGCGGTGGGGATCGCAGTGAGGCGCGGTGGCGACGCGGGTGGGGTGAGGTGGGGAGACCGGCGGGGCCGGGCCGGGGCTTGCGGTGGAGCGACGTGGGGACTCCGGGAAACACCTGGTCAAAGGGCACTCGCGGTCGCCGGGCCCTGGCAGTTGCAGCGCGCCCGTGGCCACCGGACCCTCGGGGTCGCCCAGCACTCGCGGTCGCCCAGCACTCGCGGTCGCCGGACGCTCGGCAGTCACCGCGCACCCTCGCAGTCGCCGGACGCCCGTGGTCGCCGTATTCGACTGACCTCGTAGTTACCCAGGCAGCCGCCGGTCCTCGCGGTCGCTGGGCCTCGCGGTCACCGATCGCCGGTGGCCCAGGAACCTCGTGGTCACCAAGCACTCGCGGTCGCCGGACGCCAGTGGTCGCCAGGCCCTCGCGGTCACCGATCACCCGTGGCCACCGGACCTTCGCGGCCACCGTGCGCTCTTGGCCACCGAATACTCATGACCACCGGACTCTCCCAGTCACCGTGCACCCCGCAGCCGCCGGGCACTCAAGGCCACCGGACCCTCGCAGTCACCGGGCGCCCGTGGCCACCGGGCTCGAACGTGAGGGCGGATCAGGCCTGGGGCAGGGCGGCGGCCGCGGTCGGCTCGTGGCCGTGGGCCGGCGTCGCGTGCGGTTGCAGGGCGTAGACGACCCAGCCGACGAGCGACAGGCCCGCCCAGCTGATCGCGCGGTAGATGAGCACGGTCGCGGCGGCCGGTGCGGCGGGGACGCCCGCGGCCACCAGCACGCCGAGCAGACCGGCTTCGGCGAGGCCGGCGCCGCCGGGAAGGATCTGGAGGGCGATGCTGGCCTGGACGACCAGGAAGCCCACGGCGAGGACGTCCCAGCGGATGTGCGTGCCGGTGCCCTCGGCGCTGGCGATGAGGGCGAAGAAGTCGAAGCCCCAGCTGGCGAGCGCGAGGACCAGCAGAATGGTCCAGCGGGTGCCGCCCGGGCGCAGCCGCGCGACGCGTTCCGAGAGTTGCAGCGCGGCGGCGTCGGCTTTCTCGAGCCAGGTCTTGCGGCAGGTGGCGCAGGTGCCCGGGGTGCGGCCGAACACACGCAGCAGTGAGGTGAGCCCGCGCTGCAGGACGGCCGGGTGCGTCAGCAGCGCCCACACCCCGGCGGAACCCACCGCGACCACGATGGCCGCGGGCACCGCCAGACGCAGCGGCACCCGGCCGGCCCAGGCGAGCCCGAACCAGCCGAGGACGATGAGCAGCACGGTGGTGATCACGCCGGCGAGCAGGACCGCCCAGGCCGACAGCGCGCTGTCGACGCCGCGGCGGCGCAGCTGGTTGATCGCGTAGGCGAGCGAGCCCGCCCCGCCGACCACGGGGACCGTGGTGGACACGGCGTTCTGCGCGAAGGTGATGCCCTGCACGGCCGAGGCCGGCACGTGCGCTCCCCCGACCAGCAGCAGCTGGCGGTGCAGTTCGCCGTACACGGCCAGCGCCGCGAGCCCGGCGAGCCCGGCGGCCGCGACCCAGCCCCACTGCACGTGGTCGAGCTGCGAGAACTCCGTGGCCAGCTCCGGCACGCGCCACACGAGGTACCCGAGGGCGGCGGCCACGACAGCCCAGTGGAGCGCGGGCCGCCAGGGTAGGCGGCGCCGCGCCCGCGTGCGGTGCTCGACCGCTCCGGACTCCGTGTCCGCCATTTCAAGGCTCGTCACGCCCGCCTCCTCCCACGCTTCTCTTACTGGCGACAACCCCAGTGTGCGGCCGGGCATTCCGACCGCCACGGCGTGAAGTATCACGCCGCGAAGTGGGGTCAGCGGGGTTGACCTGCCCCGACCGGCTGCCGTGCGGCCGGCAACCGGCCGACGAGGTGGTCGGCCGTCAGCAGCCCGGCCCCCGCCAGAGCGAACGCCACCACCGGCCCGAGCGGCACCACGCACCACGCCGTGACCACGGCGAACACCAGCGTCCCAGGCAGCGAGCGCAAGGCGGAGCGCACCAGGGTCTCCGCGGCGGCGAAGCCGGACCCGTGGTGGGTGGTCGGGGTGAGGATCGCCAGCACGACCGGCGTGCAGGCGAGCACGCCGGCCAGGTGCGGGCCCAGCAGGCTCGACAGGACGGCCAGCGCCGTCACGACGGCCGCCGCGGCGCCGACGCGCACGGGCACGTCCCAGCGCGGGGCCGGCGCGACGGTGTCGACCCGGGGCGCCGGCGGCCAGGTCACCAGCCCGACGAGGACGACCGCGCCGGTCACCGCCGCCGCGAGCCACGGCGAGCGCACTTCGGCCACCAGCGACAACGCCCCGGCGGCGATGGCGAGCGCCATCGTGACCGCGACGGCCGGGCGCCGCACCCGGCGGGCGACCCGGCCGTAGCCGAGGCAGAAGGCCGCCACCACGAGCTGGCCGGCGATCATCCCGCGCGCCGCGTCGGCCACGGCGGCGGTGCCGTCGCGCGCGAGGAGGACGAGGAGGAACGGGAAGGTGGTCGTCGGGAAGCCGGCGAGCCGCCCGCCGAGCCGCGGGCCGTAGCGGCGCTGGACGACGGTCACGAGCAGGACGCTGAACACGGGCAGAACGGGCGGCAGCAGGACTTCCATGCCCTGAACGTTTCCAGGAAGTCCGCCGAAGGTGGCTCGGAAATCACGGGACCCGCCGCGTCACCGCCGAGCTTTCCTCGGCCCTTGCCCGGTCACACCGAGTTCTGCACAATCGACCGGGTGGACGCCATCGACCGCTCGCTCGTCCGGCTCCTCGAAGAGGACGCCCGCCGCACCTACAACGAGCTCAGCGCCCAGGTGCGCCTGTCGGCCAACACCGTCGCGGACCGGGTCCGCCGCCTCCGCGCCGCCGGTGTCATCCGCGGCTTCCGGGCCGATCTGGACCCCGCCGCCCTGGGCCGCGGCCTGACCATGGTGAGCGACATACGCCTGCGCGAGGACATCGACCGCACCCACTTCGAACGCGACCTGCACGGCGTCCCGCAGGTCGTGTCGGGCGCCCGCATGACCGGCGAGTACGACTACCAGCTCCGCCTGGCCTGCCTGGACCCCGCGGAGTTCGAAACGGTCGTCGACCGCCTCAAACGCGAGCACGGCGTGCGCGAGCTGCGCAGCCGCCTGGTGCTCCACGAGCTCGACGTGAGCGCGACCGGCCTGCTCGACCTCGCGTGAGGTGCCGGCCGGCTCAGCAGAACAGCGCCAGCACCCGCTCGACCAGCCGCGGCCCGTCGACCGGGGCGACGTTGACCCAGTCCTGGCCACCCCGCCCGCTCGACACGCCGGCGGAGTACGCGCCCACGTCGGTGTCGAACCAGGTCAGCCCGCCGCAGCGCTCGATCCGCCCGCCGCTGTCCCGCGTGTAGACGCCGAACTGCCCCGCCGCGAACACCGGCCGCGCCTGGATCGCGGCGACCTCCTCCGCCTGGCGCGCCGTCGAAGCCGAGGTCGCGACCGACGTCGAATCCCACCCCGAAGCCGGCAGGCTCACACCGAACCCGGGCCCGGCGGACAGCTCCGGCAGCACCTCGACGAGCGCCGACACGAGCTCCCCCTCACGGATCTCGCTGAGCCCGATCGTCCGTTCCGGCTGCACCGCCAGCACCCCGTTGCGTCCGCGCATGGCGGTCACGGCGCGGAACGGCGTGTCGGCCGTCATGTCCACCAGGGCTTCGCACGCGACGTAGCGCGAACCGCTGTCCAGCAGCCTCAGCCGGTTCTGCAGCTCGGGCGCGAGCTGCCCGTCGAAGAGGCCGCGGTCGGTCAGGCCGCGGTAGACCTCGGCGCGCACGGCCGCGCGTTCGGCCTCCGTCGCGCCGACGCCGGGCACCGCCAAGGGCACCGGCACGTGGCCGAGCCCGAGGTCGTGCCACACCACGTCGAAGGCCGACGCGGAGAGCCGGATCAAGCCGGCCCCGAGCCCAGCGCCGGGGCGTCCGGGAACGCGATGCCCGGCACCAGCCCGTGCAACGCCGTATCGCGGGTGCGCACGACGTCGATCGCCTTCTGCCGCGCCGCTTCGGCTTCCGCGCGGCGCGCGTCCATCGCGAAGGACAACCCGGCGAGCTCCAGGACGTTGCCGCTCGCGGCGGCCGAGCGGATCATCGCCGCCGGGTCGAACTCGACGGGTGGCGGCATCTCGGCCCGCGCCCGTGCCGCGACGTCGGCCTGCCCCGCCACCGAGTCACCGACCACAGTGGACACGGCGGCGGACTCCCCGAGCCAGCCGGCCGCCTGCGCGAGCACCGCGCGCATCGCGTCGCCCGCCTCGCCTTCCCACGTCTCGTGGCTGCCCGCCGACAGCGCGGCCAGCGACGCGGTCGAGTCCTCGAACTTGCGCGCCAGCTCGGTCCAGCGCGCCCCGGCCTGGCCGGCGGCGACGGGGTCGTTGCCGTGCTCGACCTGCGCCGCCAGCGCCTCGTGGCTGAAGGACTCGTAACGGGCCGTCGGCTCGGGCACGGCTGCGGACACGGCACACCTTCCGGTTGACGGGATCGGGAAACGCTCAGGGCAGCTTCGGCTCGACCAGCCCGGCGACGGTCGCCGCGCGGGAGCACGCCAGCGTGGTGTCGGAGAAGCTCGCGTTGCTCACGTCCACCTGCACGCTCGCGGACTCCCCGACGCCGAGCAGCACGGCGCACGTGCCGGCGGCGGCCTTCTTGTCCGCCACCTGCAGTGCCTGGTGCGCGCCGACCTTCTTGTTGGTGCGGGTGCCGTGGGAGACGTCGAGGTTGGCGAGCCCGGCGGTCTCGTCGAGCGTGACCGTGACGCCGAACGTCGAGGGCACGGTCCAGTCGCACGCGCGCGCCGGGCCGATCGTCTTCGGCTTGCCCAGCTCGGTGAGCCCCGCGCTCGAGCGGTCGCTCGGCGAGAGCAGCGCGCACGGGTCCAGATCGGCCAGCGTCTCGCGGGCCGCGCTCGACGGCGCGGGCTCCGGGCCGCCGTCGGCCGCGACCGCCTTCGGGGTCACCGGGCGGCCGCACGCGGCGAGCACCACGAGGGCCGGGACGACCGGCACGAGCAGCAGGAGCTTGCGCACGGGCTCAGCCACCGGCGCAGTCCACGCCGGCGGCCGCCGCGTCGTCTTCGCGCTGGTACTTTTTCAACGCGCTCGCGATGCGTTCCTTGAGGTCTTCGATCTGCTTGCCGAACGCGGTCAGCTGCGCGACCGCCGACCCGTCTCGGCCGAAGCCGTACTGCGCCATGAAGGCGCCGACCTCGCCGGCGTACCCGCTGCCGAGCGGCACCGAGCGACCCAGGACGTTGGCTTCGCGGACCATCTCGCCCACCACGTCCTGCAGCTCGCCGAGCTTCGTGTAGGTGGCTGTCGCCAGCTCCGGCGCCACCGCGAACCGGCCGGAGCCGGATCCCGAACTCGTCAGGCCCGGCACGTCGGGCAGCGGTGCGGCCCCCACCTCGCTCATGAGCGGTTACGCCTCTCCGTAGTCGAGCGACCTCGGTTTCGGAGCATACGTGAGAGCAGTCCGTCAGCGGGAGCACCCGAAAACGGGCCTCCGTACACCCGAACGGTGGACGGAGGTCATTACCGGAGAGTCATCGGCGGCCGTTCGCGGGGTTCCAGCGCCGAGTTCGCCCGAGTTTGACACACTGCATGGAAGGCTGATCGCTGCGCGGACAGCGAGCGACCCGGCGGAGCCGGTGGAAGCCGCACAGCCATGCGCCACCAGGAGGACGAGTGACGTCGAGAATCCAGTCCGCCACCCCTGCCGGACCGCAGGGCGGCGGGGCCGGGCAGCCGCCCTACCCCTCGGCGGATGCCCCGAACGGGCGAGGCAACGGGTACGCCCCGAGAGTGTCCCTCGACGAGCTGCACGACACGGCCCGCCGGATCGCCGCCAACGTCGAACGCGTGCTGGTCGGCAAGCCCGACGTCATCCGGATCGCGCTGGTGACCCTCCTCGCCGAGGGTCACCTGCTCGTGGAGGACGTGCCGGGCGTCGGCAAAACCTCGCTGGCCAAGGCGCTCGCGCGGTCCATCGACTGCACCGTGAGCCGCGTGCAGTTCACCCCCGACCTGCTGCCGAGCGACGTCACGGGCGTGTCGATCTACAACCGCCAGACCGGCGAGTTCGAGTTCCGGCCCGGCCCGGTGTTCGCGAACATCGTGGTGGGCGACGAGATCAACCGCGCCTCGCCGAAGACGCAGTCGGCGCTGCTCGAGTGCATGGAAGAACACCAGGTCACGGTCGACACGAGCACGTACCTACTCGGCGCGCCGTTCATGGTGATCGCCACACAGAACCCGATCGAGATGGAGGGCACCTACGCCCTGCCCGAGGCCCAGCGCGACCGCTTCACCGCGCGGGTGTCGATCGGCTACCCCGACCAGCAGGCCGAGCTGGCCATGGTCGACGAGCACGCGGGCCACAACCCGCTGGCCGAGCTGTCGGCGGTGTCCGACGGGGCGACCGTGCAGCGGCTCATCGAGACCGTGCGCGCGGTGCACATGGCGCCCGAGGTCCGCCGCTACGCCGTGGACCTGGTCTCCGCGACGCGGCAGGTGCCGGAGATCCGGCTGGGCGCCTCGCCGCGCGCGACGCTGCACCTGGTCCGCGCCGCGCGGGCGCAGGCGGCGCTGTCGGGCCGCGAGTACGTGGTGCCGGACGACCTGCACACGGTCGCCGTGCCCGTGCTGGCGCACCGGCTCGTGCTCACCACCGAGGCGCACGCCGCCCGCCGCTCGGCGACCGACGTGGTCCGCGCTGTGCTGCACCGCGTCCCCGTCCCCCAGGGCTCCACCGGCACCCGCTGACCGGCGATCCCCTTACCCGAATCCGAGAACCGCATGCTGCGTGCACTGTCCGGCCTCACCACCCGTGGCCGCTGCCTCCTGGCCGCGGGGATCGCCGCGGCCGTGTGCTCGCTGGTGCTCAACGAGCGTGACTTGCTGCGCGTCGCCGTCTTCGTGGTGGCGCTGCCGCTGCTGGTCGCGGCGTTCATCTCGGCGACCCGGCTGAGGCTCGGCGCCACGCGGGCGCTGCGGCCGGAACGTGTGGCCGTCGGCGCGAGCGGCGAGGTGCACCTCGAGCTGTGGCGCAGCGGCCGGCTCCCGGGCGGTGAGGTCCTGCTCGAGGACGGCGTGCCGTACGCGCTGGGCTCGAAGCCGCGGTTCGTGGTCGAGCGGCTGCCACACGATCGCCGGGTGCTGCTGCGCTACCCGCTGCAGCCGCTGCTGCGCGGGATCCAGCAGGTGGGCCCGTTGCGCGCGACGATCACCGACCCGTTCGGGCTGTGCGAGTTCGAACGCGAGCTGATCGGGCACTCGCGGCTCGTGGTGGTGCCCCGCGTGGTCGGTCTTTGGGGGCTGCCCGGCGGCGCCGGGGTCGGCGCGGGCGACGACGGCACCGTCCGCCTGCACGCCGGTCAGGGTGAGCCCGACGTGATCGTGCGCCACTACCGCACCGGCGACGACATGCGGAAGGTCCACTGGCGCTCCACCGCCCGCCGTGACGAGGTCATGGTGCGCGTGGAGGAACGGCCGTGGCGGGGCGGCACGACCGTGCTGGTCGACCACCGCGCCGCCGCCCACCACGGCACCGGGCCTACGGCCAGTCTCGAGTGGGCGGTGTCTTTCGCGGCTTCGGTGGCGCTGCACCTGCGCCGCTCCGGCCACCGCGTCCGCCTGGTCACCGAACACGGCATCGCGCTCGCCGACACCCCGGGTGAAGGCGGCGAAGGCTACGACAACGTGGTGCTCGACGCGCTGGCCGGGCTGCAGCCCGCGCATCAGCGCGACGTGACACTGGGCCACGACCCGGCCGAAGGACAGGAGCTCATCGCGGTGCTCGGCACGGTCAGCGCGGAGTCGGTGCACGAGCTGGCCCGCTACCGCCCACGCGGTGTGCGCAGCCTCGCGGTCGTGCTGGACACGCCGAGCTGGGCCGGATCCGGCTCGTCCGACCACCAGGCCGCGGCCACGAAGGACGCCGCCGAGCTGCTGCGCGCGAACGGCTGGGGCGTCGTGATCGCCGGCCCGCAGACGCAGATGCCGCAGGCGTGGGCCGAGCTGTGCCGCACGGGTGCCCACCGCGGCGCCCTGATCGGCGGTGCGCGATGACCACGACGGCACCCCGTCCGCCCGTTTCCCAGGCTCCCCCGCCGATCCCGCACACGCCGACCCCGCAGCCGGCCGCCCAGCCGCCGGTCTGGTCCAGCGGGATCCTGCCGCCGGTCGCCGCAGGCATCGCGACGCTGTGCGCGGCCACGTCGCTCACCGGCGTCGTTTCCGGGTGGGCGTGGTTCGGCTACCTGTTCGTCGCGGTCATCCTGATCGCGTCGACCGGCCTGGCGTTGCGCTCGCTGCGCGCCCCGACCGTGCTGGTCGGTCTCGGCCAGCTTCTGGTGCTGCTGTTCCTGGTCACGGGCGCGTTCACCACGCAGGGCGTCCTCAAGATCATTCCGGGGCCCATGGCCTTCGGCGAGCTGCAGGCGACGCTCGCGGCGTCGGCCGAGCAGATCCGCACCGGGCTGCCGCCGGTCGAGGGCACGCAGCCGATCCTGTGCCTGGTGACGATCGCGATCGGGCTGGTCGCGGTGCTCGTCGACACGCTCGCGGTGGCCGCCGCGGCACCGGCGGCGACCGGTCTGGTCCTCCTGTGTGTGTACGCGGTGCCGGCGGCGCTGTCCGACGAAATGCTGCCGTGGTGGACGTTCCTGCTCGGCGCGGCCGCGTTCGCGTGCCTGCTCGCCCTCGACGGCAACCACCGGCACCGGCGCTGGCGCAACCGTGAGGCACCGGGTTCGGGCGGGCGCGCGCGAGCGTTGCAGGCGCCCGTGGCCGTGGTGAGCGCGGCCGTCGTGCTCGGTCTGCTCGGCGGCGGGATCACGTGGGTGGGCACCGTCGGGAAGATCCCCTTCGGCGCCGGCTCGGGCGCGGGCGGTGACGGCAGCGGCGGGTTCGGCGTCGCGCCGTTCACGCAGCTGCGCGGCCTGCTCGACCAGGGTCAAAACACCGAGCTGTTCCAGGTCCGTGGTCTCGGCAACGACCGGCGGTACCTCCGGGCGTTCACGCTCGACACCTACACGCCCAACCAGGGCTGGGGCCTGCGCGGCGGCGGTCAGGCGCAGACGGGTGTGCTGGCCAACAGCACCCTGCCCGCGGCGCCCGGCGACGACGGCACCGGCGTGTCGCGGCAGATCCAGATCCAGCCCACGCAGTGGGTTGACAACTGGCTGCCCGTCTACGGTGCACCGCGCGCGCTGCGCGGGCTTTCGCCGCAGTGGCTGTACGACCGGGTCAGTGGCGCCGTGTTCACCACGAAGAGCGAGTCCGCGCCGACCTACACCGAGGTCGCGTCGCTGAAGGAACCGACGGCCGCCGAGCTGCGGGCCACTGATCCGAAGTCCGACGAGGTGCCGGCGTTCTACTCGCAGATCGGCCGAGTGGACCCACGGGTCGTCGCGAAGACCAACCAGCTCATCGCGGGCAAGACCGACAACTTCGACAAGGCCACCGCGCTGTGGCAGTTCTTCAGCGCGCAGAACGGTTTCGTGTACGACACGAAGACCGCGGACGCCACCGACGCGGACGCACTGGCCGACTTCATCCTCAACGGCAAGCGCGGCTACTGCGAGCAGTACGCGTCGGCGATGGCCGTGATGCTGCGCGTCGCCCACATCCCCGCGCGAGTGGCCATCGGCTTCACGCCGGGCGTGCCGAAGGGTGACTACCAGTCGATCAGCTCACAGGACGCGCACGCGTGGGTCGAGGCGTACTTCGGCGACAAGGGCTGGGTCAGCTTCGATCCGACGCCGCTCGCCGACGGCCGCGGCATCGTCCCGGCGTACCTGCAGCAGAACAACAAGAACTCCCAGCAGCCAGACGCCACCGACGATCTGCCCACCGCGCCGCGCTCCAACGCCCCGGCCACGCAGTCGCCCCTCGACAAGGGGCAGAACGAGGCCACCCCGACCACCACGGCCACGGCCGAATCGCACGACGGCTGGCTCGCGATCCTCGCCGCCGTGCTCGCCGTCCTGGGTGCCGCGGCGGTGGTCACGGCGTACGTCCTGCGGCGGCGGCCTCCCGCTCCGGGTACCGCGACTCCGGGCCTGCCGCCCGGCGCCGTCCCGGACGGCGACGTCCTGGTCCATGCCCCGGCTCCCACGGCCGCACGCACCAGCCAGGTCGCCCTGTGGCTGCCCCTGGCGGGCGGCGTGCTCCTCGTTGCCGCGCTGGGTTTCCTGGCCGGCCTCGTGGCTTGGTGGTTCGCCGTGATCGTCGTGCTGCTCCTGGTCGGCTTCGGCGGCCCAGCGGCCCTGCGCGACTTCTCCCGCCGCCGCCACCTCCAGGCGATCGTCACCCACGCCCCCGGCTCCGCCGACGCGGCGTGGCGCGAACTCAAGGCCGAGTGCGCCGACCGCGGCCTGCCGCTGGCCGGCAGCGACACCGTCCGCGTGGCCGGCCAGAAGATCGCCGAACGCCACCACCTCGACGACTCCGGCCGCGACAGCCTGCGCACGGTGATCGGCGCCGTCGAGCGCACTTGGTACAGCGGCGCGACCACGGCGGACCCGGAACTGGCCCCGGCCTTCGACCGCCTCCGCCACAGCCTGCGTACGACGGCCCCCCTGTCCTGGCGGGGACGGCTGTTCCCGAAGTCGATCCTCCGACGCCGCTCCTGATCTGACGCGGTTCCCAGCCCCGGCTCGTCGGCCCTGACGACCGGGGCCGGCGGCTTGTCTTGGGTGAGCCGGCAGGGGGGTGACGACCCGGCCCGGCACGTGCGGCCCGGGGCCGAAGAGTCACCCGGTGGTGCACGATCGAACAGGCCTCGGACAACGCCCGCGCCGTGGCTGCTTCGGCTGGACCCGCGCACACGAGAATCCGCGCTCCACCCCACCCGGGTGAAGCGCGGATCCCACGACGTGGCCGAAGGGAGCTACTGCTCCTCAAAGCGCTGGCGGAAGCGCTCTTCCATCCGTTGCGTGAACGAGCTCTTGCCGCCCGATCCCTTGCCGCCACCACCGCCGCGGCCGGAGTCTTTGCCGCCTCCGCCGCTGTCGCCGTGACGTATCGACGTGACCGCCAACATGACCCCGAAGAACATCACGAGGAACCCCAGCACGCTGATCAACGGGATGTCGGCAACCCGCAGCACGGGCACCACCACGCCGAGCACCAGGAGCGCTACCCCCACCACGAACAGCGCGATCCCTTGGATGCGCCGTCGACGGGCGGGGCGGCGCAACCGGGTGCCACGCACCGTGGATGCGAACTTGGGGTCCTCGGCATAGAGCTCGCGCTCGATCTGATCGAGCAGCCGCTGCTCATGCTCGGAGAGTGGCATCTTTCCTCCTCCGGCACAGCTGTCGCGGGCGCCGGGCCGCGCAACGTTCTGGACCCAACTGCCGGCCCCAGGCGGGGCGGCACTGTCCAGGATACGAGCCCCGCGCGCGTCCGACTACCCGATCCCGCATCCAGAAGGGATCGAATTGGGGGAAATCACGACTGACGTGGGTTGACACTGGGTCACGACGGCCCGGTGACGGTACAACGGGCGACACAATAGACGACACAATGGGCCACGCAGTTCACGTC
The DNA here is from genome assembly GCF_040682095.1 of Amycolatopsis sp. NPDC051372. Lineage (NCBI taxonomy): Bacteria > Bacillati > Actinomycetota > Actinomycetes > Pseudonocardiales > Pseudonocardiaceae > Amycolatopsis > Amycolatopsis sp. NPDC051372. The sequence goes on from NZ_JBFBAF010000037.1 coordinate 73,582, forward strand.
TCGCGGGGCGTCAGCAACGACGCCGGGCGCACCGCGGCCGACCCGAACTTCGACCTCGCCACGTCGGCGGCCACTTCCGCGTCGCGCCAGCGCGGCTCGGCGGAGGCGAACTGGAGCTGCTCGCCGCCCTCGCCCGTGTCGAGGCCCTCCACGCGCACGCCGATCAGCCGCACGGCCCCCGTGGGCGCGTGCTCGGCCAGCAGCTCGACCGCCGTCCGGTGGATGTCGCGCGCGACGTCCGTGGCCGCGTACAGCGTGCGCGCCCGGGTGATCGTGGTGAAGTCGGCGAAGCGGACCTTGATCGACACCGTGCGCCCACGCAGCCCGCGCGCCCGCAGGGTCGCGCCGACCCGTTCGGACAGCCGCAGCAGCTCCAGCCCGAGCTCGTCGCGGCTGTGCAGGTCGACGTCGAACGTCCGCTCCGCCCCGATCGACTTCTCCGCCGCCTCCGGGACCACGGCGCGGTCGTCGTGCCCGTTGGCCAGCGCCCACAGGTGGTCCCCCATCGCGTTGCCCAGCGACCGCCGCAGCCGCGCGGGCGGCGCGGCGGCGACGTCGGCGATCGTGTGCAGCGCCTGCCCCCGCAGCTGCTCCTCGGTGCGCTTCCCCACGCCCCACAGCGCCGAGACCGGCAACGGGTGCAGGAACGCCAGCGTCTCGGCCGCCGGCACCACGACCATCCCGTCGGGCTTCGCCATCCCCGACGCGAGCTTCGCGACGAATTTGACCTTCGCGACGCCCACCGAGCACGTGATCCCGTGCTCGGCCTGCACCCGCGAACGGATCCGCGCGCCCAGCCGCGCGGGCGTGGCCCCCAGCCGCCGCAACGCCCCGCTCACGTCGAGGAACGCCTCGTCGAGGCTCAGCGGCTCCACGAGCGGCGTCAGCTCGCGGAAGATGTCCATCACCTGCCGCGAGACCTCGCCGTAGAGCCCCGACGTGGGCGTGATGCAGATCAGGCGCGGGCACAGCCGTTTCGCCGTGGAGAACGGCATCGCCGACTGCACGCCGTACTTGCGCGCCGGGTAGTTGGCCGCGGCCACCACCGACCGCGGCCCGCCGCCGGACACCACGACGGGTTTGTCCACCAGCTCAGGCCGGGTCCTCAGTTCGCACGACACGAAGAACGCATCCATGTCGACGTGCAGGATCCCGCAGCCGGTGTCGTCCGGCAGCGTCTCGGCACCCGTGGTGACGCGGTAGCGGCCCATGCCGCTGGGCAGTTCGGTGTTTCTGCTCCCCACGGGAACCGACGCTACCGGGGACCCCCGACAATTCCGGGAACGCCCTGCTCAGCGCCGGAAGCTCGCAGGTTCAGACCTGCGCGGGCCGCGCTATCGCGTGCAGGCGCCCGGCCACGTCGCGCAACGCCGGCACCGCGGCCGCCGCCAGCTCGAACTCCGCCAGCTCGTCCTCGCGCACCTCGCCAGGCACGACGTCGGCGATCACGCGGTCGCCCTGCAGCAGCGTCACCTCGAGGCCCGCCGCCACCAGCAGGTCGGTCAGGCCGGCGCTGTCGAAGCGGCGCAGCACGGTGTCGCGCCCGCCGGGCACCACGCCGTCGGCGCCGTCGAGCAGCCGCTGGGCCTCGGCGATCCGGCCGGCCAGCGCGCGATGCAGCACGGCCGCGTTGCGGTTGGCCACGAGCACGGACAGCGCCCCGCCGGGTGCGACGGCCGCGGCCAGCGCGGCGAGAGCCACCGCCGGATCGTCGACGACCTCGAGCAGGCCGTGGGCGAGCACGAGGTCGGCCGAGCCGGCCTCGACGTTGGCGCCGAGGGCGTCGGAGTCGTCCGCGATCACCGTGATCCGGTGCGAGACGCCCTCCTCCTCGGCGCGCCGGCGCAGCGTCGCCAGCGCGTTGGGATTGGGCTCGACCACGGTCACGAGGCAGCCCGCCGACGCGAACGGCACCGCCCAGCCGCCACTGCCGCCGCCGACGTCGACGACGGAGGGCTGCTCCACGCCGCGGGCGCGGGCAGCCCGCAGCTCCGCCTCGAGCGCCCGGCGAACGGCGCCCGAACCCCGGGCCGCCACGGTGTCCGTCTTCATAGTCGGACAGGGTAGTGCCCGCCTGCCGGTCACCCGCCGTCACCCGGGCCTGCCCGGAAGAGGTGTTCGGCACCTTCCTCGCGACCCGCCCCGCCCGCGGCCCGTAGGCTGTGCCGAGTGCACACGGTCGCCGTTCTCAGCCTCAAGGGTGGCGTCGGTAAAACGACGGTCGCGCTCGGTATCGCGTCGGCCGCTCTGCGTAGGGGTACCCGCACGCTCGTGGCCGACCTCGACCCGCAGGGCAACGCCACCACCTCGCTCGATCCGCCCTACACCGACGCGACGCTCGCCGACGTCCTCGAGACCCCCGCGCGGGCGGTCCTCGAACGCGCGATCGCGCCCAGCGTGTGGAGCGACGAGGTCGACGTGCTGGTCGGCACCGAGGAGCTGGAGCTGCTCAACGAGCCAGACTCCGACGGCCGGCGCCTGGAGAACCTCTCGCGCGCGCTCGACGAGCTCCACCAGAACCCGCTGCGTGAAGAGCCGTACGAGCTCGTGGTCATCGACTGCCCGCCGTCACTCGGCCGGCTGACGAAGTCCGCCCTCGTGGCGGCCGACAGCGCTCTGATCGTCACCGAGCCCACGATGTACGCCGTGGCGGGCGCCCAGCGCGCGCTGGAGGCCATCGAGCGCATCCGCGAGGAGAGCAACCCGGGTCTGCGCCCGATCGGCGTGCTGGTCAACAAGCTGCGCGTGCGCTCCTACGAGCACCAGTTCCGCGTCGCCGAGCTGCGCGAGAACTTCGGCTCGCTGGTGATGCCCACGGCGATCCCCGACCGGCTGGCCGTGCAGCAGGCGCAGGGCGCGTGCAGCCCCATCCACGAGTGGCACTCCCCCGGCGCCCAGGAGATCGCGCTGACGTTCAACATGGTGCTGGCCAAGATCCTGCGGTCCAACCGCGCCGGGCGCCACCGCGTGCGCGGCGACGAGGACGAGGCCCTCGAGACCACCGCCGAGCCGTCGGCGACCGTGCCCGACGCCGCGGGCTGAGCCGTGCCCGAGGGCGACACCGTTTTCCTGACCGGCAAGCTGCTCGACAAGGCGCTGGCCGGGAAGACGCTGGTACGCGGGGAGTTCCGCCATCCCGCACTGGCCACTGTGGACCTTTCGGGTCGTGACGTACTCGGCGTCGGGACGGTCGGCAAGCACCTGTTCACGCGCTTCTCCGGCGATCTCACACTCCACAGCCACCTGCGCATGGACGGCAGCTGGGACATCTACCCCGCCGGCGGCCGCTGGCGCACCCCGGCCCACCACGCGCGCGTGATCCTCGTGACGGCCGACGTGCAGGCGATCGGCTTCCGCGTCCACGACCTGAAACTCGTGCCCACGACGGCGGAACACGACCTCGTCGCGCACCTCGGTCCGGACCTGCTCGATCCACAGTGGAGCGACGAGCACGCGGAGAAAGCCGCGGCCGCATTGGCCGCGCAGCCGGACCGTGAGCTGGGTGACGCACTGCTCGACCAGCGGGTGATGGCCGGCGTCGGCAACCTGTACAAGGTCGAGATCTGCCACTTGCTCAAGGTGTCACCGTGGACGCCGGTGTCCGAAGTGGACACCCGGAAGGTCGTGGCGCTGGCCCGGAAGCTGCTGCTGGCCAACGCGTGGCGCCACGAGCAGGTGACCACCGGCGACCTCGGCCGCGGCCGGCGCAACTGGGTCTACGAGCGCACGCGCCAGGGCTGTTTCCGCTGCGGCGGCCGGGTCGAGGTCCACGACCAGGGCGAAGGCGTCCACCGGCGGCCCACGTGGTTCTGCCCGCGCTGCCAGCCCGGTCCGCGCCCGGTGGACTGAACCGCCACGCCGGGCAACGACGCGAAACCGACCGCGCCCGCCGGCCCTTGTCCGCCGCCCGCTGTTCGCGCCGGGCGAACGGATTCGGACATCCCAGGCAGGCAACCGTGAGTTGGCCCAAATGATGTTGCCGGGCACCGGCATTCGCGGTTAGCGTGGTCTTACACGAGAGAGGAGGTGGTCCTAAGTTGTATTCTCACAGGACTCGTGAGGTGACTGTCCGCTAGCGGATGGCACGCGTAGGGACTTTGAGCAGCGATACAACCTGAGCCACCTTCGGCTCATCGCCTGCTTCGCGTGTTTGCCTGATAGCGAATACCAGGCAGCCACCGGGCTCCCGGGGCTTTCGAGCACCGGTCCGGCTTGGACTCGGACGTTTGACGGCGTCCGAGAGCCGCCCCGGGAGCACCCCTTCATATACGAGATCTCGCCGCCGGGCCCCGCTGGGCGACCGTCCGGCGATCGATCCCCCTTCTTCGCCGATCGATCGGCACGGGCGCATACCCCGAACGGCCGTACGTGGCTAGCCTGAACGGCATGCTCCGGCCCGACTACCCGATCACGACGGAACGGTTGCTCCTGCGCCCGTTCAAGCTCGAGGACCTCGACGCGCTGAACTCCTTCCAGTCCCGGGCCGACGTCGCCCGCTACCTCTACTGGGGACCGCGCAGCCGGGCCGAATCCGCCGCCGCCCTCGCGAAGCGCGTGCACAGCTCCACGCTGACCCAGGAGGGCCAGTTCCTCGCCGTCGCGGTCGAGCTCGCCGAGACCGGCCAGCTGATCGGCGACCTGAACCTCGAGTACCTCAGCTCCGAGCACCGCCAGGGCGAGATCGGGTTCGTCTTCCACCCCGACCACCACGGCCGCGGCCTCGCGCTGGAGGCCACGAAAGAGCTGCTGCGCCTCGGGTTCGAGGACCTGGGCCTGCACCGTGTCGTGGGGCGCTGCGACGGCCGCAACAGCGCGTCGAGCGCCCTGATGGAACGTCTCGGGATGCGCAAGGAAGCACACCTGAAGGAGAACGAGATCGTCAAGGGCGAGTGGACCGACGAGCTGGTCTACGCCATGCTCGAAGAGGAGTGGAAGGAAGGCGCCGCCGGCTGAGCGTCTCCGCGGCGACCCGCGCCACAGGTGGCCCGGGTTCCGGACGCCGCTGCGGAGCCGATGAGGCAGCATGGGCGCGTGCTCTTCGAGAAGATCGCCCGCCCCGGGCTGTACCGGCTGGCCTACCACGACCCCGAGCTGGTGCACGAGCGCACCGTGCGGCTGCTGAGCCGCGTGGGCCCGGCGCTCGGGCCGCTCGCGCGGGTCTACGGCACCAAGGACCCCGTCACCGTGCTGGGGCTGCGGTTCCCGAACCGCGTGGGGCTGGCCGCGGGCATGGACAAGAACGGGCGCGCGCTCACGGCGTGGCCGGCGCTGGGGTTCGGGTTCGTCGAGGTCGGCACCGTCACCCGGCACGCGCAGCCGGGCAACCCGAAGCCGCGGCTGTTCAGCCTCCCCGAGAGCGACGCCGTGATCAACCGGATGGGCTTCAACAACGACGGCGCCGAAGCCCTGGCCCGCCGGCTCGCCGCGCAGGGCAAGCCCCGCGTGCCGCTGGGGATCAGCATCGGCAAGTCCAAGGTGACCCCGCTCGACGAGGCCGTGGCCGACTACCGCTTCTCGCTGCGCGCGCTGCACCCGTACGCCGACTACTTCGCGATCAACGTCAGCTCACCCAACACCCCGGGGCTGCGCGCGTTGCAGGACAAGGCCGCGCTGGGCGAGCTGCTCGCCGAGCTGCGCAAGACGTCCGCCGAGCTGGGCGGGGACACGCCGCTGCTGGTGAAGGTCGCGCCGGACCTCACCGACGAGGCGCTCGCGGAGCTGCTCGAGGTGTGCCTCGGCCACGGCGTCGCGGGGCTCATCGCCACCAACACCACGCTCTCCCGGGACGGTGTCGCCCCGGCCGAAGCGCACCTCGCCACCGAGGCCGGCGGTCTGTCCGGCCGCCCGCTCACGGCGCGCTCGCTCGAAGTCGTCCGCTTCGTCCACGAGCGCACCGAGGGCAAGCTGCCGATCATCGGCGTCGGCGGCATCCTCGGCCCCGACGACGCGAGCCGGCTGCTCGACGCCGGCGCCAGCCTCGTACAGCTCTACACCGGCTTCGCACTGCACGGACCGGCGCTGGTGCGCCGCATCAGCCGGGGGATCGCAGGCCGGCCGACCTGACCGGTCGGCCCGGAATCGGCGCGCGCCAACCGAAGCCACAGCCCCGGCGGACCTACCGACGACACCCAGCACCTCCCCCGACGACGCGAGCCGGCTGCTCGACGCCGGCGCCAGCCTCGTACAGCTCTACACCGGCTTCGCACTGCACGGACCGGCGCTGGTGCGCCGCATCAGCCGGGGGATCGCAGGCCGGCCGTGCTGACGAACCGCAGGTAGCCGCGCCACGACTCGTACCGGTCGAGGTTCGGCGCGCCGCCCGTGGCGGCCGGTCGGCACAGCACGGCGAGCGGCGTGCTGCCGTCCTCCAGCTCCACGTGCCCGAGCACGAACGGCTCCGGCAGCGCCGCGGCGAACCGGCCGAAGCCCGTCGGCGAAAGCCGCCAGAGTTCGCCGTCGAGCGCGCCGTGGCCGGGGATCACGCCGGGCTGCGGCGGCTCGGTGTCGAGCAGCACCATGCGGTACCGCTCGGCGGTTTGAACCGGCGTCACGAACCGCGCGCCCCGCAGTTCGTCGTGCAGCGGCTGGCCGCGCAGGTGCGCGCCGAACACGACCAGGTCGACCCCTTCGGGCGGGTACGGCTCGCTCGCCTGCTCCCCGGTGAGCACCGCGGCGAGGTCGAGCGCGATCTGGTCCTCGAACGCCCGCACGGCGATCGTGACGCCGAACGGCCGCTGGTCCCCCGGCGCGACCGGCACGGTCACGGCGGCGAGGTCGAGGACGTTCACGAACGCGCTGTACCTCCCCAGCCGCGCGCTCACGCCGAGCGGATCGGCCAGCGCCTCGCCGAGATCCGGGTGGTCGGGCACGGTGGGCAGCAGCAGCGCGTCGCACTCGCCGAGCGCTTCGCGGGCCGCCGCGCGCAACCGGGCGACCTGGCCGTGGGCGTCGGCGAGCTCGTGGGCGAGGTGGGTGCCCGCCGCCGCGACGAGGCCGGCGACCGTCGGATCGGCGCCTTCCGGTTTCCCGGCCAGCACGTCTCCGGCCGACGCGTAGCGCTCGGCCACCAGCGCGCTGCCGTAAAGCAGCTCCCCGGCTTCGAAGAACACACCGAGATCGATCGGCTCGATCACCGCGCCGGACGCCTCCAGCGACGCCACGGCCACGCCGAACGCGCGCCTCGCCGGTCCGGACAACGCGGCGAGCCCGGCGTCGTCGGGGATCGCGACCCGCGGCCGCTCCCCCGCGCCGAGACGGACGTCGGCGGGCCACTCGCGCACGGACGCGTCCTGGCCGTCCGGGCCGGTCAGCACGGCGAGCGCGCGCTGGCCGAGCTTGAGGCTGCTCGCGAACACCGAAACGCAGTCGAACGACGGCGACGCCGGGAAAACCCCGGTCTTCGGCACCAGCCCGAGGGTCGGTTTGAGGCCGACGACGGCGTTCAGCGCCGCCGGCACCCGGCCGGAGCCGGCGGTGTCAGTACCGAGCGCGAGGTCGGCGATCCCGAGCGCGACGGCCACGGCAGAACCGCTGCTGGACCCACCCGCGACCTTCTGGGGGTCGCCGGCCGAAGCCACCGCGCCGTACGGGCTGCGCGTGCCGGCCAGCCCGGAGGCGAACTGGTCGAGGTTCGTCTTGCCCAGCACCACGGCACCCGCGCCGGTGAGCCGCGTGACCGCCGTGGCGCTGGTCACGGGCACCCGCGAAAAACCCGGACACCCCGCGGTGGTGGGCAGCCCGGCGACGTCGATGAGGTCCTTGACCGCGACGACGGTCCCGGCCAGCGGGAGGGCCTCCCCAGCGCGGACGCGCTCGTCGACGGCCTTCGCGTCGACCAGCACCTCTTCCAGCGTGCGGAGGCTGATCCACAGCTCGGGGCGGTCGACTTGCGCGAGGCGTTCGAACGCGGCCACCACCCTCTGGTGCGAGCTGGGTGGCGGGACGGGCACGGGTTCCGGTTCGGGCGGGAGCGTGGTCACGGGGGGTCCTTTCCTCGACGGAACGGATGAGTCCACTGTGTACGTCCGGCGCCGCGGAACCTCAGGCCAAGGCGCCGATCCTGGCGGGTGCCACCACTGACTTCATGAGAAAAACGTTAAACCGCACGCGTTTCCGTAACCAGCTGTTTCGGATTACGCCATTGTTTCGGTATTCGGGGACACTCACCCACCGTCGGCGCGGGGTGCCGGGGACTAGGCCGACCGGAAACCCAAACTGCGCCATCCGGCTCGTTCCGGTGCCGTGCACAGCACCCCGTCACCGCACGGGAATCCGTGCACGCGGGAAAAATCACCCGCGGAAAAACCCGCCGAACCGCGTCGCAGCCCCTAGGACAGGTCCCGCAACGCCAGCGCGAGCCCCGCGAGGTGGTCGGTCGCGTCGGTCAGCGCCTGCTTGGACGTGCCCATGCCGTCGCTGCTGGCCGCGACCGCGCGTCCCGCCGCGGCGACCAGGCTGCCGAAGCCTTCGATGCCGTCGTCCAGCTGCTCGCGCAGCTTCGCCACGGCCGCGTCCAGCGCGCCGCGCTCACGTTCGGGGGCGGAGTTGCGGCCGCGTTCGATGGCCTGGATGCGGGCGGCCAGACCACGCAGGGCGCGGGCCGCTTCCTGGGCCGTGGCACGGGCGTCGGCCACGGAGACCTCGGGGACGGCGGTGGTGCCCAGCGAGGTCGGCACGGACAGCTGCCGCAACAGCTCGCCGAGGGAGGCTTCGGACTCCGCCAGCCGTTCCATCGGTTCACGGGCGGCCGAGGCGGCCGGGGGCAGCGGCGGCGGGGCCGCGCTGCTCGCCGCCGGGAGTTCGAGTTTCTTCAGCTGACGCAGCTTCAGGCCGGTCCGCACGCTGAACGTGCCGAACACGACAGTGCCGAAGCCCGCGAGCACGGTCTGGGCCACGTCGGTGCCGCCGGCGCCCATCAGGCCGGTTCCGGCGAGCACGGTCAGGACGCCGAGCAGGATCGTGATGAGCAGCCACAACGTGAGCACCCGGGAGGTGCGGGTGATGCGCCGCTGGTGCTTGGCCGCGGGTTCGTTCCACCGCTGCCACTTCGCGCGCACTTCGGCAACGGCCGGGACCTGGCCGGCCACCTGCGCGAACGCGGTGGGCACGGCGGTCCGGCGCACCACGGGCGGCGCGGGACGTTTCGGTGCCGGACGCCTCGGCGAGGACGGCCTCGCGGCGGGCTTCCCGCCGGCCTCATCGGCCGGCGGGAAGTACCGCTGCAGCTTCTCCTGGGCACGCTGGGCGTACTCCGGCAGCTTCTCGATGTGCTTCTCGAGCTTGGCGTTGAACTCGTTGAAGTCCCGCCGTCCGCTGCTGCCGGCCATCCCCTACCCCCGGTAGTCGTCCTCGCGTCCGGCGGTCAGGCCGGGTTCTTGCCCTGCTCGGCCTGCACGCGGGCCTGGATCTCGCGCTGAATGTCCGCGCTGCCCGCCGTGCCGGCCGACTTCGCGGCGCCGCCACCGTCGGTGACCTGCGCGACCGAGTCACCACGCATCGACGCGCGGATCTGCTCCAGGCGCGAGTGGCCCGCCATCTGCGTGGCGGACTCCTGCACCTCGAGCATGCGGCCCTGCACCGAGTTCTGCGCCAGCTCGGCCTGGCCCAGCGCGGTGGTGTAGCGCTTTTCGATCTTGTCGCGAACCTCTTCCAGCGACGGCGTGTTGCCCGGCGCGGCCAGCTGGCTCATCTGGTTCAGCGACGCGGAGACCTGCTCCTGCATCTTCGCCTGCTCCAGCTGCGAGAGCAGCTTGGTGCGCTCGGCCAGCTTCTGCTGCAGCATCGTGGCGTTGCGCTCCACGGCCTTCTTGGCCTGGGCCGCGGCCTGCAGCGACTGGTCGTGCAGCGTCTTGAGGTCTTCGATGCTCTGCTCGGCCGTGACGAGCTGCGCGGCGAAGCTCTCCGCCGCCGTCTCGAACTCGGTCGCCTTCTGCTCGTCGCCCTTGCCGCGGGCCTCGTCGGCGAGCACCAAGGCCTGCCGGGTCGACGCCTGCAGCTTCTCGACCTCGCCGAGCTGCCGGTTGAGCTTCATCTCCAGCTGACGCTGGTTGCCGATCACGGAGGCGGCCTGCTGCGTCAGCGCCTGGTGGTTGCGCTGTGCCTCCTCGATGGCCTGCTGGATCTGCACCTTCGGGTCGGCGTGCTCGTCGATCTTCGACGAGAACGACGCCATGAGGTACTTCCAGAACTTCACGAACGGGTTGGCCATCTCCTCCGCCTGCCTTCTTGCGTCCCACGGGCCCTGTGTGTCTCGAGGTGGGGCGTCGCTCCCCTAGTTCACAACGTCCCGACCCCGGCGTTGGGTTCCATCGTGTCAGGTCAGCCCCTGCCGTTCCAGGCGACCCCGGGGGAATTCAGGGACGACCCTGATCGATTCTGTGGATACGCGTACGGCCCCGGGGTCACAACCCGGGGCCGTACGTGTACGAAGCGTTTCTCTGCGCGTTCCTAGGCGGCGATCGTGGACGCGAGCTTCGGCGCGCCGATCGTGGTCCGCAGCTGGGTGTTCATCCGCGGAGCCGGCGAAAGCCGCAGGTCGGACAGGTCGTCGCCGACCAGCTCGGAGACCAGGCGGCCACCTTCGAACCCGCTCGCCGACGCGGTGGCTTCCCGCTCCGCCGGCACGGTCTCCCTCGGGGCACCGTCGACCACGCGCTCGTCGACCGGAGCCACCTCCACCGACTCGAGGGCCGTCACGTCGGCCGCGACCTTGTGGAGCAACTCGCCGAGCGGAAGGTCCAGGGCGTCGCAGATGGAAGCCAGCAGCTCGCTGGAGGCCTCCTTCTGACCACGCTCGACCTCGGACAGGTAGCCGAGGCTCACCCTGGCGGCGCGGGAGATGTCACGCAGCGTCCGACGCTGGTTGGTGCGGGCATGACGGAGCCGATCACCGATCGCCTCACGCAACAGCACGGTCATCACGCGCCTCCTTCCCGAACTGGTGCCTCCTACGTTACCCAGAGCGGTGCCCCGAGCGCAGGACTTGACACGTGCGTCCGCCAAGGGCGAACGCCCCCTTCAGTGTAGATGTTCCCCGAGCAGGGAAAACGCCGAACGCACCGACGCGGTCCTGATCATGTCCCGGTCACCGGTCTCCGCCAGGGTACGGACGATCCGGGTCGACGGCCCACTGAGACCGATGTACACGGTGCCCGGCGGCACCCCGTCCTGGGCTGTCGGGCCCGCGACACCGGTCAGCCCCAGGCCCCACGTGGCGCCGCACCGCTCACGAGCGCCGTCGGCCAGCTGCGCCGCGACCTCGGGGTGCACGGCGCCGTGCTCGGCCAGCAACTTCTCGTCGACGCCCGCCAGCGCGGCTTTCAGCTCCGTGGCGTAGACGACGAGCCCGCCTCGCAGCACCACGCTTGCGCCCGGGATGCGGGCGACGGTGGCGCACACCAGTCCGGCGGTCAGCGACTCGGCCGTGGCCACGGTCTCCCCGCGCCGGGTCAGGACGGCCACCAGCTGCGCGGCCGCCTCGTCGAGCTCCGCCATCAAGCGCCCGTCGCCCGGCGGCCCGCCGCGCGCAGGCGGATCGCGCGGATCAGGTAGTCGACGCCGGTGACCACGGTCAGCAGGACGGCAAGCCCCATCAGCACCCAGCGCAGCGGGTCCGCCCCGGCCGGCAGCGGCAGCAGGTAGACGACGATGGCCAGGATCTGCGTCATCGTCTTGGCCTTGCCGCCGCGGCTCGCCGGGATCACACCGTGACGAATCACCCAGAAGCGCAGAAGTGTGACGCCTATCTCCCTGACCGCGATCACGATCGTGACCCACCACGGCAGCTCCCCGAGCACGCTGAGCCCGACGAGCGCGGCGCCGATGAGCGCCTTGTCCGCGATGGGATCGGCGATCTTGCCGAAGTCGGTGATCAGGCCGTACTTGCGGGCCACCCAGCCGTCGACCTGGTCGGTGGCCGAGGCGATGACGAACAGGCCCGTGGCGATCGCGCGCCACGTGGTGTCCACGCCGTCGCCGGCGAAGAGCGCGAGGACGAACAGCGGCACCAGCACCAGCCGCGAGAGCGTGAGCAGGTTCGCGACGTTCAGCGTCGGGACGGGCGTCGGTTCGGGTACGGCAGGCTCGGGCATGCGGGCGGCCCCCGTTTCAGCAGGCACCTCGTGGGTCTGGGGGGCCGCTCCCTGGGACGACGCCTGCGCGGCGCGGGTCATGCCCTCGCCGGCGTCGCTGGGTGCGGCACTCACCGGTCCGCGTCCGGCACCGGGCGGACGATCAGGTCGACCCCGGCGGAGTCGACGACCTCGCAGCGCACCAGATCGCCCACCTCGACGGCGGCGCGGTCCGGGTCTTCGAGGATCACACACTCGCCGTCGACCTCGGGCGCCTGGTGGGCGGCACGGCCGACGGCGTCGTCGCCGTCCTCGGCCGGCTGCTCCACCAGCACGTCCACGAACGTGCCGATGCGATCCTCGGCCCGCTGGGCGGTGAGCTCTTCGACCAGCGCCGAGATCCGGGTGACGCGCTCGGCGACCACGGCGGGGTCGAGCTTGCCGTCGAAGGTCTCGGCCTCCGTGCCGTCCTCGTCGGAGTAGCCGAACACGCCGACGGCGTCGAGGCGCGCGCCGGTGAGGAAGCGTTCGAGCTCCGCGAGGTCGTCCTCGGTCTCGCCGGGGAACCCGACGATCACGTTGGTGCGGATCCCGGCTTCCGGCGCGTACTCGCGGATCTGCTCGGTGAGCGCGAGGAACGAGTCGGTGGACCCGAACCGGCGCATCCGGCGCAGCACCTGCTCGCTCGAGTGCTGGAAGGACAGGTCGAAGTAGTCGGCTACGCCCGGCGTGGTCGCGATGGCCTTCACCAGCTGCGGGCGCGTCTCGGCGGGCTGCAGGTAGGACACGCGCACGCGGTCGATGCCCTCGATCTCGGCCAGGCGCGGCAGGAGCAGCTCCAGTGCGCGCGTGCCGTCGCGGCCGAAGTCCTTGCCGTAGGACGTGGAGTTCTCGCTGACGAGGAACAGCTCCTTCACGCCGTTCTCCGCGAGCCACTGCGCTTCGGCCACGATCTCGTCCGGCTGGCGCGACACGAACGAGCCGCGGAACGACGGGATGGCGCAGAACGAGCAGCGCCGGTCGCAGCCCGACGCGATCTTCAGCGCGGCCACGGGCGAATCGTCGAGCCGGGTGCGCAGCACGCGCGGGCCCCAGCCGTGCTGGGCGTGCCCGGGGACCTCCACGGCCTCCGCGGCCGCGGGCCGCTGCACCGGGCTGATCGGCAGCAGCTTGCGCCGGTCCGACGGCGTGTGCGACGCGACCGTGCGGCCGGCCACCACGTCGTCGAGGCGGTCGGACAGCTCGGCGTAGTGGTCGAACCCGAGCACGGCGTCGGCCTCGGGCAGGCTTTCGGCCAGCTCCGTGCCGTAGCGCTCCGCCATGCACCCGACGGCCACGACCTTGCGGCCGGTGTCGGACGCGGCGAGCAGCGTGTCGACCGAGTCCTTCTTCGCCGACTCCACGAAGCCGCACGTGTTCACCACGACCACATCGGAGTCTTCGGGGTCCGCCGCCAGCTCCCAGCCCCCGGCCGCGAGCCGTCCGGCCAGCTCCTCGGAGTCGACCTCGTTGCGGGCGCAGCCCAGGGTCACGAGGGAGACACGACGGCTGCGGGCTGGCTCAGTGGTGGGAGAAGGCACGACGTTCAGGGTAGCCGCCGCACCCGCGCCGGTCGGCGACGGCGTCACCCAGTGCGGTGGCCCGGCCCCGCCGGTGGGCGGGCTTTCCCGCTCCCCCATCGGCGGCGCGCGCCGAAAGTCACCCGTGCGCGGGCAAATCCGCCAGTGTCAGGAGCGTCAGTTCGGCGTCGTCGACGGACTCGAGGTCGACGTCCGGGCCGGCGAGGCGCAGCGCCTGCGCGGCGATCGCCTGCTCCAGCAAGCCGCGGGCCGAGCGGCCGTTGGCGAAGCCGCTGCCGCGGTCGAGCCCGGCCATGACCGCGGGCAGCGCCGCCGTGAGGTCGGGGGCGAGCCGGTAGCCGCGCTGGGTGGTCATCGCCGTGAAGATCGCGGCCAGCTGCTCGTCGGTGTAGTCCGCGAACTCGACGGTGCCGCCGAATCGCGAGCGCAGGCCGGCGTTGGCGTCGAGGAAGCGGTCCATGTCGGCGGGATAGCCGGCGGCGATGACGATCAGGTCGTCGCGGTGGTTCTCCATCTGGACCAGCAGTTCCGCGACCGACTCCTGGCCGTAGTCGGCGCCGCCGTTGCCGTAGGTCTGCACGAGGTTGTAGGCCTCGTCGATGAACAGCACGCCGCCGAGCGCGCGTTCGCACACCTCACGCGTCTTGGGCGCGGTCTGGCCCAGGTACTCCCCCACCAGGTCCGGCCGCGCCACCTCCACCAGGTGCCCGGACGAGAGCAGGCCCAGTTCCCGGTACAGCCGCCCCATCAGCCGCGCGACGGTCGTCTTCGCCGTGCCCGGGTTGCCGGTGAAGACGAGGTGACGGCTGCTCGCCCCGACGGGCAGCCCGGCCTTGCGCCGCCGCGTGTCCATCCGCGCCCCGGCGACGAGCGCGCGGACGCGCTGCTTGACTGCGTCCAGGCCGATCATGCCGTCGAGTTCGGCCAGTAGCTCGTCGAGACCACGGGGCGGCCCGGCGTCGTCGGTGGCCGAGACGCCGGCTTCGCCGCGGGCGGGCAGGTCGGCGGCGACCAAAGTGGACAGTGCGGCCGCCGGGGCGTCCGGCTGGGCGGCGAGCCGGGCCGACTGGCGGCTGATCGTGGTCTCCAGCACGCCGCGCGCCGAGCGGCCGTTGGCGAAGCCGCGGCCACGCGGGATCTGGCGCATCGCCTCGGGCAGCGCGGCGACGAGATCGGCGTCGAGCTCGTAACCTTGCCCCTGCGCGAGCGCGCGGAAGATCCCGGCGAGCTCCTCGGCGGTGTAGTCCGGGAACTCGATCCGGGCGGCGAACCGCGAGCGCAGGCCCGGGTTCGTCTCCAGGAACGCGTCCATCTCCTTCGGGTAGCCGGCGGCGAACACCACGAGGTCGTCGCGGTGGTTCTCCATCTGCACCAGCACTTCGGCGACGGCTTCGCGGCCGTAGTCGTCGTCGGCGTCCTGCGCGAGGCTGTAGGCCTCGTCGATGAAAAGCACGCCGCCGGAGGCCCGTTCGCAGACCGCGCGGGTCTTCTTCGACGTCTCGCCGAGGTACTCGCCCACCAGGTCCGGCCGCGTGACCTCCACGACGTGGCCCTTGGGCAGCATCCCGAGCGCCTGGTAGATCTTGCCGACCAGTCTCGCGACAGTGGTCTTCGCCGTGCCGGGGTTGCCGGTGAGCACGAGGTGGCGGCTGCGCGTGGCCACGGGCAGGCCCGCGTCGCGGCGGCGGGCGTCGACCTGCGCCTCGGCGACCACCGCGCGCACGCGCTGCTTGACCGACGTGAGGCCGATCATCCCGTCCAGCTCGCCGAGCAGCTCTTCGATCGGCCGCCCGGCGCGGTGCTCGGCCGCGGCGACCAACGGCGCGACGTGCTGCGCCGCGAGGTGGATCCGGCCGTCGGGTGACGGACCGCTCGCGACGGCCTCCCGTCCGGCGGCGTCCAGCAGCGCCTCGACACCGCGGGCGCCGGCGGAGAGGTTTGCCAGCTGCGCCAGCCGGTCGCGGACGTCCGGGGGCAGGACGAAGGAGCGTTCGGTCGCGACGACGTCCAGCAGCGCGGCCGCGTGCGCGGGGCGGGTGAACCGCGGCAGCCGGTACTGCAGCACGGCGGAGACCAGGTCCGGCGCCTCGGTGCGCAGCCGCTCGATCACGCGGTCGGTGCCCGCGAGCACGAGCAGGCGGCAGCTGCCTTGGTCATGCGCGTAGTCCCGCAACGCGCGCAGCACGCCCGCAGGCTCCTTGTCGAACAGCACATCGACGTCTTCGATCAGGACCAGTGCCGGGTCGGTGCGTTGCGAGACGAACCCGCGCAGCGCGTCGCCGGCCGAATCTTCGTCGCCGAGTACCTCGGCCGCGCCGGCCGTGACGAAGTCCTCGAACCCGACGTCGGCCGCGCCGAGCTCGTCACGCACCGAGCGCCACAGCCGGCGCTGGCCCGTGTGCGGTTCGCCGACGAGCAGCACGAGCGGGTTCGGCTGCCGGTTGCCGGAAGCGTTGCGCCGCTCCCATTCCTGGTACGCGACGGTCCACTCGGCGTGCGCCTGGTCGTACCGCTCCTGCTCTTTCCGGCCCCGCGCGCGATTGCCCGCGGCGAGCAGGTCGAAGGTCATCGAGCGGGTGTTGCGGGCGAGGTCGTCGAGGAGCCCGCCCTGCTTGCTCTGGGGGCGCTCGGGTTCCGGCGGCGGCGGTTCACCCGAGCCACCCTGGCCGTGGCGCGTGCGATCGGCCCACGAGACGACCTGCACCACGCGGCGCACGAATTCGGCTGCCGACTCGTCGCCCGAGACGAACGCTGTGCCGCTCAGGTTCTCCACCCGCACCGGGCTTTCCGCCGGCCGCACGGGCATCGGCGGCGCGCCGGGACCGGCCGGACCGCTCTGCGGCGACGCGGGTTGGGCGGGCACTGGCCCGGACTGGGCCGGCGGTTGAGCAGGAATCGGCGCGGACGGGACCGGCGGTGGCGCGGATCGACCCGGCCATGGCTGTGCGGGCACCGGCCCGGACGGAACCGGCGGCGCGGGCGGGAACCCGGACTGGACCGGCGGCGGTCCCATCTGGACCGGTGGTGCGGGAGGGAGCCCGGTCTGAGCCGGCGGCGGCCCGGCCTGGACCAGTGGTGCGGGCGGTGGAGCGGCCGGTATCGGCCGTCCGCCTTGACCACCAGGGCCGGCGGGCGCCGCGACCGGTCCCCGCGGACCACCTCGGCCCAAAGGCCCCGGACCTGGCTGCCCGCCACCGTTGGGCGGCACCATCCGCGTCCCGGCCCGGTAAGCCGCATCCGGCGGCACCACCCCGAACTGCCACGCACCACCCGGTCGTGACCACTGCCACGGCTGTCCCGGCACCAACAGCCACGAAGTGCCGTCCGGCCCGGCCAGCATCGTCGTCCGGCCCGCCGAAGCCTCGGCCTGGGCGGCCTGGAACGCGTCCCACCCCGCGCGTGTCATCTCCCCCGCTTCCCCCTGTCGATCTCCCGGTGCCGCAGCATACGGGGCTCAGGGAACCGGGGCGATCACCACTTCAGGGCAGCCTTCATCTGCTTGTCGGCGATGGGGGCCAGCGTGGTCAGGAAAGTGGCGGTGAGGTGGTTGTCGTCCATGTACACCAGCACATTGCCGACCACCGGCGGGCAGGTGTCCTTGTCGCAGAAGTAATCCGTGAAATCGAGGAACGACACGTTGCCCGGCACGCCGCGCGTGCTCGTGTACGACGGGGTGGCCGGCTGCACGGCGTCGCGGTCGAGCACACACGCCGGGTTGGTCGGGCCCTGCTGCGCGACGCACGCGGCCATGTTGAACGCGAACCGCGGGTTGTCGCGCAAGGCCACCACGGGGATGCCGGCCTTGTCCATCACCGACCACTGGTTCACGAACCCCGGCGGGGTCGTCTCGGTGATGCCCGCGTGGGTGTTCACGCTCGCCAGGGTGACCACGGCGTCGGGGTGCATCGCGACGATCTCGTCGGCCGCGGCCTTGTTCCAGTCCATGCAGGCCTGGTCGCCGGGCATCAGGTCGGCGTTGCTGGAAAACGGGCACGCGCCCTTCAGCATCGACGTCACTGCCCAGCCCTCGGTCTGGACCATCGGCAGGAAGGCGGCGATGTACTGCTGCATGTGCGAGTCGCCGACGAGGACCACGTGCTTCTTCGGCGGGCCGTCGGGGTTCTGTGTGCAGACCTTCAGTTCCTCGTTGCGCGGCGACATCGTGCACTTGTCGTCGGTGATGCCGGCCCAGTCTTCGGGCAGCTTCAGCGTCGGCGGCACGATCGAAGGCTCCGCCGAACCTCGGTAGGCGAACCCGGGCGCGTGCGCGGCGGCTCCGGGGTGGTCGGCGTCCGCGAGCGAGATCGTGTAATTGGCCTGTGCCGAGGTGTACGTGCCCCACACACCGGCCGCGATCAGCACCGGCGCCAGCGCGAGGATGCCGAACCGGTAGGCGCCCCAGCGCTTCACCGTGCCGATCTTCGACAGCCGGATCGGGTTCTCGATGAAGTGGTAGGTGAGGATCGAGAGCACGAACGACGCGCCGATCACCACCGCGCCGCCGAGCAGGCCGACGGCCGCGCGGTCGCGCACGACCAGGTAGAACACCAGCACCGGCCAGTGCCACAGGTACAGCGAGAAGCTCAGGTTGCCGAGGTAGCCCAGCGGCTTCGAGCTGAGCCAGCGGTCGGCGCCGAAGACGGTGTTCGTCTGGCCGGCCACGAGCACGAGCCCGGCCGAGAGCGTCGGCCACAGCGCGATCCAGCCGGGGAACACCGAGTCGACGCGCAGCACGATGCCGCACAGCACCAGCCCGGCCACGCCGATCCAGCCGAGTACCACGCGCAGGCTCCGCGGCAGCGTGAACGCGTCGAGGAACATCACCATCAGGCCGCCGAGCGCGAACTCCCACACGCGGGTGAGGCCGTGGAAGTAGGCCAGCGGCTGGTCGACCGCGGTGAGGTACACCGAGTACGCCAGCGAAGCCACGAACAGCGTGATGAGCAGCGTGTTCACGGTGTGGCGCAGCGACAGCCCGAGGCGGCGCACGAGGAAGCCGAGCGCGACGAAGATCAGCGGCCACAGCAGGTAGAACTGGCCCTGGATCGACAGCGACCAGAAGTGCTGGACCAGGCTCGCGCTGTTGTGCTGGGCGAAGTAGTCGACGGAGTCGGCGGCCAGCTGCCAGTTCTCGTAGAACAGCGCGGAGGCGAAGACCTCGCGGATGCTCTGGAACCAGCGGTCCTCGGGCAGCAGCAGCGTGGAGACGACCACCACCGTGAGGAGCACGGTCATCGCCGCCGGGAAGAGCCGCTTGATCATCCGGCCCCACATCGGCCGCAGCTCGATCTTCCCGCGCAGCAGCGCGCGGTAGAGCTGGCCGGTGATCAGGAAGCCCGACACCAGGAAGAACACGTCGACGCCGCCGGAGATCCGGTCGAGCCACACGTGGTAGACCACGACCAGCAGCGAAGCGAGGGCTCGCACGCCCTGCAGCTCGGGCCTGAAGCGGCTCTGCGCCGCGCTGGGCGCCGGAGGCTTACCGGGTCGTTCAGGCGCGACCACGGTGGTCCCGGACATGCGCTTCCTCCCCCAGAGGCCACACGGGGCGGCCAGATGTTCTGAGCGGCTACTGATCGATCGGGGCGTGCAATAGCTATACGTGAAGGCCGTTAAGCTCACGCATCCGGGGTACCTCGATCGAGCCGTCCGGGGCGCCGGACGCCGCGATCGATATCTTGGACCGTGTGCCCCTTGACTCCGTCCGACCCACTGTCCGCCGCGCGCGCATAGCCGACGTCCGCAAGATCAAAGCACTGGTCGACGCCGACGCCGGCCGCGTGCTGCTCGAGAAAGACCTGGTCACGCTGTACGAGGCGATCCAGGAGTTCTGGGTGGCGGTGGACGAGGACGGCACCGGCGACGAGGACGTGCTCGGCGCCGCCGCGCTGCACGTGCTGTGGGAGGACATCGCCGAGCTGCGCACGGTCGTGGTCGACAAGGCCGCGCGCGGCCGGGGCATCGGTCACGCGTTGGTGGGCCGGCTCCTGGACGAGGCGCGCGACCTGGGCCTCAAGCGGCTGTTCGTGCTCACGTTCGAGACCGGCTTCTTCCTGCGCCACGGCTTCGTCGAGATCGACGGCACACCCGTGTCGCACGAGGTCTACGAGGAGATGCGCCACTCGCTCGACCCGGGTGTCGCGGAGTTCCTCGACCTGCCCTACGTCAAGCCGAACACCCTGGGCAACTCGCGCATGCTGCTGGAGTTCTAGACCGGCGCCGAGCCAGGGACGAGGTGCCGGCGCGCAGCCTGGTCCGTCCGGAAAGCCGAAAACCTCGGGCCCTTCGCTCACGCTCGGCCGGTTGCGGGCGCGCGCCGGCCTCCCGGCGGCCAAGATCGAGTGCGGCCGCCGCGGCGGCCGAGACGATCTTCGCCTCGCGACAGGGAGCCCTGATGGAGTTCGACCACGTCCTGACCACCACGCCGTCGGTGCGGCGCAAGCTGGACCTGCGGCGTCCGGTGGAGAACGAGGTGCTCGCCGAGTGCCTCGAGCTGGCGCTGCACGCGCCCACGCCCGGCAACCAGCAGTCGTGGCGCTGGCTCGTCGTGCGCGACCAGGGCGTGAAGAACCGGCTGGGCGAGCTGTTCCGCCGCGTCGGCCTGGCGTACCTGGAGCAGTACGCGGACGTCGCGGCCGCCGACCCGGCCATGGCCCGCTCGGTCGCCTCCGGCCGGCACCTGATCGACGTGATCGAGCAGGTCCCGGCGTTCGTGGTGCCGTGCGTCGAAGGCCGCACGACCGGCGCGAACGTGGCCGACGCGGTGCTCTACGGAGGCATCTTCCCCGCCGTGTGGAGCTTCCAGCTGGCGCTGCGCTCGCGTGGCCTGGGCTCGACGCTCACCACGTACCACCTGCAGACCGAGGCCGAGGCGGCCGAGATCCTCGGCGTCCCCGAGGACTACACGCAGGCCTGCCTGCTGCCCGTCGCCTACACGACCACGACCGACTTCAAGACCACCCCGCGCCGCCCGCTGTCGGAGGTCGCCTACCTCGACCACTGGGGAAAGCCGCTCGGCTGATCAGCTCACCCGCAGCGTGATCCGCTCGCCCGCGCGGCTCACGTCGACGAGCTCGACGTGAGCCGCCGCGTACGTCAGGTCGTGCGGCCCGCGCCGGCCGGTGTGCAGCTGCGCCGCGGTCTGCTCCCCTCGTCCCGGCTGGCTCAACGACACGGCCACGACCGCGTCGCCGGCCCACACGCACGTGACGTTCGCCGGGCACCGCGAGTCCTCGACCAGGCGCGTGTACCGCACGGTCAGGTCCTTCGTGCTCAGCTGCGCCTCCTGACCGACCTTGAGCGTCACGTCCCGGCCGGGCTCCGCCGGCACGGTCCCCACCGCCGCGGCCGACCGCGGCGCGCCGCCCGCACCGTCGAGCGTGTGCGCGAGCGCCACCGAGCTCCCCGCGCCCACCGCGAGCACGGCGACGGTCCCGATGGCCAGAGCGAGCTTGTGCGCGTCCATGTGATCAGGACGGAACGATCACCGGTACTGGTTGCACCACCGCGTCAGAAGTCTTCGTCGTCCGAGTCGCCCGACGGGGCGTCGCCGCCGCGGATCATGAACAGGACGCCGTCCAGCTCTTCCGGCTTGATGAGCACGTCGCGGGCCTTCGAGCCCTCCGAGGGGCCCACGACGCCGCGGCTTTCGAGCAGGTCCATGAGGCGGCCGGCCTTGGCGAAGCCGACGCGGAGCTTGCGCTGGAGCATGGACGTGGAGCCGAACTGCGAGGTGACGATGAGCTCGGCGGCCTGGAGCAGCACGTCGAGGTCGTCGCCGATGTCGGGGTCGATCTCCTTCTTCTCGCCGGCCTTCTGAGCCGTGACGCCGTCGGTGTAGTCGGGCTGCGCCTGGTCCTTGGCGAACGAGACGACGGCCGCGATCTCCTCGTCGCCCACGAACGCGCCCTGGATGCGCACCGGTTTGCCCGCGCCCATCGGCAAGTACAGAGCGTCGCCCATGCCGATGAGCTTCTCGGCGCCCGGCTGGTCGAGGATGACCCGCGAGTCGGTGAGCGACGACGTGGCGAACGCCAGCCGCGAGGGCACGTTGGTCTTGATCAGGCCGGTGACGACGTCGACAGACGGCCGCTGCGTGGCCAGCACCAGGTGGATGCCGGCGGCGCGCGCCTTCTGCGTGATGCGCACGATCGCGTCTTCCACGTCGCGGGGCGCGGTCATCATGAGGTCGGCCAGCTCGTCGACGATCGCCATGATGTACGGGTACGGCCGGTACTCGCGCTCGCTGCCCGGGGGCGCCGTGATCTCGCCGGAGCGGACCTTCCGGTTGTAGTCGTCGATGTGGCGGACCTTGTTGACCTGCATGTCCTGGTAGCGCTGCTCCATCTCCTCCACCAGCCAGGCCAGCGCGGCGGCGGCCTTCTTCGGCTGGGTGATGATGGGCGTGATCAGGTGCGGGATGCCCTCGTACGGCGTGAGCTCGACCATCTTCGGGTCGATGAGGATCATGCGGCACTCGTCCGGCGTCGCGCGGGCGAGCAGCGATACCAGCATCGAGTTGACGAAACTCGACTTACCGGAACCGGTCGAGCCCGCCACCAGCAGGTGGGGCATCTTCGTGAGGTTCGCGGTGACGAAGTGGCCCTCGATGTCCTTGCCGAGCCCGATCACCATCGGGTGGTTGTCCTTGACCGTGGACGGCGCGCGCAGCACGTCGCCCAGGCGCACCATCTCGCGGTCGGAGTTCGGCACCTCGATGCCGACAGCCGACTTGCCGGGGATCGGCGCGAGCAGCCGGACATTGTCCGTGGCCACGGCGTACGCGATGTTCTTCGTGAGCGCCGTGATCTTCTCGACCTTCACACCCGGGCCGAGCTCGACCTCGTAGCGCGTGACCGTGGGGCCGCGGGTGAAGCCGGTGACCTGCGCGTCGATGCTGAACTGGTCGAGCACGCCCGTGATCGCCTCGATCATGGCGTCGTTGGCCTTGCTGCGGGACTTCGGCACGTCGCCGAGCTTCAGCAGATCGGGTGAGGGCAGCTGGTAGTCGCCCTCGACGGTCCGCGTCATCGCCAGCGGCGGCTCCGGCGCCTTCTTCGGCTTCTTCTCGGAGACCTCTTCGGCGGGCTTCGGCTTGGGCGGGCGCACCGGCATCGGCGGCTCGGCCAGCATCGCGTCGAGGTCGATCTGCTCGCCCTCGGTGTCGGCGCTGCTCTGGCGCCGACGCGACGGCTTGCGCAGCCGCACGGCCTTCGGGTCGGCCTCGATGACCTCGTCGGCCTCGGGTTCCGCGTTGTCGCCCTCGAGGTCGGCCAGCTCGTCTTCGTCGAGACCCCACGTGCGCAGGCGGTGCGGGATCTCGCGCACGGGCGTGCCGGTGAACACCAGCACGCCGAACAGCAGCGCCAGGATCAGCAACGGCACGGCGACCCACGTGGTGACGCCCTTGGTCAGCAGCCCGCCGGACAACAGCCCGATGATGCCGCCGGCGTACATGCGGCCGTCGTTGGTTTCGGGCAGCGCCGTGAAGATGTGCAGCATCCCCAGCACGGACAGCACGACCAGCACCGTGCCGATCACCATCCGCGGCCGGGTCTCGGGGTTCGGCTCCGACCGCATCAACGCGACCGCGACCACCACCAGCACCAGCGGCAATGTCACCGCGCCCGCGCCCAGCACCGTGCGCGTCGCGACCTCCACGGCCGCCCCGATCGGCCCCGCGGCCCGCCACCACACGCCCACGGCCGCGATGATCGCCAGCGCGATCAGCCCCAGCGCCAGCCCGTCACGACGGTGTTCCGGCTCCAGCTCCCGCGTGCGCCCGACCGTGCGGGCCAGCGAACCGACGCCCTTGGCCACCAGGTTCCACGTGCCGCGCACCCCGCGCCCGAACGCGCCGGGCTTCGCCTTTCCCCGCCGCGGCGGGGGCTTACGCGCGGAGCTACCGCGCGCGGAACTGCTGCGCGCCGGGCTCGCCTTCGCCGGCCGGGCCCCGGACGACCTCGGTTTCGCCGGCGTGCGCGACCCCCGCGCCGGCGCCTTCCCGCCGCCGCTCGCCGTGCTCCGCTTCCTCGTCGCCGACCCAGACATGCCTCCACGGTAACGGCCCGGGCGCGATAGTCCCATGCGCCACTCGCAGCGCAGGGGAAACAATCGTCACGGATATCCCGGCCGACCTGTGGGTCTCCGGCTAGCTGTAGTGCCCTGTGAGGTTGTTGACCCGGGTGATGGGTGGGTGGCCGTTGAGGGCGGTGTGGGCTCGGTGGTGGTTGTAGTGGTGC